>PFJY01000200.1 GCA_002784065.1 Hydrogenophilales bacterium CG_4_10_14_3_um_filter_58_23 | reverse complement strand
TCGGCTCTTATGCTGCTTTCAGCAAGAACTCAACCTTCACCGCCTCGAACGGAAAAATGATACCGCCACCTTCCGCTCGGTCAAGCACGCCCGCATTGAGTAGTGCCGTTACGTCGCCATGCACTGCCTTTACATCGCGCCCGACGCGCCGGGCTGCCTCCCGGATTGACACTGGCCCCGCGCCGCATAGTGCCTTAAGCAATTCCCATCGTTTGGCGGTTAATACCTGCCAAAGCAGCTCAGGGGTGGCGAAACTGATATGCGCTGATTTTTCGGGTTTCCCTGTTTTCCAGGCGCGCGCAAAGTCCTCCATCGAATCGGCGGGAGTTCGTACATCAAGAGTCACGGTTTTCACGGTTCCACCTCGCAATATCACGTTGGAAATCGGCAATCAGCTTGTCGGGTGTCTTGAAGATGTAGGCGCGCTCCTTGCCAGCAAAATGCCGGTGGTCCCCTTTTCCAACTTCATTGTCGTAGCGCAAGACGCACACCCCGGCTACCACATACGCAAGCCTGTACTTGAATGAGTGAACCGAACCTGCAACGGGTTCCGGAAGCTGCCACAGTACCAGCTCAGCAAAAGCAGAGGCAGAGTAGATTATGCGAGTACGGACAAGCTGAATGGCCTTCATGTTGGAGATGATGCCAACACGCGCCTGAGTTGTCAATATCCGTGAAGTTTTGAAGTTATAGCGGCTCGATAGTTGCCTCTGCTGCTGGATTTTCCTGCCAGCATTCCAGCTTTTTCCGCATTCGCTTGTAATGCGAGCCGCGCCAGTAAACCCGACCGCAGTTCGGGCAGGCCAATAATTCTTCCTCCGGCTGGCGGGCGTCTGCCGGCACTTGCAGGGCGTGTTCCGCCGTGGCGGGTTGGAGCGGGGTGTTGTCCACCAGGCAGCGGGTGAAGGCGTGGCTCAGCCAGTCGATGTCGAATTGTCCGTTCAGGACTGCCGCCTGGAGGTCGAGCGAGCCGAAGGGGAGCTGGATGACGTGGCCCTTGGCGGCTTTGTGTTCAGTGATTTTGCGGTCGGCGGTGAGCAGCCAGCGACCTTCGTCGATCGCCTCGCGCAGAATTTGCGCGTCGGTGGCGGACTCGGCGGCCAGCGTGGTGTCCAGGCCGGCGGCGCGCAGGTAGCGGGCCAGGCGTGCCAGCATTACGTCACACAGGAAGCGGGGAGCAGATTCCATAATAGTATCTATAATAAAGCAAAAGTGGGCCGTCCACTTTGTCTTGCGTGAAGGAGAAGCACTATGTCCAAAAAATTATGGTTGTTGCCGCTGGCGGTGGGAATGATGGCTATGTCACCGCTGGTTGTCGGTGAGGAACCGGCACAGAAACAGGTGAAGCAGCAGGAGCAGCAGGAGCAGCAGGAGCAGGTATACGGCTCGCAGTTGATGACGCAGGAAGAGCGCGTGGCTTACCGTGCCAGAATGCGCGGGGCAAAAACTCCGGAAGAGCGTGAAAAAATCCGCGCCGAACACCACGAGCAGATGCGGGCGCGTGCCAAGGAGCGAGGCGTTACCCTGCCGGATATGCCGCCTGCGATGGGCGGAGGTATGGGTTCTGGGGGCGGTGGCATGGGTCCTGGCGGTGGAATGGGTGGCGGCACCAGAGGGCGCTATTGATTTATTGAGGTATGTAGGTCGGGCACCCCGTGCCCGACAAACCCGAAATCACAACGACCCCGAGTTATTTGTTGGGCACCGCGTGCCCAACCCGCATCCATCGTGCCCGGGGCAGGGGTGACGCTAGTGGCGACCGGTGCTGCCGAAGCCGCCAGTGCTGCGTTCGCTTTCTTCAAAAGTTTCCACGATATTGAATTCGGCGTGGATCACCGGGACGATGACCATCTGCGCGATGCGCTCCATCGGGTTGAGGATGAAGGGCGTCTGGCCGCGGTTCCAGCAGGAAACGAAAAGCTGTCCCTGGTAGTCCGAGTCGATCAGGCCGACCAGGTTGCCGAGCACGATGCCGTGCTTGTGGCCCAAGCCGGAGCGCGGCAGGATCATCGCCGCCATGCCGGGGTCGCAGAGGTGGATGGCGATGCCGGTGGGGATCAGGTCGGTCTGCCCGGGGTGGATGGTCATGACGTGCTCGATGCAGGCACGCAGGTCGAGCCCCGCCGAGCCCGGCGTGGCGTAGCTGGGCGGGTGCTGCTTGAGGCGCTCGTCGAGAATTTTGACATCGACTTTCTTTAGATTCTTTTTCATTTTCAAGTCTCGTTTTTGCTTTCTGAATGAGGGTATAGCTTGGCGATATGGACGATCAGCTGCCTCGCCAGCACGATTTTCGGCGCGCGCGGCAGCGGGTGGGCGCCGCCGTCGTCGAACAGGATCAGCTCGTTGTCTTCCTGGCCGATGGCATCCTGCACCAGGTTGGCGGCCAGTAGCGGCAGATTCTTGCGGCGCCGTTTCATCTCGGCGAATTCGTAGAGGTTCTCGCTTTCCGCCGCAAAGCCGACGCAAAACGGCGGGTTGGGCAGGTTCATCACGTTGGCGACGATATCGGGGTTGGGCGCCAGTTCCAGCGTGAGGATGTGGGCGTCTTTCTTGATTTTTTGTTCGCTCGGGTTGAGCACGTAATAGTCCGCAACTGCCGCGACGCTGATGAAGATGTCGGTTTCGGCAATTTCCTGGTTGACCGCTTCGAGCATCTGCTGGGCGCTGGTGATGGCAACGGTTTTCGCCGCCGAGGGCGGGGTCAAACAGGTCGGGCCGGAGACCAGGGTGACCTCCGCGCCGGCTTCGATGGCGGCGCGGGCGACGGCGTAACCCATTTTGCCCGAACTCAGGTTGGTGATGGCGCGCACCGCGTCGATCGCCTCAAAGGTCGGCCCGGCGGTGACCAGCACGCGCTGGCCTTGCAGCAGCTTGGGATGCCAGAACGATTCGATGTCATCGAGCAGGGTTGCCGGTTCCACCATCCGCCCCATGCCGGTTTCGCCGCAGGCCTGAAGGCCGCAGGCCGGGCCGAGGAGGGTGACGCCGTCGCGCTTGAGTTGGGTGATGTTGCGCTGGGTGGCCGGGTTGTCCCACATTTCGCGGTTCATCGCCGGGGCGACCAGCAGCGGGCAGGCGCGCGCCAGGCAGACGGCGGAGAGCAGGTCGTTCGCGGCGCCGTGCGCGAGCTTGGCGAGAAAATCGGCGCTGGCCGGGGCGATCAGCACCGCGTCGGCATTGCGCGTGACGTCGATGTGCGCCATGCCGCCGGCCGACTGGCCGTCCCATAAATCGGTCAGCACCGGCTTGCCGGAGAGGGCCTGAAAGGTGGCCGGAGCGACGAAGCGGCGGGCCGCTTCGGTCATGATCACCTGTACCTCGATGCCGTTTTTCACCAGCAGGCGGGTAAGCTCTGCGGCCTTGTAGGCGGCCACGCCGCCAGTGACGCCGAGAACCAGGCGTTTTTTTGCTGAATCGGTCATAATGTCTTCATTCTACTTGAAACAAAGAGAATTTGTCATGGCGATAACGGATTGGCCGGAAGGCGAGCGCCCCCGCGAGAAGCTCCTGCAAAAAGGCGCGGCGAGCCTGTCGGACGCCGAGTTGCTGGCCATCTTCCTGCGCACCGGCCTGCCGGGTAAAAGCGCGGTGGATCTGGCGCGGGAACTGCACGGGCGCTTCGGCGGCCTGAACGCGTTGTTCGCGGCCGGCGAAAAGGAGTTTTGCCAGACCAAGGGCATGGGCACGGCGAAATATGCCCAGTTGCAGGCGGTGCTGGAGATGGCGCGGCGCGCGTTGCAGGAGGATATCGCGCAACGCGATGCCCTGTCCTCGCCGCAGGCGGTGCGCGATTTTTTGAGGCTCCGGCTACAGGGTTTGCCCCACGAAATCTTCATGGCTTTGTTCCTGGATGCGCAAAATCGCGTCATTGTCAGCGAGGAACTGTTTCGCGGTACGCTGACCCAGACCTCGGTATACCCAAGGGAAGTGGTCAAACGCGCCCTGCACCACAATGCCGCCGCCGTGATCCTCGCCCATAACCATCCTTCCGGAGTGTCCGAACCCAGCAATGCCGACCAGGTGCTGACCCAGGCGCTGAAAAACGCCTTGGTTCTGGTGGACGTCCGGGTGCTGGATCATTTTATCGTCGCCGGAAGCGGTTTCCTATCGTTCGCAGAGCGAGGCCTGCTCTAGGGAGTGCAATTTTCTCTTGCCTTGGAGGGTAAAAATAGGGTATAAATCGCGTTTTTCGTAATTCATCATTCTATTTTCTGGAGCAATATCATGGCTCGCGTATGCAAGATCACCGGCAAGAAGCCGATGTCGGGGAATAACGTCTCCCACGCCAACAACAGGACTAAACGTCGTTTTCTGCCGAACCTGCAAAACCGCAAGTTCTGGGTGGAAAGCGAAAACCGCTGGGTGAGTATGCGCCTTTCCTGCGCTGCACTGCGCACCATTGACAAGAACGGCATCGACGCCGTGCTGGCGAAGCTACGCGCTCGCGGCGAAAGCATTTAAGGAGCTGAGAAATGGCAAAAGGCGGACGCGAGAAAATCAAATTGGAATCCACTGCTGGAACCGGTCACTTTTATACTACCGACAAGAACAAACGTACCATGCCGGAAAAGATGCTGATCAAGAAATTTGATCCGGTGGCGCGCAAACACGTGGACTACAAGGAAACAAAATTGAAGTAAGCTAAGCTAAGCGCTTTCTTCAGGTAGTGCCCAACAAAAAACCCGCTTCGGCGGGTTTTTTGTTGTCTGTGCGAGGCATGTTCTGCTAATACACTGTATCGTGGTCGCCAATGTTGACCGGGATGATTTCCTGGTCGTTAACCAGCAGTTCGAGCGTGATGCGATAGGACAGGTTGATCGATACCGAGTGCAGTCCCGCCAGCTTGCCGGAAAGCGTGTGAAGGCGCAGTGACGGGTGGTAGGGGTTGGCTTCCAGAAGTTTCAGGGTTTTATGGTAGAGCGGTAGCAATTCAGGGTGGCGGTGCAGCAAGCGCTCCGCGCGCTTATCGTATTGCTGCGTGAAAACCAGCGTGTAGGTCACGACAGCTCAGGCGCTGGTTTTTGGGTTGACCAGGGTTTGCATGCGGGCAAGATGTGCGTCGGCCGATTCCTTGACGAAGCGCCCCTCGGCCAGATCGGATCGAGTTTGCAGTAAAGCGGCTTCCAGTTCGCACTCGCGCAGATAGCGGTAATGCGCCACATCCATGACGATGAAGCGCTCCTTGCCGCGTACCGAGATTGCGGCTTCAGGCTCGCTGGCCAGTGCCGCCTCGATGGCTGAAATTCCTTTTGTTTTTAAGTCGTTTGCGCTAATCGTGCTCATTGAAGTGCCCTAGATAATGCGATTTATGGTGTGATTATGCGCTGCCTTATAGTGTGGGGTCAATTGCTGCGTGGGGTTCAGCGCGTAGGATGGGTGGAGGCTTGCCGATACCCATCATTCATCATGCGCGCGCGATCACAAGCGATGGGTATCGCTGTGCTCCACCCATCCTACGCGGGCTGCGGTTTACCCAGGCAGCCCGCCGATGATGCGCACATCCCGCTGCGGGTAGGGGATTTCGATGCCTGCCGCCTGGAACTGGCGCCAGATTTCCAGGTTGATGTCCGAGCGCAGGTTGAGTTGGCCTTCTTCCGGGTCGTTGATCCAGATGTCCAGTTCCAGGTCGATGCCGTTGTCGCCGAAAGATTTGAGAAAGACCTTCGGTTCGGGGTTGGCCAGCGCCCTGGGTTGCTTCGCCGCAGCTTCCTTCATGATTTCCATGGCACGCTCCAGATCGCTCTGGTAGCCGATCTGCACCGGAAGGCCGATGCGGATCTGGCGGTTGGTGTAGGAATGGTTGATGATGGTGGAGCTGATCAGGGTTTCGTTGGGGATGATCGCCTCGGTGCCGTCGTTGCTGTGCAGCACCAGATAACGGGCGGTCAGCAGGGAAACCGTGCCGAAGCGGCCTTCCACGGTCAGGATGTCGCCCGGATGGATGGAATGGTCGAGCAGAATGATGAAGCCGCTGACGTAGTTGCCGGCAATTTTTTGCAGGCCGAAGCCGATGCCTATCCCCAGGGCGCCGCCGAATACCGAAAGCACGGTGATGTCGATGCCCGCCAGGGGCAGCGCGACGAGGATGCCGAGCACGACCAGCAGGGCGCGGAGCAGCTTGGACAGCACCACGCGCAGCTTCGGGTCCAGTTTTTCCGCAGTCATTAGCCGGTTTTCCAGCGTCCGCCCCAGCCACATCGCCGCCAGCAGGGTGACCAGGACGGACAGGATGCCGCTCAAGATGGTGAGCAACGAAATTTTCTGTTTGCCGACGTTGAAGCTGAGGTCGTCCAGGGCATCCAGGATTTCGGGGAGAAATCCGGTGAGGTGCAGGGCGAGGCCGATCCAGATCGCCGTGGCGATGAAGCGTTCGGAACCGTGTAGCCAGCCGCTCGGGGCGAAGATGCGACGCAGGGCGTAGACGATAAGGCGGACCAGCGCCAGCGCCAGGAGCAGGGAAGTGGCGATATTCAACAGATTGACGGAGTGCCAGTTTTTGAGCACGGTCTTTCCGATCACCACCAGCAGCAGCGCGATCAGCGGGAAAGCCACGCGGGAAACACCGCCCAGCCCCACTTTCAATGCGCCTTGCGATTTGGGCAGGCGGCCTCTCAGCAGGCGGCCCAAACCCCAGGCCAGCGCCAGGCTGAATCCCAGTACCGCCAGTTGCCACAGCATTCTGGTTTGTTCCAGATCGGAAAGCAGCTCTGTCAGCAGGTTGTGCGTATTGTGAGGCATGGAAGAGTTTGAACCAGAGTGAAAGGCCTGAATTCTAGCATGGCCGGAGAGTTGCCCGGAGTGTTCCGGCTTATAGCCACTTTCTCTTGCGGAAATACACCTGCATCCCGATGCCGACGGTCGCCATCAGCAGCAGCACCGCCGGGTAGCCCCACTCCCATTGGAGTTCCGGCATGTTCTTGAAATTCATGCCATAGACGCCGGCGAGGAAGGTGAGCGGCATGAAAATGGTGGCGATCACGGTGAGGACGCGCATGACCGAGTTCATGCGGTTGCTGACGCTGGACAGGTAGATGTCGAGCAGGCCGGTGGCGAGGTCGCGGAAGGTTTCCAGCGTGTCGATGATGTGGATGGTGTGGTCGTAAATGTCGCGCAGGTAAATTCGTGAAGTTTGCTCGAAGAAGGCCGATTCGCCGCGTTCCAGCGCACCGATGACGTTGCGAAAGGGAAAGATGACCTTGCGCAGGAAGATCAGTTCGCGACGGAGCTTGTGGATTCGTTGCAGGGTGCTGGGCGTGGCGTTGGCAATGACCTCTTCCTCGAGGGTGTCGATTTCTTCTTCCCGCTTTTCCAGTACCACGAAATAGTGGTCCACGATCGCATCGAGCAGCGCGTAGGCGAGATAGTCCGCCCCGGCCTTGCGGATGAACCCTTTGCCGCTTTGGACGCGCTCCACGATGGGGTCGAAGATGGGGCTGTTCTGTTCGCGGAAGGACAGCACGAAATTCTTTCCCAGGATCAGGCTCACCTGTTCGGCGGCGACTTCCCCGTTGTCGTTGAGGGACAGCATTTTCAGCACAATGTAGACGTAATCGCCAAAATCCTCCATTTTTGGGCGCTGGTCGGTGTTCATGATGTCTTCCAGCACCAGCGGGTGCAGCCCGAAACATTCGCCGATCCGCTGAAACAGATCGATCTGGTGGATGCCGTCGACGTTGACCCAAGTGATGCCCGTGGCCGCCCTGGCGGCGCAGAACTCTTCGGGGGCTTCCGTTTCCTTGTCGAAAAAGTGGGATTCGTCGTAGTTGATCAGCCTGATGCGGGTCTTCTCGGCCCGTTTTTTCCCAATATGGATCAGCGTGCCGGGCGGCAGGCCTGCCTTTTTTGAGCGTTTGGCGAATTTCGACATATTTATTCCTGCATCAGGGCAATGTGGATTGCCCGATTATAAAGGCGTGGCCTGTCGATGCGCCAGGCGCAGGGCGAGATAAAAGCTCAATGCCACGGTGCCGATCAGACTGAGCCCCGTCAGCAATTCATGGCCTTCGCTGTGGGCGGCGACACCGGGAAAGAAATATTTGGCGATGCCGAACAGGCTGACCAGGATGCTCAATCCTCCCACCGTCAGGCCCATTACCCGTGAGGCGACGAGCGCGCGCTGGTCGGCGTGGTTGAGCAGGCGCGAAATCCACAGGCCGTTGATGCCGTCGGTGGCGATCATGCCGAGCATGAACACCATGCCGAGCGCCGCCGAGAGCATCCAGCCAGCCATGCTCGAAGCGGCCAGGGAAAATAATGCCGTCTGGCTGAGGGTGTCGAAGGAAAG
>PFJY01000124.1 GCA_002784065.1 Hydrogenophilales bacterium CG_4_10_14_3_um_filter_58_23 | reverse complement strand
CACCGTTGATTGTTGAACTCATCTAACGCATCCTTCACCAGCGACTGACTGATATGCTCCCATGTTTTACCGCGAATCAGGCCAATCACGCCCTGCAAGGCGGAATCCGTCGGACTCAAGCCGTTCGGCAAACGCACAAACGCCGCCGCAGTCGCCGAGTCCGCGACATGAAAAGCCAATTCCTCGTAAGTCCATTGGCGGTGCTGCTTCAAAATGCCGCAGCGCAAGATCGACTCGATGCTCATTCCACTACGTCCAGTCGGCTTGAGTTGCGCGCGCTGCACGTCCGCCAACACCCAATCCAGCACATTCAAATGACCGTCCAACCAATCTGACACCGCTTTCAATTCCTGGCCAATTTCGTGTTTTGAAAAGACTTCGTATATACTCATCTGATGCGTGCGTTTGGTGCGCATTTTGGATTCCCCTGTGGTTTTGTTTATTGTTTGCAATCAACGACTTGAGAGCAATTATAAACCTTTCCACCGGGTTTTTCCACTAAAAAATCACATTTTATTAAATAAAATCAAAGCGTTACGTTTCTGGATGAGAACTAGTTACCGTATTAAGCTGGATACCACTATATTTAAATGTTTCGATCTGTATAATACACGCTTCGATATTAGCTCCGATCCCATGACTGAAAATCTACTCTTGCAAGTTGTTGCCATTGCCCTTAAGGCGGGACAGGCCATCATGGAGATTTACGCCGATCCGGCAAATGCCGTGATGACCAAGGCTGACAATTCGCCCTTGACACAGGCAGACTTGGCCGCAGATCATGTGATTAGCATCGGACTGAAAGAATTGAATCTAGGTTGGCCGCTGCTCTCTGAAGAGGTCTGCGCAAATCCCTTATGCGGAACGCTGTGACTGGCAGCGTTTCTGGTTGATTGATCCGCTTGATGGCACCAAGGAGTTCATCAAGCACAATGGCGAATTTACCGTCAATATCGCGCTGATTGAGGCTGGTCAACCTGTGCTGGGCGTTGTGTATGCGCCTGTTCTGGAAGTTTGTTATTTCGCGGCGCGTGGCGTGGGAGCCTTTGTTCGGCACGGCACGGCTGAGGCTCATGCCATACAGGTCGAAACGCATGTACCCGGCGAGCCGGTCAAGGTGGTTGCAAGTCGTTCGCATGCGGATGAACGCACCGCCGCACTGCTTGCAAAACTGGGAGATTATCAGTGCATCAACATGGGCAGTTCGCTGAAGTTTTGTCTGGTCGCTGAGGGCGTAGCGCATTTTTATCCCCGTTTAGGTCCGACCATGGAATGGGATACGGCAGCCGCACATGCGGTGGTACGGATGGCGGGGGGGAGGGTATGTGATTCGTCAGGCGCAGAATTGCGCTATAACAAAGACGATTTGCATAATCCAGAGTTCTTTGTATTGTCCGTAGCCGATAGGACTTTACTAACGCTCTAACGGGCATGGCAGAGGCAACCCTGAATAATGAAATTCACCACGCCCGTTTCCTCCATCCCAACCTTCCCCCGCACACCCTAAAGGGTACAAGAGCGGGGGAAGGGGCAAACGAATCGCTGTGCGAGTTTCACGTTAACTTATTGCCTCAACCCACCCAATATGGACAAGCCGATTCTTTCTGCAGTTTCTACCAATGTCGTCTGGCATCAGGCAACGGTTACCCGTGTCCGCCGCGAAGCGCAAAACCGACATCGTGGCGCAATTATCTGGTTCACTGGCTTATCCGGTTCCGGGAAATCCACCTTGGCCCATGCAGTCGAAGAAGCGCTGCACCAAAAGGGTTGTCGTACCTTCGTGTTGGATGGTGACAATGTTCGTCACGGTTTATGCGGTGATTTGGGCTTTTCAGATACAGCCCGGGTAGAAAATATCCGCCGTGTCGGCGAAGTGGCCAAGCTTTTTATGGAAGCTGGCATTATAGTTTTAACGGCCTTCATCTCACCGTATAGGGAAGATCGTGAGCGTGTGCGCGGCATGGTTGAACACGGTGATTTTGAAGAGATTTATTGCGATACACCGTTAGAAGTATGCGAGCAACGCGATGTGAAAGGGCTGTATAAAAAAGCGCGGGCAGGGCAGATCAAGGAATTTACCGGCATCTCGTCCCCTTATGAGGCACCGGAAAATGCTGAACTTACTGTGAATACCGGTAGGGCAGAGCTTGATTCCTGTGTTGATCAGGTAATCGGTGAGTTGATGAAGCGTGGTATTTTCCTGCACGATCAGCGTACAACTGAAACGCGATAAATCAAGCCATGCGACTCACTCAAGCGCAACAGCTAGTCACCAAAAGCACCGTAGAGTGCGTGCCGGGAACAGTGAGCCGAGTATGGTTATTCGGTTCGCGTGCCGATGATACGCTCAGATGGGGGCGACATTGATTTACTGATTGAAACCGACACGGTGTTGCCAAGCAGGGCGAAAGTTTTGTGTCAGTTACACGGTGCGTTAACCTTCGCGCTGGGAGATCGCAAGCTGGATATTTTGCTTAAAGATGTTCGTACCCAGGATGCGCCTGTATTCAATATCGCTAAACGCACATGAGTGATACTTTGAGCCTCGATTATTTGCCGGAACATACCGAGAACGCCCTATTGGCGTTGGCTTTGGCAAAAAAAAGTGACGCATCTTGCTGACGGCGCTATGTAAATGGGTGGTGAACAGATGGGCGCAAAATTGCAACTTTCCCAGGCAAACGATGTGCAGTTGCGCGAATTGTTAACCCATTTTCCGCAGATAACCCTCGCGGTGTTGTTTGGCTCAGTTGCAACGAGGAGTCGGCGCGAAGATAGCGATTTGGATATAGCCGTTGCCGCAAAACAAGTGCTGACAGCCCAGGAAAGAATCACGCTTGTCGGTGCATGGGCAGAGCGGATCGGTCGTCCTGTTGATTTAATTGATTTGTATGGCGTGTCTGAACCCTTGCTTGGACAAATAGTGCGTCACGGGAGAAGGATATTGGGCAGTGATACCTTGTGCGGCTATCTGATTGCTCGGCATTTGTTTGAGCAAGCTGATTTTATGCCTTACCGGACAAGAATCCTGGCGGAAAGGAGGCTGGCATGGATCGGGAAGTAGTCGAACACAAATTGGAATCGTTGCGTCACTGCATACTGCGTATAGAAACCAAGTGTCTAACGGGCATGGCAAGTTGACATCCACGATGATGAAACTTGCCACGACCGTTCCCCCTATCCAACTTTCCCCCGCACACCCTTAAAGGGTACAAGAGCGGGAGAAAGGGCAAACGAATCGCTGCGCGAGTTTCACGTTAAGAGATTGCAGAGCTTGATAAAAGTGAGTGGAAATCAATGAAGTCGAAATTTTCGACTTCATTAAAAGGTAGTAAGCAGGGTCAGCCAACAAGCTGATGGATTGGGCATTTTGTTGTGAGCCTTGTTCAAGAGAGACTTTTTGACCGCAGGTTTACGAGCGTAGCGCTGCAATACAGCTTCTTTGTCATTGCGATGCATAGCCGCAGAAGGAATCCATGCAGGTTCGTCTTTGCGACCGCGAGCAACGGGTGGTGGGAAGTAATTCAGGTTTGCAAGAAGTGAAGCGCACCACAAATTTTTACTTTCTCAACAAATAATGAAGCAACAGTTACAAGCGCAACGGTATGATTTGAAAATGATGATGCAGCCAATTAAAAAAATTATGCTGGTGTTTGGTACTCGGCCTGAAGCCATAAAAATGGCACCAGTAGTGCGAGTGTTGAGCGAAGCGAAACAATGGGAAGTAAAAGTTTGTGTGACAGCGCAACATCGTCAAATGCTCGATCAAGTGTTGAGTTTGTTTGGAATTGTGCCGGACTTTGACCTTGATCTGATGAAGCCAGGGCAAGATCTCACCGATATTACCTGCAATGTGTTGAGTGGTATGCGTGACGTGTTCAAGCAATGGAAGCCGGACTTGGTGCTTGTGCATGGAGATACCGCAACAGCCATGGCCGCAAGTCTTGCTGCATATTACGCCAAAATACCTGTTGGTCATGTTGAAGCGGGATTAAGAACAAGTGATATTTACTCTCCGTGGCCGGAGGAGATGAATCGGCGCATGGTCGGACGCGTAGCATCTATTCACTTTGCACCCACTGAAACTGCACGATCCAATTTATTAGCCGAAGGCTGTGCAGACGAATCCATTTTTGTGACGGGTAACACTGTCATTGACGCGTTGCTCAAGGTGGTTGAGCGTGTAGATAATGATGCGGCGCTTAATCAGGAATTAAGCGAACGCTTCGCATTCATTCAAAAAGATAAAAGGTTAATACTTGTTACCGGTCATCGCCGCGAGAATTTTGGACAAGGATTTGAAAATATCTGCAAAGCCATCCGCACAATTGCCGAGCGTGATGATGTACAAATTGTCTATCCGGTACACCTCAATCCAAACGTACAAGAGCCAGTGAATCGCATACTAGCTGGCTGTGAAAACATCCATTTGATAGCGCCGCAAGACTATCTTCCGTTTGTGTATCTGATGAATCGTGCTTATCTTCTGCTAACCGACTCGGGCGGTATCCAAGAAGAGGCACCATCATTGGGTAAACCGGTTCTGGTGATGCGTGACACTACTGAGCGACCGGAAGCGCTTGGGGCGGGTACAGTTGAATTGGTGGGTACGAACGAGGCTTGTATTGTTGCCACGACGCTTGCGTTGCTGAATGATCAAGAAAAATATATGCGCATGTCCCGCGCACACAACCCCTATGGTGACGGATTGGCTTCGTCAAGAATTTTTGCAGTGATTAAAAAGGAGCTTTCGTGAGTATTGCATTTAACAAAGTTGTGATGGTTGGGTTGGGATATATCGGGCTACCTACAGCCGCAGTGCTGGCAAGTCGTGGTGTTAATGTACATGGCGTAGATATTAACCAAAAAGCAGTAGATATTATCAACGGCGGTGGAATTCATATCGTCGAGCCTGATCTGGCAGCGGTTGTTCATGGTGTCGTTAAATCCGGTTTTCTTAAAGCCAGCACCAAGCCAGCACCAGCGGATGCCTTCATTATTGCAGTGCCAACCCCATTCAAGGGTGATTATGAACCTGACTTGGATTATGTTCAGGCTGCAGCCGAATCGATCGCCCCGCATCTGATTAAAGGTAACCTGGTGATTCTTGAATCCACCTCACCCGTGGGTGCCACCGAACAAATGATAGGCTGGTTATCTGCTGCAAGACCCGATTTGAAATTTCCCGTCGTCAATGGTGATGACACACCGGACATCCATGTTGCCTATTGCCCGGAACGTGTGCTGCCGGGGCAAGTGATTCGTGAATTAGTACAAAATGACCGTGTCATTGGCGGTATGACCGTACAATGCTCGGCTAAAGCGGCTGCTCTATATAAAATCTTCGTCGAGGGTGAGTGCATCATCACCAATCCGCGAACAGCCGAAATGTGCAAGCTGACCGAAAATTCATTCCGTGATGTAAATATTGCCTTTGCCAATGAGCTTTCGCTGTTGGCAGATCGATTCGGCATCAACGTATGGGAACTCATTCAGTTGGCTAACCGCCATCCTCGTGTGAATATCCTGCAACCGGGTGTTGGCGTGGGTGGGCATTGCATTGCGGTGGATCCCTGGTTCATCGTGCATGGTGCGCCAGACATTGCGCGATTGATCCATACGGCCCGCACAGTAAATGACGCTAAGCCAGATTGGGTGATTCAGCAAATTATTGACGCAGCAAAAGCAACGGGGAAGGCCAGGCCGAAGATTTTGCTAATGGGTCTTACATTCAAACCGGATATTGACGATATGCGCGAAAGTCCTGCACTGTCAATTGCCAAGCGTTTAACTGAAAATGAGACGGGCGGGGAGGTGGTTTGTTTTGAACCCAACGTGCATGACGAAGAAGTGCGGGTAAAATTCCCAAACGTACGTTTATTTGATGGTAATTACGCAGATGTGGATGTGGTGGCTTTTCTGGTTAAACATAAATCCTTTCCTGAAATTATTGCGCGCTCAGATATAAAGGCAAAAGCAATTGATTTTTGTGGGATGTTGGCTTGACTTCAGTTTTGCACCATCTTGGTATTATTGAAAACTTCCGCTGTGTGGACGAGTATGTAAAGTTTTTACGGGGTAGATATGATCGTCTCCACCTCCCATGCTGAACTGGATGATGTGTAATAGGTGCATCGGAGTGAGTTAATGTACGATGCATCGTTTGAGTGAGTGCTTGCTTGAGTCAGAGATTGGAAAGGTGCGTTTATGAAGGCGGTGATACTTGCAGGTGGCTTGGGAACAAGAATCAGCGAAGAAACTACGGTTCGCCCGAAACCTATGATTGAAATAGGTGGGAAGCCTATTCTGTGGCACATCATGAAAACCTATTCTGCGCACGGCATTAACGAATTTATCGTGTGCTGCGGCTATAAGGGTTATGTTATCAAGGAGTATTTTGCCAACTATTTTCTGCATATGTCCGATGTGACTTTTGACATGCAGAATAACCGTATGGAAGTGCATAAGCGCAAAGCGGAGCCATGGCGGGTCACGCTTGTTGATACTGGCGACGAAACCATGACGGGTGGGCGTATAAAGCGCATTGCGCCTTATCTTGATGAAGAAGATTTCTGCTGCACTTATGGGGATGGGGTCGGTGATATTGATATTTCGGCTTTGATAAAATTTCATAAACAGCATGGCAAGCTTGCCACGCTGACTGCAACACAACCGCCGGGTCGTTTCGGCGCGATTAATTTGGACGGGAATGATGTTCTGAGTTTTCAGGAAAAACCGCAGGGTGATGGCAGTTGGATTAATGGTGGTTTTTTCGTGCTGTCGCCCAAGGTGCTGGATTATATCGAAGGCGACCATACGCTCTGGGAGCGCGAACCTATGGAAAGCCTGGCGAGAGACAAGCAAATGAGTGCTTTTTTTCATAAGGGTTTTTGGCAGCCGATGGATACCTTGCGTGACAAGACGCACCTGGAAGCGCTTTGGGAATCAGGCAAGGCACCGTGGAAGGTGTGGAAATGAACATGAGTTTCTGGAAAGGTAAGCACGTTTTTCTGACGGGTCACACCGGTTTCAAGGGAAGCTGGCTGTCGCTCTGGTTGCAGTCCATGGGTGCGCAGGTAGTGGGTTACGCACTTGCTCCGCCGACCAAGCCGAGTTTGTTCGAAGTGGCTGATGTTGAAAAAGGTATGACCAGCATTATCGGTGACATCCGCGATCTGGAGCATCTGCGCCTGGTGTTTGCTGAACACCAGCCGGAGATCGTGATTCACATGGCGGCACAACCGCTGGTGCGCTATTCCTATGTCGAGCCGGTCGAGACCTACTCCACCAACGTGATGGGTACGGTCAATCTGCTTGAAGCGGTGCGCGGTGCGCCTGGCGTAAAGGCGGTGGTCAATGTCACCACCGATAAATGTTACGAGAATCGCGAATGGGCATGGGGTTATCGCGAGAATGAAGCGATGGGGGGTTACGATCCTTATTCCAGCAGCAAGGGCTGTGCGGAACTGGTGACAGCGGCGTACCGCAACTCTTTCTTTAATTCGTCCACTTTCAACGCTAAACATTCAACGGCGATTGCATCAGCACGAGCGGGAAATGTTATTGGCGGTGGCGACTGGGCAGAAGACCGGCTCATTCCAGATATAATGCGCGCCATTACGCAAGGTCGCGCGGTCACTATCCGCAACCCGCACGCCATACGCCCCTGGCAGCATGTGCTGGAACCCTTGTCGGGCTACTTGAAACTGGCACAAAAACTTTATGAAGAAGGTGCTGCTTGTGCAGAAGGCTGGAATTTTGGCCCGAACGATGAAGATGCCAAACCGGTGCAATGGATTGTTGAACAGTTAACCCAATCCTGGGGCGAGGGTGCGAGTTGGTTGTTGGATGGGGGCGAACATCCGCACGAGGCGCATTATCTGAAGCTGGATTGCTCCAAAGCGAAATCAAGACTTGATTGGCATCCAAGATGGCATTTGGACGAGGCCTTGGCCAAAATTGTGGCTTGGCAGAGAAGTTATCAGCAAGGCGCGAACATGAAAACTGTGACATTGGAACAAATTAAAATTTACTCGAAAATGTCATCGTAGCAAGGAAGTCGTAGGGTGGACGAGAGTGGATTTGCAAAGAATGTTCTCAAAAGTGCAGAACAAGATTGTTGGAATGACCTTTGAAAATTCACCAAGTGCATAATTAAACGAGAAAGACGAAACATGAGTAAAGAAGCGATAAAACAACAGATACTGAATCTGGTTGAACAATACAGTGCCTTGCAATACGAACCGAAACCGTTT
>PFJY01000183.1 GCA_002784065.1 Hydrogenophilales bacterium CG_4_10_14_3_um_filter_58_23 | reverse complement strand
CCCGGTCAATCTGAACAATTGAATCACCCGGATCGACACCGCTTCAGGCTCATACCTGAATTGGAAAATACTCAACCTGTCGTTTTTCCAGTAAAATCTCAAATTTAGTGTAAACCACGAAGGAAGCGATGTGACTGCCCCCCTTTTTAATTCCAGCATCAACAGCCTTCCCCTGCTCAATCGCGGCAAGGTGCGCGACATTTACGCCGTGGACGACGAACGCCTGCTGATTGTCACCACTGACCGTCTGTCCGCCTTTGACGTGGTGCTGCCCACCCCGATTCCCGGCAAGGGCAAGGTGCTGACCCGGATTTCCGACTTCTGGTTCGCCCGGCTCGGCCACATCCTGCCCAACCAGTTGACCGGCATCGCGCCGGAATCGGTGGTGGTGCCCGAAGAACGCGATCAGGTAACGGGCAGGGCGAGCGTGGTGCGCCGTCTCAAGCCGCTGCCGATCGAAGCCATTGTGCGCGGTTACCTGGTCGGCTCGGGCTGGAAAGAATACAAGGCCCAGGGCAGCGTGTGCGGCATCCCCCTGCCAGCCGGGCTGAGAGAAGCCGACAAGCTGCCGCAACCGCTTTTTACCCCGTCGACCAAGGCCGAAGCGGGCGCTCACGACGAGAACATCAACTTTGAAAAGACCGCAGGACTGCTCGGTGCTGCGCTTGCCGCCGAAGTACGCGACGCCGCTATTGCCCTGTACAAGGAAGCGGCGGAGTATGCGCTCACCAAGGGCATCATCATCGCCGACACCAAGTTCGAATTCGGCCAGGACGACGCCGGCAAGCTGTACCTGATCGACGAAGCGCTGACGCCAGATTCCTCCCGCTTCTGGCCGGCCGACCAGTACGCGCCCGGCGCCAACCCGCCCAGCTTCGACAAGCAGTATGTGCGCGACTGGCTGGAGAGCATCCACTGGAACAAGAGGCCACCCGCACCCGAGTTGCCCGCTGATGTGGCCACCCGAACCGGCGAGAAATACCGCGAGGCACTGTCCCGGCTGACTGCCGACATATCATAAGTATTTACTAATCGTTATCATAATAATTATTTAATATTATTTATGGCAGATCGTTCGTATAGTGGTACCCAGTAGCTCATTCATTAACAGATTTTTTGCGGAGGAACATTCAAATGGATCAATCAGCACGTTACGCAAACCTTGACCTGAAGGAAGACGACCTGATCAAGGGTGGCAAACACATCCTGGTCGCTTACAAGATGATGCCCAAGGCCGGTCACGGCTACCTGGAAACGGCCGCGCACTTTGCCGCCGAGTCCTCCACCGGTACCAATGTTGAAGTTTCCACCACTGACGACTTCACCAAGGGCGTGGACGCGCTGGTCTATTACATCGACGAAGCCACCGAGGACATGCGGATTGCCTATCCGCTCGAACTGTTCGACCGCAACGTGACCGACGGCCGCTTCATGCTGGTTTCTTTCCTGACCCTGACCATCGGCAACAACCAGGGCATGGGCGACATCGAGCACGCCAAGATGATTGACTTTTACGCCCCGGAGCGCGTCATTCAGATGTATGACGGCCCCGCCAAGGGTATCTCCGACCTGTGGCGGATACTGGGTCGCCCGGTGGTCGACGGCGGTTACATTTCAGGCACCATCATCAAGCCCAAGCTGGGCCTGCGTCCAGAGCCGTTCGCTCAGGCCGCCTACCAGTTCTGGCTGGGTGGCGATTTCATCAAGAACGACGAACCGCAGGGCAACCAGGTGTTCGCCCCGATCAAAAAGACCCTCCCCTTGGTCTATGACTCCATGAAACGCGCCCAGGACGAAACCGGGGAGGCCAAATTGTTCTCCATGAACATCACCGCCGACGACCACTATGAAATGTGCGCCCGCGCCGATTTCGCGCTGGAAACCTTCGGCCCCGACGCCGACAAGCTGGCTTTCCTGGTCGACGGTTTCGTTGGTGGCCCCGGCATGATCACCACCGCCCGTCGCCAGTATCCCAACCAGTACCTGCATTATCACCGCGCGGGCCACGGCATGATTACCTCCCCGTCCGCAAAACGCGGTTATACCGCCTTCGTGCTGGCCAAGATGTCCCGTCTGCAAGGCGCTTCCGGTATCCACGTCGGCACCATGGGCTACGGCAAGATGGAAGGCGCCAAGAGCGACACCGACATCGCCTACATGATCGAGCGCGACGAGAGCCAAGGGCCGGTCTACTTCCAGAAATGGTATGGCATGAAGCCCACTACCCCGATCGTCTCCGGTGGCATGAACGCGCTGCGTCTGCCAGGGTTCTTCGAAAACCTGGGCCACGGCAACGTGATCAACACCGCCGGTGGCGGCGCTTACGGCCACATCGACAGCCCGGCGGCCGGCGCGATCTCCCTGCGCCAGTCCTACGAGTGCTGGAAAGCTGGCGCCGACCCGATCGAATGGGCCAAGAGCCACAAGGAATTTGCTCGTGCATTCGAATCCTTCCCTGGCGATGCCGACAAGATATTTCCCGGCTGGCGCGACAAGCTGGGCGTACACAAGTAAGCTCAGGTTTCAAAGCGATGCACTAAAAAGCGCCCCCACTTCGATGGGGGTGTTTTTTTTCGGGTAGCACCAAGTAGGGTGCGCCATGCGCACCAAAAATTCACACCAAATGGTGCGCATGGCGCACCCTACTTCTGAGGAAAACAATGCCTATCAAAGACCAGTACAAGGTTCACAAAGAACCGTTCTACCAGCAGCAAAGCAATGAAGTCGCGCTCTATGAGGCCGCCTACGCTGCTCGTTTGCCGGTGATGGTGAAGGGGCCGACCGGCTGCGGCAAGTCCCGCTTCATCGAATATATGGCGTGGAAACTGAACAAGCCACTGATTACCGTGGCCTGCAACGAGGACATGACGGCAAGCGACCTGGTCGGACGCTACCTGCTCGACGCCAACGGCACACGCTGGCTGGATGGCCCGCTGACCACGGCCGCACGCATCGGCGCGATCTGCTATCTGGACGAAATCGTCGAAGCCCGTCAGGACACCACGGTGGTGATCCACCCGCTGACCGACCACCGTCGCACTTTACCGCTCGACAAGAAAGGCGAGTTGCTCGAAGCGCATCCCGATTTTCAACTGGTGATCTCCTACAATCCCGGCTATCAGAACCTGATGAAGGATTTGAAGCAATCCACCAAACAACGCTTTACCGCTTTCGAGTTCGACTATCCCGAGGCCCAACTGGAAACCAGAATCGTAGCCAGGGAAACCGGCACGGATGAAGCCTTGGCCGGTCAGTTGGTGAAAATCGGCAACGTCGCGCGCAACCTGAAAGGCCACGGCCTGGACGAAGGCATTTCCACCCGCCTGCTGGTCTACGCGGCCACTCTGATCAAGGGCGGCGTGGCGCCACGCGATGCCTGTCGTATGGCACTGGTGCGTCCGATCACCGACGACGCGGATATCCGCGACACGCTGGATCACGCGATTGATGCGACTTTCGGCTGAGCCGAGGGCGAACATGAGTGGGAGCGACCTCCAGGTCGAGATTTTCGCGGCGAGGACGCCGCTCCCACACAAAAAAACGGCGCCCACCCTTGTATCTACCAAGCTACAGAACCTATTTTGGATTCCGTGAAAATGGCTGAAACCGAATACGAACATCCGCTGATGAAGGTCTACCGGGAGCAGCTCGGCTGCGGCTTCCCGCAGGTCGTCCAAGTGTTCGAGGACTGCATGGCAGAGGCTTTGTCGGTGCTGTCCAGAGAGGGCATCGATGCCTTTCTGGAGTACGCGCGCTTTCTGTGCAAAATGGGGCGCGGCGTCGAGCCGGTGCTGATCTTTCTGGAAGAATGGCCGTCGGTCGCCGCCACGCTGGGCGAGCCCGCCCTGCCTGCCCTATCAGCTTTCATCTACAAGATGCACAAGTCGCCCAACGGCAAAGCCATCGTGCCGTTCCTTCAATCCCTGGCAGCCATTGCGCGACGGCTGCCATCGCAGGAACAGATGCAGGATTATATGGACCTGGCGCTCGACTTCATGGAGCGCACCACCGGTTCGATTCATGGCATCCACGCCACCTTCGCCAGCCCGGGCCTGCCGGAATTTTTTCAGCAGACGCCATCCCTGTTGAACCAGGTTTCAATTAGCGGACTGAAAAACTGGGTGGAATATGGTATCCGCAATTACCACGACCACCCCGATCGCCAGCGCGAATATTTCAGCCTGCAATCGGCAGACAGCCGCGCCATGATGCAGCGGGAACGCCATGGCACGCTGCTGGTCGACAATGAGCGCAAGCTGGATATGGCTTTGCGCGGGCTGTGGAACGACAGCGACCATTTCGTGCCGTACTCACTCAAACTCGACGAGCTGCGCAAGCCGATTCCCTACTATGACAAGCTGGGCATCCGTCTGCCGGATGTTTACGACGACAGGAATGGCGTAACTGGCATCGACCGCTACCGTGCCGTGCTCGCGCACATCGTCGGGCACAAGCGCTGGACCACGGCCATTTTTGCCGACAACTACAGCCCGTTCCAGCGCATGACCATCGAGTTTATGGAAGACTCGCGGGTGGAGTATCTGGCCATGCGCCAATACCCCGGCCTGCGCCGCATCTTTCTGGCTTTGCACCCCGTGCCTGCGGAAGACGCCTGCGACCCGGAAAAAGAATCGGCGGTGCGCCATCGTCTGGCCATGCTGTCGCGTGCCATTCTGGATGCAAATCATCCGTACCAGAATCCCAACATTATTGACTTCGCTCAACGCTTTCAGGCCCTGATGGCGCAGGGTGAATCCAGCACGCAGGAAATTGCCGATCTGGCCGTTTTGTTCGGCGCCAGGGCGCGCCGCCAGAGCGACCAGTTGCCGAATCTCCACTTCAAGGATACCGAGATCGACTACCGCGATGACAATCGTCAGATGTGGAAATTCATCGAAGAGGGCGACGAAGAAGAAGCTTTCGACCAGCATCGCAAGGTCGAACTTGAAGAAGAAATCAAAGGCCTGCCGCCTCGCCATTACCCGGAGTGGGATTACACCAGCCAGACCTACCGGCCCGACTGGGCGAGCGTTTACGAGGCCTTGCACCCGAAGGGCAACGCGACGGATATCGACCGGTTGCTGGAAAAACACAGCGCTCTGGCCAAGCGCCTGAAACGCATGCTGGACTTGCTCAAGCCGCAGGAAAAGGTGCGCATCCGCTACCAGGAAGAAGGCAGCGAGCTGGACTTGGACGTGGCGCTGCGCTCGCTGATCGACTTCAAGGGCGGCGCCACGCCCGACCCGCGCATCAACATGAGCCACAAGACCAGCGGGCGCGACATCGCCGTCATGCTGCTGCTGGACCTGTCCGAGTCGCTCAACGAATCGGTGTTCGCAGGGATGGGCGGCAAGCCACCCAACTCGCAAAAAGTGGCCGGCAGCGAGCAGACCATCCTGGAACTCAGCCAGGAAGCCGTGTCGCTCCTAGCCTGGGCGGTGGACAAACTAGGCGACCCGTTCGCCATCGGTGGCTTCCATTCCAACACCCGGCATGACGTGCGCTACCTGCACATCAAGGGCTACAGCGAACCATGGAATGATGAAGTAAAAGGCCGCCTGGCAGCGATGAAAGCCGGCTACTCCACCCGCATGGGCGCCGCCATGCGCCATGCCGCCCACTACCTGGCGGCGCAAAAGGCAGACAAGAAGCTGATGCTGATCCTCACCGACGGCCAGCCTGCGGACGTGGACACCAAGGATGAACGCCTGCTCATCGAAGACGCTCGTCAGGCAGTCAAGGAACTGGACCAGAAGGGAATCTACGCCTACTGCATCAACCTTGACCCTAAGGCAGATGAATATGTGACCGATATTTTCGGCAAGCGCTACACGGTAATCGACAACATCCAGCGCCTGCCCGAACGCCTGCCGCAACTGTTCATGGCGCTGACCAAGTAATCCTAAGCGTAAGACTTCATTGAGCTGCGCTTGCCCGGTTTTTTCTTTTGTATCACCACCCCTTTCACCACTTCCAGCCCCGGTACTTCGTCGGTGGGGTACAGGTCGTTGAGCGGCTTCAGGTACCAGAGCTCGTTGTGTTGCACCAGTTGGCGGAAGATGTATTCGTCCCGGTGCCAGGCGATAACGTAGGAGCCGTTGTGCGCCAAGCCTTCCGGTTCAATGACGATGATTTCGCCTTCCTCGAATTCGGGCAGCATGCTGTCGCCCAGCACCATCAGCGCGTAGGGTTCGGCGTTGGAACAGGCGCTGGTTTCATCGGCGATTTCCGGCCCATCGTTGAGGGGGATGATGGGGATGATTTTTTTCTGGGTCACGGGTGTTTGCATTTTTAGAGAGTCTCGATAAATTTCCGGCCGCGCTGGATGGCTGCCCTGACCTGTGCCGGGGCGGTACCGCCGATGTGGTTGCGGCTGTTCAGCGAGCCTTCCAGGGTGAGCACGGCGAACACGTCGTCGGCGATCAAGGGTGAGAATTCGAGCAGTTCGTTCAGGGAAAGTTCGCTCAGGTCGCAGCGCTTGCCTTCGGCGTGGCGCACGGCGAGGGCGACGGCTTCGTGGGCATCGCGGAACGGCAGCCCTTTTTTCACCAGGTAGTCGGCCAGGTCGGTGGCGGTGGCGTAGCCCTGGAGCGCTGCCTGGCGCATTGCATCTTTTTTTACCGTGATGCCACCCATCATGTCGGCGTAGATGCGCAGCGTGGCGGTGAGGGTGTCGACGGTGTCGAACAGCGGTTCCTTGTCTTCCTGGTTGTCCTTGTTGTAGGCCAGCGGCTGGGATTTCATCAGGGTCAGCAGCGCCATCAGATGGCCGGTGACGCGGGCGGTCTTGCCGCGCACCAGTTCGGGCACGTCCGGGTTCTTCTTCTGCGGCATGATCGAGGAGCCGGTGCAGAAGCGGTCTGCGATGTCGATGAAGCCGATGCGCGGGCTCATCCACAGGATCAGATCTTCCGACAGACGCGACAGATGGGTCATGATCAGCGCGGCGCAGGCGGTGAATTCGATGGCGAAGTCGCGGTCGGAAACGGCGTCGAGCGAGTTTTCGCATACTCCGTTGAAGCCCAGCTCACGCGCCACTCTTTCCCGGTCGATCGGGAAGCTGGTGCCGGCCAGTGCGGCCGCGCCGAGCGGCAGACGGTTGACGCGCGTGCGGCAGTCGCGCATTCTCTGGGTATCGCGTTTGAGCATTTCGAAGTAGGCCATGAGATGATGGCCGAAAGTCACCGGCTGGGCGACCTGTAAATGAGTAAAGCCGGGCATGACGGTGTCGGCGTGCTGTTCCGCCAGATCGAGCAGGGCCAGTTGCAAGCCCTTTATCAAGACCAGCAGTTCGTCGATGGAGGCGCGCAGCCACAGGCGCACGTCGGTGGCGACCTGGTCGTTGCGCGAGCGGGCGGTGTGCAGCCGCTTGCCGGCTTCGCCTACCAGGGCGGTGAGGCGTTTTTCGATGTTGAGATGGACGTCTTCCAGGTCGAGCAGCCATTCGAACTGGCCAACGCGGATTTCATCCAGGATCTGCGCCAGGCCCGTGCGGATAGACGCCAGATCAGCGGCAGCGATGATGCCGCAGGATTCCAGCATGGAAGCATGGGCGAGCGAGCCCTGAATATCGAACTCTGCCAGGCGCTGGTCGAATTCGACTGAAGCGGTATAGCGCTTGACCAGTTCCGCTACCGGTTCGCTGAATCTGCCCGACCAGGCCTTGCCCGTCGCCGAGGATTTTTGTTGCATATCGTTGCCGCCTTGACCAAAATTCGAAAATGACAAGTATAAAGCAAAATCCCGCTTCTCCCACAGCGGCTGCGACACCGCCATCCGGCGTGGCCGGGGTGGCGCTGCCGAATTTCTGCAATCTCGGCATCTGGCTACGCATCCTGTTCATTGTGGACGGCATGAGCATAGTGGCGGCGATGCTGAAAGCGCCCACCTATGACGGCATGTGGCAGGAGCTGATGGCGCTCTCCGCGCTGGTGCAGCCGGTGTTGCTGCTGTCCCTGCTTGTCTTGTGCCTGGGGCGCGGCGTTCTGGCACGCCTGCCTTATCGTTCTGGCGTGGCCGCAGTGCTGCTGCTGGAGCTGGCGCTGAGTACGCTGGTGCATACTTTAAGCCAGCGCTTATTCGATGCCGATCTCGGCGCGCTCGAACGCCACTGGCTGTTTGTCGTGCTGGTCAGCGGCGTGCTGATGGGCTACTTCCACCTGCGCAGCCGGGCCTTCTCGCCCGCGATCAGCGAGGCCAGGTTGCAGGCGTTGCAGGCGCGCATCCGCCCGCATTTCCTGTTCAACAGCATCAACGCGGTGCTCAGCCTGATTCGTTCCGACCCGAAACAGGCCGAGCGGGCACTGGAAGACATGGCCGACCTGTTTCGCGTGCTGATGGCTGACAACCGGCGGTTGGCGCCGCTGGAAAAGGAAGTGGCGCTGTGCCGCCAGTACCTGGAGCTGGAGCATCTGCGCCTGGGGGAGCGGCTGAAAGTAATCTGGCACGTGGAAAAAATGCCGGGCGATGCGCTGATTCCGCCGCTGGTGCTGCAACCCTTGCTGGAGAATGCGGTTTATCACGGCATCGAGCCCTGCGCCGAACCGGGTGAAATCGTGATCAACATTTACCGCGCCCGCGACCAGGTGCATCTGGTGCTGGTCAATCCCTATCGCCGGGAGGGCGATCACCATGCTGGCAACAAAATGGCGCTGGCGAACATCCGCGAGCGCCTGGAACTGCATTTCGACGCGGAAGCCACGCTGATGACGAAAGTGAACGACAGCAGCTACCAGGTGCACATCGTCGTGCCTTACGTGAGCGGGCCGTGAATGAACCCCACGGTAAATTTGTTCTCATTTATTCACCGTCATCCCGCCCACCCTGTCATTCCCGCGCAGGCGGGAATGACGGCAATTCAATGGGTTACAATGAGGACAAATTTACCGTGGAATGAACCCTCTGGCTCCTTCATAACTGGAACATTGGTTGCAGAAAAGCCCGATTGCCCACTATAATCTGACTATTATGGTTAGAATTGGATTTTGATCATGAAAACTTGGCAAATTCAGGAAGCAAAAGCCCGTTTATCCTCCGTGTTGCGTAGCGCAGAGCAGGATGGGCCGCAGGAAATCACCCATCATGGCCGCTCTGTTGCGGTACTGGTTTCCCGCGCCGACTACGACCGGCTTGCGGGCACCAGCCAATCACTGGTCGAGTTCATGCGTTGCTCACCGCTCTATGGAGAAGACGACCTCGTCATCGAGCGGGATCGCAGCCTGACTCGCGAGATCGCGTTATGAGCTATCTGGTTGACACCAACGTCCTGTCCGAATTACGTCGCCGCGAACCCAATGCCGGTGTCGTGGCGTGGTTTGGGCAACGCCCAGCCATCACCCTATGTCTGAGCGTGTTGACGCTGGGCGAAATGCGCAAAGGGATCGGACTGCTACCCGATGATGAGCGGAAACTTAAACTGCTGGACTGGCTGGAAGTTGAACTACCGGCCTTTTTTCATGGGCGCATCCTGCCGGTCGATGCCAGCGTGGCCGACCGCTGGGGACGCCTGGTCGCCCAGGCGGGACGCCCTGTTCCTGCCATTGATAGTTTGCTGGCAGCGACCGCGCTCACCCATGGCCTGAAACTTGTGACTCGCAATACCCGTGATTTTGATTTTCCTGAACTCGAAGTCATCAATCCCTGGCGCGAATAAAGGCCGTTCTGATTTGGCCCGCGTAAGGCGTAGGGCGGCAATAAGCGAAGCGCATTGCGCCGTATTCGAGCACATCCGGCGCAATGCGCTTCGCTTATTGCACCCTACATGACTGCCTCATGACATTCGGTTGACTTCCGCCGCAGCAGTCTTACAATTCCCATAACTACCGCCTGCCCCGCAGTTCAGTCCAACAAGGTTTATCCGCCGCCGATGGGTTCGGGGCTCTTGCAAGATTGGGTGAGGCGGCGGATAAACGCTGTTCGTTATGCAGCAGGAGTCATGTATGGCTGATACAAAGAGAGAAAAAATAAATCATGAAATGCCGCTGATCCAATGCTTCAAGCTGGTCATTACATCGGACGCGACATTTGGCATCAAAAATGAAATAAATATCGGCAACGATAGTGCTGCCTGCTCAGATATTGAGTACATCAGTAATAGCGACGAATACTTAATTATTGAAGCAAAAAGCCACGAATCGAAAGACGCTTACAACACCCGTCACAAAATATTTGGGCAGTTGCTAAAGGAGCATGGCAAAACAAGCGCCAGTCGAACGGAGCATAATTCATCCATTGCTTTAGGTGTTCTCATCCCGAAAGACAAGACCTCTTCAGGAAAGTCCAACACCAAGAAGTCCGGCTACGATTTCTACAGGGACGGTTATTCAGACATCCCTGAAAATCTATTTTCTGGGTTTGGCAAGCTGGCCAAAGTCAAGTATGTCTTCCTTTGTTCTGTCGAAAACAAAACAGTCGATGTTTACACATGGGTGGGGTTTCATCGTGGCGAAAAGCCAATCCATTCAGTGCAACCCCCTTCCGCATCGACAATCAGGGACTGAGGTTCTGAGGAAGCACAATGAATTTTGAGTGGGAAGCACAGATTCAAGGGACGCCCCCCGTTTTTCCATGGAGTTGAACCATGCCTACTATTAGCCAGTTTTTCGGAATACTCATTCACATGTACATTCGTGGCGAACATAACCCGCCGCATTTTCATGCCCTTTACGCCGAATATGAAGCGCAGATTGACATCCAGACGCTGGAGGTTATTGAGGGAAAACTGCCGCGCCGCGCACTGGTCATGGTGCTGGAGTGGGCCAACGAGCACAGGGCAGAACTGATGGAGGACTGGAACTTATGTCGAGCGAAACAATTACCGAAACCTATCAAGCCGCTGGAGTAATTCCCGCCGCACCATGGCGGCTGCGGGCGCTTAGCGTGCTTCCGCAGTGGCAACTGGCGGTCACGTTCAACGATGGATCGACCGGCATCGTTGATGTTTCCGAGCTAGTCCATGGGCCGGATGCGGGTGTCTTCGAGGCGCTGCGCGTTCCCGCTTTCTTTGCGAAAGCCTACCTTGATTGCGGGGCGGTCGCGTGGCCCAATGGGGCTGACCTGGCGCCTGATGAGATGCACAAGGAAATTCGTCGCAGCGGAATGTATCGTATTTTGGATTGATGGCGAGGAACAATAAGCGCAAAGGAAAAAATCGTGAGTAAAACACCGCAGCGCTCCACGCCGGCAGCCATGCAAGACTTGTTGAGCCACTTGCGCGGTTTGATTGCGTCGGCCAGAACCCAAGCCTTACGGGCGATTGATGTCATCCAGGTGCGTACTTGCTGGGAAATCGGGCGGCACATTGTGGAATTTGAGCAGGGCGGCGCGTCACGGGCGGACTATGGCGCCAAGTTGATTCCTAACTTGGCGGCAAACTTGACGGCGGAATTCGGCAAGGGGTTTGATAGTACGAATTTGCGCAAGATGCGGCAGTTTTTTATGTATTTTCCAATTCGAGACGCAGTGCGTCTCGAATTGAGCTGGACGCATTACCGCATCTTGTTGCGGGTGGAGGCTGAACCAGCCCGAAGCTGGTATATGAACGAAGCCGCCGAGCAAAATTGGGCAAGCCGGGCGCTGGAGCGGCAGATTGGCACACTGTATTACGAGCGTTTGCTGGTCAGCCGCGACCGGGATCCGGTGCAGGCGGAAGCGCGGGCGCAGATTGCGCCATTGCAAAAACATCCACGCGAGTTTGTGCGCGACCCGGTGTTGCTGGAGTTTTTGGGGCTGCCTGAAACAGGCCGCTTGCTGGAAGCGGATTTGGAGCAGGCGTTAATCGACAAGCCGCAAGGCTTTTTACATCGACCTGGTGTTTTACAACTATTTGCTCAAATGTTTTGTGCTGTTTGAATTGAAGTCTGGTGAACTGACCCATCAGGACATTGGCCAGATGGATATGTATGTGCGTATGTATGACGATTTGCGCCGTGGCGAGGATAACAACCCGACGGTGGGCATTATTCTGTGCGCCGGGAAGGATACTTCGGTGGTGAAGTATTCTGTGCTGCACGAAAACGAGCAACTATTTGCCAGCAAATATCGGCTGATTCTGCCTTCGGAAGATGAATTGCGCGCGGAGCTGGAACGCGATCAGCTGTGGCTGGCACAACGCACAGAGAATGGCCGTACGTGAACAAATTTAGACAAGCGGCGGGTGGATCTGATGCCCGCCTCTGTTTTGTGATGGGTAGATTGATTCTCTGCGGCCAACCTGCGCCTACTTATTATGTGAGCGAAAAAAATGCCTGAAACCCTGCGCGTGCTGATTGTGGATGACGAAGCGCCGGCCCGTAGCCGTCTCAAGGAGCTGCTGCAGGATTGCGCCGCCCGCCAGCCGCTGGAACTGGTGGGAGAGGCTGCGAACGGGAATGAAGCGTTGGAGTTGCTGGCGCGGAATCCGACAGACGTGGTGCTGCTCGACATCCGTATGCCGGGCATGGATGGCATCGAGGCGGCGCAGCATATACAGCGCTTGCCCCAACCGCCTGCGGTTATTTTTGTCACCGCTTACGATAGTCACGCGATCCAGGCATTCGAGGTCAACGCGATCGATTACCTGCTCAAGCCGGTGCGCGCCGAACGCCTGCTGTCCGCGCTGCTCAAGGCGAAGGCGCTGGTGGCAGGGAGCGTGGAGGCATTGCGTGGCTTGGCCCCGCAGGGCCGGGCGCATTTGAGCGTGTACGAAAGAAACCGGGTCGTTCTGGTTCCGGTGGAAAAAATCGTCTATCTGCTTGCCGAGCTGAAGTATGTCACGATCAGGACGGCGGAACGCGAATATCTGGTGGAGGAATCCTTGAGCCACCTGGAGCAGGAGTTCGGTCAGCGTTTCGTGCGCATACACCGCAACTGTCTGGTAGCGCGGGCTTATGTCGAGGGCTTCGAGCGCCGTGCGCAGGATGATGCCGGCGAGGCCCATTCCGGTTGGGCGGTGGTGTTAAATGGGGTCGCCGAGAGGTTGCCGGTGAGCCGGCGTCAGCAGCATATCGTCAAGGAATTCGGGCGAAGTTAAACAGCGTTTGAACCACGGGGCACACGAAGTCGGGTAGGGTGGGCACGGTTTTGTGCCCACGCGGACAACCAGTCGAAACAAGCGCCCTTCACGTTTGCCTCCGCTCGCGGGAGAGGAGGTTATTTCCGCGTGGGCACAAAAACGTGCCCACCCTATTATTTTCCGCCACGCACCTTGGCCAGCGCCTCGTCGATGCGTTGGTCGAGAAAGCCGCCATAGAAATCCGGCGTGGTGAGGCCGATCAGCGGTTCGGTCAGCTCGTGTCCCTCCGCATCGAACAGCTTGATGGTGGGGGTCAGCTTGATCTGGTTTTCACTGGCAAAACGGGCGTGGGTGGTGGCTTTGCCGGAAAAGGTGCGGAGCGGGGCGGAACTGCCGACATCGACCTGACGCATGATGACCTTGGATTCGTATTCCGCGTTGCGCCGCATCGGCAGCAGAAACTCTTGCCGTAGCTGGGTGCAGAAGGCGCAATCGCGCCGACTGAACAGCACCAGAATCGGCACGTTTTTTGTCCTGGCGATCGTCGCCGCCAACGTGAAATCGCGCGCTAGCGGAATTTCAACCTTGTCCCGTGCTTGCGCGCCGACGGCGGTGAACCATGCTAAAATAATCGCCAACAGGCTGTTAGCCAGCCTAACGTTCATCACTTTCATTATGTAATCTTTGCCATGGGATATTCAGTGAAAACTCACTCAGATAAAACAGATGCCAATGTTACGCAAATCACCATCGCTACGCGCGAAAGCGCGCTGGCGCTGTGGCAAGCCCACTACGTCAGGCAGCAGCTACAGGCATTATATCCGCAAATCGAGATAATAATCCTCGGCATGACCACCACCGGCGACCAGATACTCAACTCGCCCCTCGCCAAGATCGGCGGCAAGGGCTTGTTCGTCAAGGAACTGGAGCAGGCGATGCAGGAAGGTCGGGCCGACATTGCGGTGCATTCGTTGAAGGATGTGCCGATGGTGATGCCGGAGGGATTCGTTCTCGCCGCCATCGGCGAACGCGAAGACCCGCGAGACGCTTTCGTTTCCAACCAGTTCAAAAGACTGGAAGAGCTGCCGCCAGGCAGCGTGGTCGGCACTTCCAGTTTGCGTCGCCAGTGCCAGATCAAGGCGCGTTTTCCGGCGTTGAAAATCGAGTCGCTGCGCGGCAACGTGCAAACCCGTTTGCGCAAGCTAAATGAAGGCCAGTATGCCGCGATCATCCTCGCGGCGGCGGGGCTGAAGCGCCTCGGTCTGGGTGAGCGCATCACTTCGCTGTTGCCCGCCGAGCAGAGCCTGCCCGCAGTGGGGCAGGGCGCAATCGGCATCGAGTGCCGGGCCGGACGCGACGATTTGATTGCCTTGCTGGCGCCGCTCAATCATCCCGACACCGCTGCCTGCGTCACGGCGGAGCGGGCGATGAGCCGCGCCCTGGCGGGAAGCTGCCAAGTGCCGCTGGGCGGCTTTGCCGAAATTGCCGGTGGCGTGCTGCGGTTGCGCGGCTTCGTGTCCAGCGTCGATGGCGTGCGCGTGGTGCGCTCGGAAGTGTCTGGCCAGCCCGGCGAGGCGGAACAGATCGGCAAGGAACTTGGCCAGCGCCTGATCGGCATGGGTGCGGACAAGATACTGGCGGAACTCGACATGTAGGTTGGGCTGAGCGGTTTTATCGCGAAGCCCAACAGACCCAAACTTCAAGAACAGGTTTTGTTATTTAGATTTGTCGCCTAGAGGCGCCTACTTCTGGTGGGTTTCGCAAAAGACCGCTCTACCCAACCTACATGACAGCGTCTCCGTTTGAAAGTATTTTGGTTCCGGCTCGTACGGCTTAGGATAATAGAGAAATGATGCCACTTAAGGGGCTCGGCGTGGTGGTGACCCGTCCGGCGCATCAGGCGGGGCGCTTGGCCGAGCTGATCGAGCGCGCCGGCGGCAGGGTGATCCTGTTTCCCACGTTGGAAATTTTCGACGTGCAGGATATGAGCCCCCTGTCCGGGGTGATCGACCGGTTGGAACAGTTCGACCTGGCGATTTTTATCAGCCCCAACGCAGTCAACAAGGCGATGAACCGGATTCGGGCACGGCGAACCTGGCCACAAGGTTTGCGCTGTGCGGCGGTGGGCAAGGGCAGCGGGAAAGCGCTGGAGCGTTTTGGCGGCGAAGATATCCTTGTGCCGCAAGGTCGTTTCGACAGTGAAGCCTTACTGGCATTGCCCGAGTTGCAGGATATGGCGGGCAAGCGGGTGGTGATATTTCGCGGCGAAGGCGGGCGCGAACTGCTGGGCGACGAGTTGATCCGGCGTGGCGCCGAACTGACCCTGGTCGAGTGTTACCGGCGCGGCAAGCCCGTCGGCGGGGATGCCGGCGTGCTGCTCAAGCAGTGGGTGCGCGGCGAAATAGACGCCATCACCGTGACCAGCGGCGAGAGCATGCGCAACCTGTTTGATCTGGTGGGCAAGCTTGGGCAACAATGGCTGAAAAACACGCCAGTGTTCGTGTTTCATGAAAATATTGCCGAGGTGGCGCGCGAACTGGGGGTCGAGCAGGTTTATGTTACCCCTGCGGGCGACGAAGGCTTGCTGAGCGGTTTGATCGAGTGGCGGGGAAAGACTAGAGAGCGGGCATGAGCGAGAATACACAGGACAGGAAAGAGGAAGCGCCGGCGCCGACAGAAACCAGGCCGGCACCGGTGAAGGTGTCCCGTTTCAATCTCGGGTTGGCGGTGGCGGTCGTGGCGCTGGTTCTGGTCGGCTGGCAGTGGCTGGACAGCCGGCAGCACGGCAATGCCCTCGAACAGGACCTGGGCCGTCGCCTGGCCGAATTCGACAGCCGCAACAAGGAAAGCCAGATCGTTGCAGCTCGGGCACAGGAGGAATCCCTCCAGGCGATGGTCAAGCTCGGCATGCTGGAGCAGAAGCTGACCGAATCGCAGAACCAGCAGGTGGCGCTGGAATCCCTTTACCAGGAGTTGTCGCGTAACCGCGACGAGTGGGTGTTGGCCGAGATCGAGCAGATTCTGCTGATCGCCAGCCAGCAACTGCAGCTCGCCGGCAATCCCAAGGCCGCATTGATCGCGCTGCAAACTGCCGACAGCCGCTTGCAGCGGCTCGACAAGCCGCAGTTCATTAGCCTGCGCAAGGCGATCGTCAAGGATATCGAACGCCTCCAGGCGCTGCCGTCGGTCGATGTGGTCGGTTACAGCCTGCGCCTCGACAGCCTGGCCAACATGGTGGACGACTTGCCGCTGGTGATCGGCGGTGAGCTGCCGATCGACCGGGTGGTAACGAAAGCGCGCGGCGACGAGCCACCTATGGCCAAGCTTGGCCGGGAAATCTGGCTGGACATGAAGCAGCTGGTTCGCATCCAGAACATGGAAAACCCCGATGCGCCGCTGCTTTCTCCGCCGCAAGCCTATTTCCTGCGGGAAAACCTGCGGCTGCGTCTACTATCGGCACGCATCGCCCTGTTGCGGCACGACGAGGTCACCTACAAAGCCGACCTGAAAGCGGCCGAGGCATGGCTGCGCCGTTATTTCGACGTCAAGGCCAAACCTACCCAGACCGCGCTTGGCGTTCTCAAGCAGCTTGCCGGCGGCCCACTAAGCATCGAGATGCCGGATATTTCCACCAGCCTGAATGCGGTGCGAAACTATAAACTGGTGCGCGAAAGGTCGGGGGCCAAGTGAAAGTGCTGTTCTGGATTCTGGCCATCCTGGCCGCGGCGGTGGCGCTGACGCTGGCCGCCAAACACAACGCCGGCTACGTGCTGCTGGTTTATTCCCCATACCGGATCGAGCTGTCTCTCAACCTTTTTTTGACTCTGCTGCTGGCGATCTTCGCCGCAGGCTATGGGGCGGTGCGTCTGGCGGTGCATACCTTGAACCTGCCGGCATACGTGCGCACCTTCCGCCAAGAGCGGCGGCGCGACAGGGCGCGCGAGGCGATGGACGACGCGCTGCTGGCTTTCTATGAAGGGCGCTACGCCAAGGCCGAGAAGTTTGCCGTCATCGCGCTGGAATCGCAGGAAGCGCCACTGGCCAACGTCTTGCTGGCGGCGCGCGCCGCCCATGAACTGAAGGCTTACGACCGCCGTGACAGTTACCTGGAGCAAGCCGAGCGGGTAAGTCGGGAGCAGCCGGAGCCACGGCTGATGACCCAAGCCGAGCTGTCGCTCGATCAGCGCGATTTCCAGCAGGCGTTGCAGTCCCTGAAGGAATTGCAGACCACGACGCGCAAAAATCTCGCGGCATTGCGGCTGGAATTGAGGGCGCAGTCGCAGGCGAAAAACTGGGATCAGGTCTTGGTATTGGTCGCCCAGTTGGAAAGACGGGGAGCGATAGACCCGATTCAGGCCTCACAGCAGAAAATCAGCGCGTATCAGGAAAATCTGAAACGCAAGGGGCAGGATTTGGCCAGCTTGCGCGAATACTGGCAGAAAATTCCCAGTACCGACAAGACCAACAGCAAGATCGCCTGGACTGCGGCGCAAGGTTTCCTCGCCTTCCGCGAATGCCAGGCCGCGATGGAGATCATTACTGCAAGCCTGGAAAGCCAGTGGGACAGCGATGTGGTCAGGCTGTACGGCGAATGCCTGGGCAAGGAAACTCTGAAACAGATCGAACGTGCCGAGAAGTGGCTGAAGCAGCATCCTCAGGACGCCGTGCTGCTGCAAACGTTGGGCCGACTATGCGCAAAGCAGGAGCTGTGGGGCAAGGCGCAGAGCTATCTGGAGGCCAGCCTGAGCATCGAACCCAACGCCGGGACGCACCTGGAACTGGCGCACTTGCTGGAGAAAATCGGCCGCGCCGACGAGGCCGGCAAGCATTACCGCGCAAGCATGGTGATGTTGCAGCAGCACAACTGATTTTAACCGCCGTCTGTACTTTCAGCGCGGCGGTTAAACCCTCTCAAATGCGTATTTCTCTTCTTAAATCTGCCACAGATTTCAATCGAAACCCACCAGTATCGTAGAAGGTTGGGTGATGCAGGAACCCCAACAACCGTACTCAAGTCTTGGGTTTGCTGCTGAACGTAAACGCGTCGGAATAAAACTCTTCGTTCGGCAGGCTGCGTTCCGTGGTAAAGGCCTGGTGCGCCGCTTCCACCATCACCGGCGAGCCGCAGGCGTAGATCTGGTAATCGTGCAGGTCGGCGAAATCTTCCATTACCGCCTGGTGCAGGAAGCCGGTTCTGCCTTGCCAGCGGTCTTCCGGTGCGGGTTCCGACAGCACCGGTACGAACTTGAAATTGGCGTGTTCCTGTTCCCATTTCTTCGGCAGATCCAGCATGTACAGGTGGTTCAGGTGGAGTGCGCCCCAGTAGAGGGTGATCGGGCGCTTGATGCTGTGGTGGAAGGCGTGCTCCAGCATGGCCTTGACCGGGGCGAAGCCGGTGCCGCTGGCAAGCAGGAGAATCGGTTTGTCGCTGTCTTCGCGCAAAAAGAAGGTGCCTAAAGGGCCTTCAAAGCGCAGGAGGGCCTTTTCGTGCATTTGCGTGAACACCAGGTCGCTGAAGCTGCCTCCCGGTACACGGCGGATGTGCAACTGCAAAAAACGGTCGTCGTGGGGCGCGTTGGCGAGGGAGTAGGCGCGGCGCGCGCCATCCTTGAGCAGGATGACAATATATTGGCCGGCCAGGAATTGCAGGCGCTCATTGGTCGGCAGCTTGAGGTAGAGCACCGCGACATCTTGCGCGGGCGTCTCGATTTTTTCCACCTTGCACGGCATGATTTTGACCGGGATATTCCGGGTGTCGGCCACTTCATGCGCCTCTATCACCACGTCGGTTTTAGGCCGGGCGCAGCAGAACAGCGCTAAACCTTCGAGTTTCTCGGCTTCGGTCAAGGCATGATCCTGATAGTCGCCATAATCGGCCGTGCCATCCAGAATCTTGCCCTTGCATGCGCCGCAGGCACCGTTGCGGCAGCCGTAGGGTAGCGCGTAGCCCTCGCGCAGAGCCGCATCCAGAATGGTCTCGCCTTCCATGACCGTCGCCGTGTGCCTGCTCGGCATGATCGTCAATTTGTGTGACATGCGGGGTTTCTCCAGGTTTTTATTTTCTGGGCAACTTGTCGTGCTCGTTGACCTGCGTCCATTCGCCATCGATCACGTCGTCGTTGGCTGCGGTCGGCATGACGTTTTTCGGATGGGGCAGGAGCAGCAGGATCAGGGCGAGAAAATCGCTGACGACGCCGGGGAAGATCAGCAGGAGTCCCGCCAGCACGGTGCGGAAGCCGATCAACATCGAGAAGCCGAGGGAATGGCCCGACTGCAGGGCGGCGAAAAGCTGCAACGGCACCCTGGCGCCGGCCTCCCGCACCAGCCAGCCGCCGACGACCGCGCTTGACAGCAACCAGGGCACTAGCCACCAGCCGATAGTTCCGGCCAGTTTGGCCAGGACATAAATTTCCAGGGCCGGGAATCCGAGTAGAATAAGCAAAATTAGCAAGGTACGCATGGATGGGACCCCAGATGGAAGCAATATTGGTGATCACCAACTTGCCGGACCAGGAAGCCGCCCGGCGGCTGGCCGGGAGGCTGGTGGAGGAACGGTTGGCGGCCTGCGTCAACATTCTCGCGCCGTGCGAGTCGGTCTATCGCTGGCAAGGTCAAATTGAAACCGGGCAGGAGATCACGCTGCTGATTAAAACACTGAGCGCGCATTACGGCAAGGTTGAAAAAATCATCCAGCAGTGGCACCCTTACGAACTTCCTGAAATTATTGCAGTCCCAATTGCCGCCGGTTTGCCTGCCTATCTCGAATGGCTGGCGGCTGAAACGGTTCCCCTCACCCCTCCCTTATAGGGGGGGCTGCCCTCACCCCAACCCTCTCCCGCTCGCGGGAGAGGGCGCGAACGTGAAGGGCGCTGGTTTTGATTTGCGCTTGATTTGAATGGATTGAATATGCGTTATTTGATAGCTTTTTTTCTGTTGTGTTCCACGATAGTGAGTGCCGATGAGGGCGATCTGCTCGAAGCCGGACAGGCATTCAAGTTTTCCGCCCGCGCGCTGGACGGCCAGACCCTTGAAGCGCGCTACCAGATCGCCGAAGGGTATTACCTGTACAAGGGGAAACTCAAATTCCAGGCGGAACCTTCGGAGGTTATCCTCGGAACACCGCAACTGCCCGCCGGCAAGGTCAAGCAGGATGAGTATTTCGGCAAGGTGGAAACCTACCGCCACGATCTGGTGATCCGTCTGCCCTACACCCGTGGCGGCGCGTCCCGGATCACCCTGAAGGCGGTCTCGCAGGGGTGCGCGGATGTGGGCGTGTGCTATCCGCCACAAACCCAGGCGGTCAAAATCGATCTTCCCGGCATCCAGGCGGAGGTCGAAAAAAAACCTTTTCTCCTCAGGCTGCTGGGCGGTGGCCAGGATGAGTTTCTGCCAGTGGACCAGGCGTTCAAGCTTGCGGTCGAGGCGATCGACAAAGACACCCTGCTGGCCAGTTTCACGATTGCCGAAAACTATTATTTGTATCGCGACAAGATCAAGTTCTCCCTGAAGAGCGGAGACGCCAGTATCGACGCGGTGACCCTGCCCCAGGGCGAGATCAAGGCCGACCCCAATTTTGGCAATACCGAGGTGTACCACCAATCGTTCCAGGCGATCATCAAGCTGAAGCGCGAAGGCAGCGGCGAGCAGGCGGTCAGCCTGGCCGCCGTCTACCAGGGGTGTAGCGTGAAAGGGATTTGCTATCCGCCGGTGCAGAAAACCGTGGCGCTGATTTTGCCGGCGGCTGCCGCTGCGACGGTCGAGGCCGCGCGGCAGTCTGTTGCGGCCCCGGTCGCTGAAATGACCGTGCCCGCCAAATTCGTCGAGGCGCCGGGCAGCGAGTCTTCCCGTATCGGCGCTTTGTTCAAGGGCGGCAGTTTCTGGCTGATTATGGCGAGCTTCTTCGGTTTCGGCCTGCTGCTGGCGCTCACGCCTTGCGTGTTTCCCATGATCCCGATTCTTTCCGGCATCATTGTCGGGCAGGGACATGCGCTGACAAAATCCCGCGCTTTTGGTTTGTCGCTGGCCTACGTGCTCGGCATGGCGCTCACCTATGCCGCTGTCGGCGTGGCGGCGGGCCTATCCGGCACCCTGCTCTCATCTGCCCTGCAGAACCCCTGGGTGCTGGGCGGGTTTGCCCTGATTTTCGTGGCGCTGGCTTTTTCGATGTTCGGTTTCTATGAATTGCAAATGCCCGGTTTCATCCAGAACCGTTTCAACGACGCCAGCAACCGCATCAAGGGCGGCAGCCTGGCCGGGGTATTCGCCATGGGCGCGCTGTCGGCGGTGATCGTGGGCCCCTGCGTGGCGGCGCCGCTGGCTGGCGCCTTGCTGTATATCGGCCAGACCGGCGATGTGGTGCTGGGCGGCTCGGCGCTGTTCTCCCTGGCGCTGGGCATGGGCGCTCCGCTCTTGCTGGTGGGGGTTTCCGCCGGCGCGTTATTGCCGAGAGCGGGAGGCTGGATGGAAGCAGTGAAGAGTTTCTTCGGCATACTCCTGCTGGGCATGGCGATCTGGCTGATTTCGCCGGTGATCTCCTCCGCGATTCACATGCTGTTGTGGGCGGGGCTGCTAATTGTTTCCGCCATGTATTTGCGCGCCATCGACCCTCTGCCGCACGCGGCCAGCGGCTTCGCCAAGTTCTGGAAAGGGGTGGGGGTGGTCGCGCTGATTGTCGGCGTGGCCTTGCTGATCGGCGTCCTTTCCGGCAGTCGTGATATGTTGCAGCCCCTGTCTGGGCTGCGTGCAGAAGGCGCCGGAGCGAAAGCGGCGGGCGTGGCGTCCATCAAGTTCGAGCGGGTGAAGAACGTGGCGGAACTGGAAAAACGCCTGAAGCGGGCCAACGGCAAAGTCGTGATGCTGGATTTCTATGCCGACTGGTGTGTTTCCTGCAAGGAGTTCGAGCGCTTCACCTTCGGCGATGCCAAGGTGCAGGCCAAGCTGCGCGACGTGGTGCTGCTGCAGGCCGATGTCACGGCCAATAGCGAGGATGACACGGCGCTGCTGAAGAAATTCGGCTTGTTCGCGCCTCCCAGCATCATTTTCTTCGACAAAAGCGGCAAGGAATTGAGCGACGCGCGCGTGATCGGCTACGAACCGCCGGAGAAATTTATCGTTACACTGGATGCTATAATCCGCTAATTGAAAAAACGGTAGGATGGGTGGAGCGTAGCGATACCCATCGCTGTGAATTCAGTGTTGGGTATCGCTACGCTCCACCCAACCTACGTGAACCATAATCCGGTGGCCTATTTTCCCAAGACTTTTTATGTCCAAAACCAAATTATTTCTGATTGTCGCAGGGGTCGTCATTGCCCTGGTCGCGGTCTATTTCGTCGTCCCGAAACAGCCCAGGCAGGTTGCCAGCCCGGCGGCCGTCCAGGAAATTTCCGCCGAGCCGGTGTTTGCCGCCAGCTTCAGGGACCTCGACGACAAGCTCCAACCGCTCAAGCAGTGGCGCGGCAAGGTGGTGGTGCTGAATTTCTGGGCACCCTGGTGTCCGCCCTGCCGCGAAGAAATGCCGGGTTTCATCAGCTTGCAGGACAAGTATCGCGAACGCGGCTTGGTATTCGTCGGCGTGGCGCTGGATGAAAAGATCAAGGTGCAGGCCTTTGCCGACGAGATAGGCGTTAATTACCCGATCTTGTTGGGGGAAATGGAGGCCGTGGATGTGGCGCGGAAAATCGGTAATCGTCTGGGAGGTTTGCCGTTTACCGTGGTCATTGACCGTAATGGCAGAATAGTGGCCAGCGCAATGGGCGGGGTAACTCTGGCCAAAATGGAAAAAATCGTATTGCCTCTGCTGTAAATCATCTTGGTAGGCAACTTCGGGGAAAAGCTGGACAAGTTCACCCATTTTGCGGCAAACTTGCCGCCTTGAAAACGGCAAACAGAGAAAGGACGGAGGCATGACACAAGCCGCCAGTACCCGGATTCTCGTCCTCCATGGCCCCAACCTGAATCTGCTGGGCATGCGTGAACCGGGCCATTATGGACATGCCACTCTGGCAGAGATCAATGATCGTCTGCGGCGTATCGCGCAGGATGCCGGCGCGATACTGGAAGACTTTCAGAGCAACAGCGAAACCGATCTCATCAACCGGGTACAGCGGGCAAAAGCCGAGGCCGTGGATTTCATCATCATCAATCCCGCGGCCTATACTCATACCAGCGTTGCCTTGCGCGACGCGCTTGCGGCCGTAGCCATCCCTTTTGTTGAAGTGCATCTTTCCAACGTGTTTGCGCGTGAGGCGTTCCGCCACCATTCTTATTTTTCCGATCTGGCCGTTGGCGTTATCAGCGGCCTGGGGGCGAAAGGTTATGAACTGGCGCTGGAGTTCGCGCTGCAACACCCAGTTTAAAGGACTAAACATGGACTTACGAAAAGTCAAGAAACTGATCGATCTGGTCAGTGAATCCGGGATTGCCGAGCTGGAAATTACCGAAGGCGAAGAAACCGTGCGTATCAGCCGCTATGGACAGATGCCGCCGCAAGCGATGATGTATCCCCAGCAACAATCTTTCATGCCCGCCGCCGCACCGGCAGCCATCGATGCTGCGCCTGTTGTCGCCGCCCAGCCTGACGGGCATACCGTCAAGTCGCCGATGGTGGGCACGTTTTACCGTGCTTCCGCGCCGGGCTCGAAAAACTTTGTCGAGGTGGGGCAATCCGTGACTGCTGGCGATACCCTCTGCATTATCGAAGCGATGAAGCTGCTCAACGAAATCGAAGCGGATCAGAATGGCGTCATCAAGGCGATTCTGATCGAGAATGGCCAGCCCGTCGAATATGGCGAGCCGCTGTTTATTATCGGTTAAATTTTTCACCGTAGCGGGTAGGGTGGGCACGCTTTTGTGCCCACGCGGAAATAATCTCCGCCCACCGCGTGGGCACAAAAGCGTGCCTACCCTACAAAACTCACAAGGTTTAATCCATGTTTGAAAAAATTCTCATTGCCAACCGTGGCGAAATCGCGCTGCGCATCCAGCGTGCCTGCCGCGAGATGGGCATCAAGACCGTGGCGGTGCATTCCGAGGCCGATGCCGAGGCCAAGTACGTCAAACTCGCCGACGAATCGGTGTGCATCGGCCCAGCCCAGTCCGCCTTGAGCTACCTCAATGTTCCAGCCATCATCAGCGCGGCGGAAGTGACCGATGCCGAGGCGATCCATCCCGGCTACGGTTTCCTTTCCGAAAATGCGGATTTTGCCGAAAGGGTGGAGCAAAGCGGTTTCGTCTTCATCGGCCCGCGACCGGAAACGATCCGCCTGATGGGCGACAAGGTCAGCGCCAAGGATGCGATGAAGGCTTCCGGCGTACCCTGCGTGCCCGGATCGGAAGGCGCGCTGCCGGAGGACCCCGATGAGGTCATCCGCATTGCCGGGGAAATCGGTTATCCGGTGATTATCAAGGCGGCCGGCGGTGGCGGCGGGCGCGGCATGCGCGTGGTACACACCGAAGCGGCATTGCTGAATGCGGTCAGCATGACACAGACCGAAGCGCAGACGGCATTCGGCAATCCCGTGGTGTACATGGAGAAATTTCTCGAAAACCCGCGCCACATCGAGATCCAGATTTTGGCCGACGAGCACGGTAATGCGGCGTTTCTGGGCGAGCGCGACTGCTCGATGCAGCGCCGCCACCAGAAGATTCTCGAGGAAGCCCCTGCGCCGGGGCTCGACCCCAAGCTGCGCAATAAAATCGGCGAACGCTGCGCCGAAGCCTGCCGCAAGATTGGTTACCGTGGGGCCGGCACCTTCGAGTTCCTGTACGAGAACGACGAGTTCTTCTTCATTGAAATGAATACTCGTGTTCAGGTCGAGCACCCGGTGACGGAAATGATTACCGGTATCGACATCGTGCAGGAGCAGATCCGCATTGCCGCCGGCCTGAAGCTGAGTTTCAGGCAGAAAGATGTCCAGCTCAAGGGGCATTCGATCGAGTGCCGCATCAACGCCGAGGACCCTTACACCTTCGTGCCTTCGCCCGGACGCATCACGGTCTACCATATGCCCGGCGGCCCCGGCATCCGGGTCGATTCCCATGTGTACCAGAATTACGTGGTGCCACAATACTACGATTCCATGGTCGGCAAGCTGATCGCCTATGGCGCCACCCGCGAGCAGGCCATCGCCAGGATGAAGACCGCCCTTTCCGAAATAGTCGTAGAGGGCATCAAGACCAACGTGCCTTTGCATCAGGACCTGATGCACGACGCAGCCTTCGTCCGGGGGGGTACCAGCATTCATTACCTGGAGCAAAAACTGGCCGCCGCGAAAGCGAAGTCGTAGGGTGGGCAAGGCATGTGGGAGCGACCTCCTGGTCGCGAATTCAGCAATTCGCGACCAGGAGGTCGCTCCCACATCCATCCTCAAGCTGTTGTATTCCAACTTGGATTTTTAGGGAATCTGCATGGCCTGGCTGTCGCTGAAAATCGAGGCGGACGAACAAACCGCCGGTGTGCTGAGCGAGGCTCTGCTCGAACTGGGCGCGCTGGCGGCGGACATCGAGGACGCCAATGCCGAAACCGACCGGGAGCAGCCGATTTTTGGTGAACCGGGCGAACCGGTCGGCAGCCTGTGGCAAAACAGCATCGTCAGCGGACTGTTCGCGGAGGATGCCGATATTCCAGCCATCCTCGCCGCCGCAACCGAGGCCGCGCATCTGACCGTGACGCCGCGTTACCGCGTGGATGCCGTCGCCGAGCAAGACTGGGTCAGGCTGACCCAATCCCAGTTCGATCCGATTCAAATTTCGCCACGGCTGTGGATCATCCCCACCTGGCATACCCCGCCCGACCCCGCTGCGATCAACCTCATTCTCGACCCCGGCCTGGCCTTCGGCACCGGCAGCCACCCCACCACCCGCCTCTGCCTGGAATGGCTGGACCGGAATATCCGCGGCGGCGAGTGCGTGCTGGATTACGGCTGCGGCTCGGGCATCCTGGCGATTGCGGCGCTGAAGCTGGGCGCCGGGCGTGTGCTGGGTGTCGACATCGATCCTCAGGCGATGCTCTCCAGCAGGCAGAATGCCGGGCAAAACCAGGCGGCAGCCGAGTTCTATCTGCCCGATGCAGCCCCGAAAATCCAGGTCGACGTGGTCGTCTCCAATATCCTCGCCAACCCGCTCAAGGTGCTGGCGCCGATGCTGGCCCAGGCGGTTCGCCCGGGAGGGCAGATCGTATTGTCGGGAGTGCTGGCGCCCCAAGCCGAAGAAACGCTGGCTGTCTACCGGCAATGGTTCGACATCGACATTGCCGGAGAGGTTGAGGGCTGGGTGTGCCTGGCTGGAGTGAAGAGGTATCCATGGCGGCGATGACCACCACCTGTCCGGCCTGCCACACCCGCTTCAGGGTAACCTCGGAGCAGATGGACGCGCACGGCGGGGACGTGCGTTGCGGGCGCTGTGCCAAAGTATTCAATGCCCACGCCTATCTGGAACACGAGCTGGAGGAGCTCCAGCATGAGGGGCAGGCCAGGCTGCCGTTCGAAGAGCCCGGTGGTCGAGCTGTGGTGCCTGAAGAGGACGTTTTCCTCTCTCCTGGCTCTCTACCAGAGGAACGCCCTCACCTCAATCCTCTCCCACAAGAGGGAGAGGAGGCAAACGTAGAAGACACTAGTCCCGATCTGAGGGACGATGTCTCGCTTTGCGGGTTTCACGTTAAGCAGCAGCCTGTAGCGGTAGAGGAATTCCCGGTGGAGGAGCCTGAAACATCTTCGTTTGAAGGAGCTCCGGTTGAGGAATATCTCGTGCAGCCGCTTCAAGCGGTGGATGAGTTGCTGCCCGAATTCCCTGTGGAAGTGGAGAGTTCCATTCCTGAATGGGGCGAAGAGGGTTCGTCCGAAGCGCCCGCAGCGGCGGAGTTTCCATTGCCGGAACCTGTTGTGTCGGCCCCCGCGGAAGCTGTCACCGCTGAGCCGGACACGCTGGCGCCGCAATTTGTTCCTGAGCCCGTTCCCGAGTGGCCTGTCGCACCAGACACTTTTGCCCAAATTGCGGACGAGCCGAAAAAACGCCACTTTTTCTGGCTGTGGCTGATCGGCGCCCTCCTGCTCCTGGCGAGCCTGAGTGTCCAGGGGCTATACTTTTTCCGCTCCGACCTGGCTGCCCGCCACCCCGAATTCAAACCGTTGTTACAGCAGCTCTGCGGCGTGCTGCAGTGCGGTATCCACCTGCCCGCCGACCCGGATTTGCTCGGCATCGACACTTCCAATCTCGAGGCTGACCCGCAGCAGGCCAACCTGGTTATGCTCAACGCCATACTGCGCAATCGCGCCAAACTTGCCCAGGAATATCCGCAACTCGAACTGACCCTGACCGACACCCAGGATCGGATGATGGCACGGCGGATCTTCACTCCCGGGGAATACGCGAAGGGCGCCGACCTCAAGCGTGGCATGGCGCCGAACGAGGAGGTGACGGTAAAGCTGAATCTCGACCTGGGAGACCTGAAAGCGGCGGGCTACCGGGTTTTTCTGTTTTATCCGCAATAAACCTTCGCGTCCTTTGCGGTAAAATATCGTTTTCAGGGAGCGCACGACAACAATGCTGAAACAAACGCCACTCAATCAAACCCACCGCGACATGGGCGCGCGCATGGTCGATTTCGGCGGCTGGGACATGCCGGTGAACTACGGCTCCCAGATCGAGGAACACCACCAGGTGCGCCGCGCTGCCGGCATGTTCGACGTATGTCACATGCTGGTGGTGGACGTCACCGGCAGCGGTATCCGCGCATTCCTCCAGTATCTGCTCGCCAACAACGTCGACAAGCTGAAGGAGCCCGGCAAGGCGCTCTATTCCTGCATGCTGAATCCGTCCGGCGGCGTAATCGACGACCTGATCGTGTATTTCATGCGCGAGGACTGGTTCCGGATCGTGGTCAACGCCGGCACGGCGGGCAAGGACGTGGCATGGATGGAGCAGCAGCGCGCTGCGCGTGCGCCGCAACTGACCATCCGACCGCGCCGCGATCTGGCAATGATCGCGGTGCAGGGCCCGCAGGCACGGGAGAAGGTGTGGCAGGCGATCCCCGCCGCCCGCGCCGTAACCGAATCCCTCAAGCCGTTCCAGGCAGCCGAATTCGCCCAGTATTTCATCGGGCGTACCGGCTACACCGGCGAGGACGGCTTCGAGGTCATGCTGCCGGTGGCAGAAGCGGCGGGCCTGTGGAAGACTCTGAACACCCTGGGTGTCGCGCCGATCGGCCTGGGCGCGCGCGACACGTTGCGCCTGGAAGCCGGGATGAATCTCTACGGCCAGGACATGGGCGAGGACGTGAACCCGCTCGAAGCCGGACTGGCATGGACCGTGGAGCTGACCAGCCCGCGCGATTTCATCGGCAAGCAGGCGCTGCTGGCGAAGCCGGTGAAAATGCAGATGCTGGGGCTGGTCTTGCTCGACAAGGGCGTGCTGCGCGGCCACCAGAAAGTGGCCACCTCCCATGGCGCGGGCGAGATCACCAGCGGCAGCTTTTCTCCCACCCTGAACCAGTCCATCGCCTTCGCCCGCCTGCCGCTGGAAGTCGCAGTCGGAGATGTGGTGCAGGTGGAGATCCGCGACAAATTACTCAACGCAAAAGTGGTGAAGCCGCCCTTTGCACGCAACGGCAAGGCATTGATATAAAAAATGGCTATGTCACTGTTAAGTAGTGGTCTATACTATCGCCATACCAATCAATAAGATAGGTGCTACGATGAAAAC
>PFJY01000211.1 GCA_002784065.1 Hydrogenophilales bacterium CG_4_10_14_3_um_filter_58_23 | reverse complement strand
CCGCGCCATAACATCCAGTATCCACTACAGGTGGCTCACTACGTGAGCCACCAACACGGTTTGCGAAAAGAGCCTTTCAAAATATAAGTTTCCACAAGAATATGGGCAAACCTCGTCTTTCCATCATCGCCGCGATGGCGAAAAACCGCACCATCGGCATCGACAACACCCTGCCTTGGCGCCTGCCGGAAGACCTCAAGCATTTCAAGGCGCTTACCCTGGGGCACCACATCCTGATGGGGCGAAAAACCTGGGAATCGCTGCCGGGAAAACTGCCGGGGCGCACTTCCGTGGTCATCACCCGCTCCAGGGATTTGCAGGCACCGGGCTGCATCGTGGCGAATTCGATTGAGGACGCGATTACCGCTTGCGGCGGCGACGATGAGGTTTTCTTCATCGGCGGCGCGGAGCTTTACCGCCAGGCACTGGATATTGCCGACCGGTTATATCTCACTGAAATCCAATCGGAATTCAAAGGCGACGCGTGGTTCCCCGAATTCGATCCCGGCTTGTGGCGGGAAACCGGGCGCAAGCCCTGCAAATCCGAAAACGGTCTGGAATGCGATTTCGTGGTCTATGATAAAAAACCTTTACCCCTCTAAGGACAAAGCATGAAATGTTTCCGCCCATTGTTTCTGTTCCTGCTCCTGCAAATCCCCCTCCTCGCCATTGCCGCCGTGCAAACCGAGCTCACCTGGTATGGCCATTCCGCCTTCAAACTCACCACCCCTACCGGCAAGGTATTGCTGATCGACCCCTGGCTCACCAACCCGGCCAACAAGAATGGCAAGGATGACCTGGCGAAGCTGGAAAAGGCCGACTTGATCCTGATCACTCACGGCCACTTTGACCATGTCGGCAACAGCGCAGAAATCGCCAGGAAGACCGGCGCCAGACTGGTCAGCACCTTCGACCTGGGCAAGGCGATCGCTCAGTATGGCGGTTACCCGGAAAAGCAGATGGGTTTCGACACCCAAGGTAACTTCGGCGGCGAGCTTTCTCTGCTCGATGGCGAGGTAAAAATCGCCTTCATCCCCGCCATTCATAGCTCCACAGTGATGGCGCCCGAGGGCGGCGCCGATAAGGACATCCACAATGGCGGCAACCCCGGCGGCTTTCTCATTACGGTGAAAAATGGCCCGGCAATCTACCACACTGGCGACACCGATGTGTTCAGCGACATGGCGCTGATACGCCAATTCGGCAAAGTGAACGTGATGCTCGCCTGCATCGGCGGCCATTTCACCATGGGACCGGAGCGCGCCGCAGAAGCCGTTCGACTGGTCAAACCCGGCATAGTCGTGCCGATGCACTTCGGCACCTTCCCGGTACTGGACGGAACGGTGGAGACCTTTGCCAAGGCATTGAAGAAACAAGGTGGCAAGACCAGACTGCATGAAATGAAAGCTGGTGAAACCCTCAAGCTCTGAGGCGTCACCTTGTAGGAGAGGGCTACCCTCACCTCAATCCTCTCCCGCAAGCAGGAGAGGAGGCAAGGGTGAAAGGCGCTTATTTCGATTGGCGCCCGTTTTGCTTTGGTACAGACTGCGCTAGACAGACCTCACGCAATCCACATAATACCGTGACTTCCCGTTCAGTTCTTCCTTCACCAGACCATGTATGTCGGTCTCGAAGCCGGGGAATTTCTCGTTGAATTCACGGGCGAATTTCAAATAACGAACGATGGTCTCATTGAAACGTTCGCCGGGAATCAGCAAGGGGATACCAGGCGGATAAGGGGTCAGCAACACGCTGGTCACGCGTTCGGCCAGGTCGTCGATCTCGACCCGGTCGATCTCCCGGTGTGCCATGCGGGCAAAGGCATCGGTCGGCTTCATTGCCGGCACCATGTCGGACAAATACATCTCGGTAGTCAAACGCGCCACGTCGTTGGCCTTGTAAAAACCGTGAATGTTATCGCTCAGTTCCTTCAGGCCCATCCGCTCGTAACGCGGATGTTTGGCGACGAATTCGGGTAGCGCACGCCACAGGGGCTGGTTGCGGTCATAGTCGTCCTTGAACTGCTGCAACGCGGTCAGCATGGTGTTCCAGCGGCCTTTGGTAATGCCGATGGTGAACATGATGAAGAAGGAGTACAGGCTGGTCTTTTCCACGATCACGCCGTGCTCTGCCAGGTACTTGGTGACGATCGCCGCAGGTATCCCCGAGCCGGCGAAATCCCCGTCCACATCCAGTCCCGGCGTGATGACGGTAGATTTGATCGGGTCCAGCATGTTGAATCCCGGCGCGAGGTTGCCGAAGCCGTGCCAGCGTTCGCCCTGACGCAGCATCCAGTCGTCGCGCTCGCCGATGCCCTCCTCGGCGAGATGCTCCGGCCCCCATACCTTGAACCACCAGGAATCGCCAAACTCTTCGTCCACCTTGCGCATGGCGCGGCGGAAATCCAGGGCTTCGAGGATCGACTCCTCCACCAACGCCGTGCCGCCGGGCGGTTCCATCATCGCCGCCGCCACATCGCAGGATGCGATGATGGCGTATTGTGGGCTGGTGGAGGTATGCATCAGATAGGCTTCGTTGAAGATGTCGCGATCCAGCTTGCGTGTTTCGGAATCCTGTACCAGAATCTGTGATGCCTGGGACAGCCCCGCCAGCATCTTGTGGGTGGACTGGGTGGAGAAGATCATCGAGTCCTTGCAGCGCGGGCGATCCTTGCCGATGGCGTGCATACCCTGGTAGAAATCGTGAAAAGTGGCGTGGGGCAACCATGCCTCGTCGAAATGCAAGGTATCGATCTCGCCATCCAGCATTTCCTTGAGGGTTTCCACGTTGTAGATAATCCCGTCATAGGTGCTCTGGGTAAGGGTGAGCACCCGTGGCTTGGTGGTTACCCCACGCGCAAAAGGATTGGCCTCGATCTTCTTGCGGATGTTCTCCGGCTTGAATTCTTCCAGCGGAATCGGCCCGATGATGCCGTAATGGTTGCGGGTTGGCGTCAGAAAAACCGGCACCGCGCCGGTCATGATAATCGCGTGCAAGATCGATTTGTGGCAGTTACGATCCACGACCACCACATCCCCCGGCGCGACCGTGGAATGCCACACCATCTTGTTGGAAGTGGAGGTGCCGTTGGTGACGAAAAACAGGTGATCCGCATTGAAGATGCGTGCGGCATTGCGCTCGCTGGCCGCAACCGGGCCGGTATGGTCGAGCAATTGGCCGAGCTCGTCCACCGCGTTGCATACGTCTGCGCGCAGCATGTTTTCGCCGAAAAACTGGTGGAACATCTGTCCCACCGGGCTCTTGAGGAAAGCCACGCCGCCCGAATGGCCGGGGCAGTGCCAGGAGTAGGAGCCGTCGCCGGCATAATGGGTGAGCGCGCGGAAGAAAGGCGGCGCCAGGGAGTCCAGATAGTCCTTCGCTTCCCGCACCACATAGCGCGCGATAAACTCCGGCGTATCCTCGAACATGTGAATGAAGCCGTGCAGCTCCTTCAGTACGTCGTTGGGAATATGGCGCGAAGTGCGGGTCTCGCCATACAGGAAAATGGGAATATCCGCATTCCGGCGACGGATCTCCACCACGAAGGCACGAATCTGGTCAACCGCCTGCTGCGCCAGTTCAGGCGTGGAGAACTCTTCATCGTCGATCGACAGGATAAACGTCGAAGCGCGGCTCTGCTGCTGCGCAAAGGAAGTCAGGTCGCCGTAACTGGTGGCCCCCAGCACTTCCAGGCCCTCTTCCTCAATCGCCTTGACCAGCACACGCACACCAATGCCGCTTGCATTCTCGGAGCGGAAATCTTCATCGATGATGACTACGGGGAAACGGAAACGCATTTGTGTTCCTAGCAATGTAGGTCGGGCACCCCGTGCCCGACAGGGGGAGTTTCCATATTTGTTGGGCACGGAGTGCCCAACCTACTCAGGACTAAATTTTGGGCAAGGTTACGCCCTGCTGGCCCTGATACTTGCCGCCACGGTCCTTGTATGAGGTTTCGCAGACCTCGTCCGATTCGAAAAACAGCACCTGGGCCACGCCCTCATTGGCGTAGATCTTGGCGGGCAGCGGCGTGGTGTTGGAGAATTCCAGAGTCACATAGCCTTCCCATTCCGGCTCGAACGGCGTCACGTTGACGATGATGCCGCAACGCGCGTAAGTGGACTTGCCCAGGCAGATCGTCAGCACGCTGCGCGGAATGCGGAAATACTCCAGGGTGCGCGCCAGAACGAACGAATTGGGCGGGATGATGCAGACATCGCTTTTGACATCGACGAACGAATTAGGGTCAAAATTCTTGGGATCGACGATCGTGGAGTTGATGTTGGTGAACAACTTGAATTCATCCGAGCAGCGGATGTCGTAACCATAGCTGGAAGTGCCGTAGGAGACGATTTTTTTACCGTCCACGCTCCTCACCTGCCCCGGCTCGAAGGGTTCGATCATGCCGTGCTGTTCCGCCATGCGGCGTATCCACTTGTCCGATTTAATGCTCATTTATCAGCTCTCAGCTATCAGCTCTCAGCCATCAGCTAAAGCGGCCAGCACGAAGGCTGACCGCTGAAAACTGATAACTGATTACTGTTAGTTACGTATTTTGAATCACAATATTCGGGAAGCGTGCGCTGAAATCCTGCGCCTGTTCGGCCACTTTAACCGCCACGCGGCGGGCGATTTCCTTGTAAATCTGGGCAACGCGCCCATCAGGATCGGCCACCACCGGCGGTCTGCCCTCGTCGGTCTGCTGGCGGATGTTGATGTCCAGCGGCAAGGCGCCGAGAAACTCGACATTGTAGTCCTTGCACATCCTCTCGCCGCCGCCGGTGCCGAAAATGCGTTCTTCATGGCCGCAGTTAGTGCAGATGTGCAGGCTCATGTTTTCCACGATACCGATGATAGGGATGCCCACTTTCTCGAACATCTTCAGACCTTTACGCGCGTCAATCAGAGCCACGTCCTGAGGTGTGGTGACGATCACGGCGCCAGTCACCGGCACGCGTTGCGCCAGAGTGAGCTGGATATCGCCGGTGCCTGGCGGCAAGTCCACCACCAGGTAATCCAGGTCCGTCCAATTGGTCTCATTCAGGAGCTGTTCCAGCGCCTGGGTGACCATCGGGCCGCGCCACACCATCGGCGTATCGGGATCGATCAGGAAACCGATGGACATGGCCTGCAGGCCATGGGCATTCAGCGGTTCAAGTTTCTTGCCATCCGCAGAAGGTTCCGGGCGGTCATCCTTGATGCCCAGCATCATGGGTTGTGAGGGCCCATAGATGTCGGCATCGAGTATGCCCACTTTCGCGCCTTCGGCAGCCAGCGCCAGCGCCAGGTTTACCGCAGTGGTGGACTTGCCCACGCCGCCCTTGCCGGAAGCCACGGCGATGATGTTCTTGATGCCCGGAATCAGCTTGACGCCGCGCTGCACGCTGTGTGAAATGATGTTGGAAGACACCTTGACCGTCACGCCACCGACACCGGCAATACTTTTGATCTTGTCGGCGACCTGGGTGCGGACACTTTCGATCACGCTCTTGGCCGGGTAACCGAGAATGATGTCGAGCGACACCTTGTCGCCGTCGATCTTGATGTTCTTGACCGACTTGGTGCTGACAAAATCCTTCTTGGTATTAGGATCGATCATTTCCTTCAGTGCGTCTTGCACCTGCTGTTCTGACACGGACATGCTGACTCCTTGAATATCACCATTTCTGCCAAGGGCAGAAAAGGTGAAAGTTTAACGAATAATTGGGCTTGCTACCACGGTTTGTTACAATTGAGGTCTTTCAAGTTCCCGACAAACCGCAATGAAACGCAAGATACTGGTTACCAGCGCCCTACCCTACGCCAATGGCAGCATCCATCTTGGCCATCTGGTGGAATACATCCAGACCGATATTTGGGTACGATTCCAAAAAATGCAAGGGCACGAATGCCATTACGTGTGCGCCGACGACACCCACGGCACCCCCATCATGCTGCGCGCCCAAGCCGAGGGCATCACCCCGGAGGCTCTGATCGAACGTGTCTGGCACGAGCACAAGGCGGACTTCGACGGCTTCCACGTCGAATTCGACAACTACTACTCGACCAATTCCGACGAGAACCGGGAACTGGCACAGGACATCTACCGCAAGCTGCGCGATGAAGCCAAACTGATCGAGACCAAAACCATCGAGCAGTTCTACGACCCGGAAAAGGAAATGTTCCTGCCGGATCGCTTCATCAAGGGCGAGTGCCCCAAGTGTCATGCTTTAGACCAGTACGGCGACTCCTGCGAGGCCTGCGGCGCCACTTATTCACCCACCGACCTGATCAACCCGGTTTCTGCCATATCCGGCGCCACGCCGGTGCGCAAGGAATCCGAGCACTACTTCTTCACGCTCGGCGCCTGTGCTGATTTCCTGAAAGAATGGACCAACGCCGGCCACCTGCAACCGGAAGCCGCCAACAAAATGCAGGAATGGATAGCCAGCGGCCTGCAAAACTGGGACATCTCGCGCGACGCACCCTACTTCGGCTTCGAAATCCCGGATGCGCCGGGCAAATATTTCTACGTCTGGCTCGATGCCCCGGTCGGCTACATGGCCAGTTTTAAGAATTTGGTGAAACAGCGGTCAGCCGTCAGCGGTCAGCCGTCAGCAGAAGCGTTGTTCGACGAATTCTGGAAGGAAGGCTCGAAAACCGAGCTTTACCACTTTATTGGCAAGGACATCCTCTACTTCCACGCCCTGTTCTGGCCGGCGATGCTGAAATTCTCCGGCCACCGCACGCCGACCCGCGTTTTCGCCCACGGCTTCCTCACCGTCAACGGCCAGAAAATGTCCAAGTCGCGCGGCACCTTCATCACCGCCGCCAGCTACCGCAAGCACCTCAACCCGGAGTACCTGCGTTATTACTTCGCCGCCAAGCTCAACAGCAGCATCGAGGATATCGACTTGAGCCTGGAGGATTTTGCGGCGCGGGTGAACAGTGACTTGATCGGGAAATACGTCAACATCGCCAGTCGTTGTGCTGGGTTTATTTCCAAGCGTTTTGCGGGAAAAATTGTTTTGCCACAGCAAGCGCTCAATCTTGAGCCCGATTTGCTGACTACCGACTTTATGGCCAAGGCGTCAATGATTGGCGCTCTTTATGAAAGCCGGGAATATGGTAAGGCTATCCGTGAAGTTATGGCGCTAACCGACCAAGCGAACCAATGGATCGACGACAGGAAACCTTGGGAGCTCGCCAAACTGGATGAAAAGGAAGAGTCGCTGCACACAGTTTGTAGCATAGGCATCAACCTGTTCCGCCTGCTCACCCTCTACCTCAAGCCGGTGCTTCCCAAGCTGGCAGCGGACGTGGAATCCTTCCTCAACATTCCGCCGTTGCAATGGGCGGACGCAGCCACACTACTGCCGACAGGCCACATCATCAACCCTTACCAGCACCTCATGACCCGTATCGACCCCAAACAGGTGGAATCCATGATCGAAGAAAACAAGGCCACGCTCGCGCCTCAAATCGAGCAACATTCCCCCGCCCGCCATGCCGAAAAGCAACAACATGAAATCCAGCCGATCGCCGAAACTATCTCGATTGACGATTTCATGAAAATCGACCTGCGCATCGCCAGGATCGTCAACGCCGAACATATCGAGGGCGCGGAAAAACTGCTCAAGCTCACCCTCGACATCGGCGAGGAAAAAACACGCAACGTGTTCGCCGGCATCAAGTCGGCCTATGAGCCTTCGATGCTAGTCGGGCGGTATACCGTGATGGTCGCCAACCTCGCGCCGCGCAAGATGAAGTTCGGCCTGTCGGAAGGGATGGTGCTGGCCGCATCGGGTAGCGAGCCCGGGCTGTATATCCTCAGCCCGGACGAAGGCGCCAAACCGGGAATGCGCGTCAAATAAGGCCCGGACGCCTGCCTGACTGGTGGGCCACCGGCCTATCTGCACTTGTTGATAAGAAACCAATGAATATCAGCCACCATCTGAGAATTTGCGGTCATGTTCAGGGCGTATTCTTCCGCGAGTCCATGTGCATCAAGGCTCAGCAGCTCGGCACCACTGGCTGGGTCAGAAATTGCCGCGATGGCGCCGTGGAAGCAATGATTCAGGGAGCGCCGGAAGCGGTAAGCGCCATGATCGAATGGGCCAGAACAGGCCCGGAACAGGCGCAGGTGGAACGGGTGGAAATCAGTGCGGGCAGTGGCGAGTATACCGATTTTGAAAGGCTGGATACCGCTTGAACCCGGATGATCCATTAGGCCAATAGCTCCTGTGGGTACGACTTCAGCCGTACATGCCGCCTAGGAGCCTGTCGGACTTATGGGGATCGAAGCGAAAATTCGGCTGGGCGCGGACAGATTTTGTCGGTTTTGCAGGTCAATAGTCGTTCTATTGACCAAAAAAGCGACGAAATATGGATCGCCCAGGCGGATTTGCAGCCGATTCATCGTAAGCCCGACAGGCTCCTAGATGCGCCTACTCCTGTCAGGCTGAAGCCTGACCCACAACGACTGCGAAATCCTGCCGCTAGAACATCGCCCTCAGAAAATCCAGGTAAGCAGTCGCATCCAGCGCACCCTCGGCGGGTGCCCAGGGTGCTTTTTCTGCCGGCTCCAGTGCCTTATAGGGACCCGTCTTGGCCTCAAAGAACAAGCTACCAGGCTCCAGCGCCACCACGGAATGAAACACGCCGTGAGGAATGTTCACCCCCACCGTTTCACCGCCCGGAGCCAGACTTGCCGTCCCGGTCACGTTTCCCTTATCGTCAAAGAACACCACCCCGAACCGGCCCGCGAGCGCAATGATGGACTCATCCTTGCCCGCATCCAAGTGGCAGCCTTGTCCAATGAGGAATGAGCCTGAACGAGGCCTGTATTTCCAACCAGGAATGAGCCTGAAGCGGCAAGATTAGGTGTG
>PFJY01000221.1 GCA_002784065.1 Hydrogenophilales bacterium CG_4_10_14_3_um_filter_58_23 | reverse complement strand
AACACGGGGAATTTCATCAACATGATTTACTTTTTATGCGGAAAAATGAAATTCGATTACCCACTCTATTTCACATAGAACCGATTTTTTATACGGGATGAGCGGTACCACTGTTTGGGGTGGCATCAGAATGGGACGCAACTGAGATAAGTTTTTTCGAGGGTACCCCGCTAGTGCCCCATTGAGCACAATAGAAAAAAGCCTTGCATCGCTGCAAGGCTTTATCTGTCTGGCTCCCCGATCTTGCCATACTGGGCACCACATTTCTGGAAGTTAGGTTGCCGGACAGGTTCATGAAAAAGGCAGCGTAGATGCCATTTTCGTCCCTGTTTTTGGCTTGCCATTGCCGATATTGTGCGGCACATGGCCAAAGACCGCTCCAAACCAATTTCCGAGATTACCTTCTACTGTAAGCCGTGCTTCCACTCGTTCAGGGCAGAGCCTGGGCGAGTGGAAGATGCGCCAGAGCATGAACATCATCCGTTCGCGTATTTTGCTGGCTGTCCTAGATGCGGAAATGAGTGCGATCAGGTTCAATGGGAACGTAATTTGCTGAAGGCCTACTCGAAGGCAACCGGCCCGAGAACCGACGAAGGAAAGGCTGCGACAGCAGCGAATCTGGACGGTCACCCTACTCCTGAAGAATCGCTTCGTACCCGGTTTAATGCGATGAAGCATGGGCTTAATGCGCGGACTGCGACGTACTTTCCTGCCAAACCAGACGGATATTTATTTTGTGCGCAGTGCGATGTAGATCGGGTGCATTGCTCCCGGCAGTCGGCGTGCATGAAGAAGACCGAGTTGTTTATGCTGCACCATGCCGCCTTCGAGCAGCGCAATCCAAAGCACCTGATGGGAATCTATGCCGATTTACAGGCGTCTGTGTTCGCGGTGATTCAGCAAATCCTCCAGACAATTGTGGCCGATGGCGTGAAGATCGAAGCTCCGCAATATTACATAGATAAGGAAACAAACAGACTGATCATCGCTGAATACGTTGATGAAAAAGGGGATCGCAGGATCATCAAGGATATCGAGGCTCACCCGCTGTTCCGTCCTCTAGGTGAAATGTTGAGCCGCGCAGATTTGTCATTGTCGGATATGGGAATGACACAGAAGGTGCTGGAGGCTGAAGAAGACGAGATGGGCAAACTCACACATAATAAGATTGCCCAGGAAGGCGTTGATGAGTTCCGCCAGCGCACCATGACGCTGCTCTCCGGTATGGCCGACAATATCCAGCGGGCGAATAAGCAGACTAACGATGACCCGATCCTGATCGAATATCAGCAGGAAGGAGGTGGGTCGTGAGTCGCGTCAGCACCAGTGATCGCATTCGTCTCTCGAACCGTGCCGAGGTGGAGATCATGCGTTACAAGGGCGATCACGCGCTGTGGCACAAGCATGTGCACAACGTCGAGCTGGATACGGTACAGGTGTTGAAGTGCATTGAAATGGATGATCACCCGAACACCATTGATGTCTCGTGCCGACGGACGGGAAAGACGGCGGTGAAGGAGCTGCATGCGCTCAAGCACAACGCCACTACCCCTGCGCAAGAGCTGGGCATCGTAGCCCCCAGGTTGCAGCAGTCGCAAAACAATTTGAACTATCACTTGGAAGCGATACGTCGCTCGCCGATCCTGAAGTCATACATCGAATATAAGAGCGGACGCGAGCAGCTGTCCGATACAAAATATCAGTTCGTAAACCTTTCCAAAGCCAGCGCATACGGGATCATGAGCCAGATCGACGGGGACGCGATCAGCTACGCCTCAATTGAGGAGGTGGATGACATGCCAGTCGATCGCCTGATGTCGCGATTTCTTCCGATGTTGGGTTCTGCCCGTCGCATGGGCGCAGAAAAAGGAATTTCGTTTAAGCCGCAGATCCGCGTGACGGGCGTGTTCAAAGGCGCGGACGTGATCCAGCAACTGCTCGACTCGAAGCAATACCACCTGCTGCCGATCGTGAATGTGTACCTGGGCATGGAGATGGGGATTCTCAACCAGGCATTTATGCTGGAGATGCGCGCCCAACTTCCCGATGGTGAGTTCATCAGGCAATTTCTCTGCAAAAACGTCAGCGCGCAGAACCACATCTGGGAGAAGTACATCCGCAAGGCGATGTCGGTCGGATTGCAAGCAAAACTGGAGATAGCCGAACCGGTGCCTGGCATGCGCTACAAGAAACGCGGGCTGATTTCGTTCGGCTACGATCATTCCGGACACGGTGAAACGCTGCAGGCTTCCAAGTCGGCGCTGGTGGTGAGCGAGCAGATCGGCAACTACATTACCTTCCCGTTCGTGAAGACATGGCCGGCGGGTACCGATGACGGCGTGGTACAGCGCGATCTGCGCGGTTTCTGGGAGTACTTCAGGCCGGATTATGCGATGGGCGATGCCTATGGCATCGGTATGCTGACCAGCCTGAACGATGATCTATACAACCATGGTCTTACCGATATCGACCGGCGCACCATCGGTGACGGCGATAGCACCGCGACTACCTGGACGCAGTGGCCATTTGCGCCAATCCGTTTCGAGGGCATGACCAAGCACAGTATGGCGACCGCGCTGCGCGCCGCATTCCACAATGGGCAGGCAGCGATTCCCTACTTTGACGACAGCCGAGATATTGCTGAAGCCAAAGGAGCGGCAAATGTGGTCTGGCTTCCACCTGGCACAGCGTCACAAGAACTATCCGGCCCGCCTGACTGGATACTATTCGTGCGCCAGTTGGGCAATATAAAAACGCTGCCGACCAAGGCTAGTTACTCCAGCTACAAGATGGTAAATGCAAAGATCGGCGATGACTTATTCGATGCAGCCTGTGCCGGTGTCTGGGCGCTGGTGACACGCGGTGCGGCCGATGTACCGACGGTGATCAGCGGTCGCGTGCAGACACGTGAACAGATGTTGGGGGTGACTTTGCCGTCGCTGGCAAAGTGATCGCAGCATGAAATACGGACAGGATCGTGGACGCGCATTGCTTAAACCTGATCCGATCCCGCATCAGTTGAGGGAACTGAGTGACAGGGAAAAAGTTGTGATCGCGAGGAATCGGGAGATGGTGCACTTGCATATGCCGGAGATGGAAGAATTTGTTAAAGAGCTTTACAAGGCGGGGAGGATTGACGGATGGCGCAGTGTTGGTGAGGTAGTTTTTAGGGATATAGGGGGACAAGATGGGAATGCTTGATGGATTGATAGGACGGGCGAAGAGCGCGGCGGCGAAATTTGCCGGAGTAACGCTGGCGCAACTGCTGTCGAACGAGAACGCCACACAGAACGCGCCGACCAGCGAGATCGGGCGGCGTCCGAATCCGGAAGACCAGCTCAAATATGCCTATCGGTTGATGTGGGTGGATCCCGATCTGCGTCAGGCAATTCTTGACATTCGCGAGATGGACAAGCTGGACGGCCGGGTGAAGCGGATCCACAGCCGCATCGCACGCGATACAGTCAAAGGCGGTCTGATCATGCAACAGGGGCAGGCTAACGAGACACTGTCGCGTGAATGGGATGTGTTTCAACGCAACTTGCAGCTCAACCGGATTGAAAAACTCAAGTCGGACGCACGCGGATTGGTGATGGAGGGTAATCTTCCTTACCAGTGGGTGCTCGATCGCGCCTTTAACGTGGTGCAAGGGGTACGAATGCCGGCCGAAACCATCCTGCCGAATATCGGCATCGATGGATTATTCAAAGACGTGCAGAAAGCCTACATCCAGTTCGACATCATGACCGGCGCTGAGATGGCCGCTTTCCCGCTGTGGCAGTTGCATCATGCCCGCTTTGACCCGGACAACTTCGACGATATGGGCAGTCTAGGTCGTCCGTTTCTGGATGCAACACGCACCACCTGGCGCAAACTGAATATGTCGGAAGAGGATCTGGTGATACGCCGCAGGATGCGCGCACCGTTGCGGATGGCGCATGTGCTGAAAGGGGCTAGCGCCGCGGATGTGGCGACCTATCGCGCCCAGGTGGAGAAAGACCAGGCGGACGGTATAATCACCGATTACTACATGAACAAGGAAGGCGGGGTAACTGCGATTCAGGGTGACAGCAATCTGAACCAGATGAAAGACATCGTGCATCTGCTGGACACGTTCTTTTCCGGATCGCCGATGCCGAAAGGTCTGGCGGGTTATACCGACGGGCTGGCGCGCGACATTCTGGAAGACCTGAAGCGGGACTACTACGACGAAGTGGATGTGTTGCAGGACACATTATCATTCGCGTATGAATCCGGTTTCCGCCTGCATTTACTGCTCAAGGGAATTAATCCTGACAACGAGGATTTCCGTGTGACCTTTGCTGAACGCCGCACCGAGACGCCGAGCCAGACTACGGATCGCGCCTTGAAACTCAAGGCGCTGGGATTACCGCAAGGGCTGGTATTGGAAGAACTGGGCTATGACCCGGCCTATGTCGAGCGTCGCCGCGAGTGGGAGGTGCAGCATTACACCCCCTACCCTGACCCGAACGCGCCCGAAGCTCCGCCGGTTGATCCAAAGACTGCGCCTGTCTCGCGCAATCGCGGCGTGAGCGTATCTGTCACACCAGGAAACGGACGCAAGGGCGAATCCGGTACCAGCATCAGCAACGGCTAAATCATGAGCGACCTAACCGCACAGCAAGCCGCCATCAAGCGCGCCACAATCGCTGCACAACGCGAGGTGGTGAAACTGGACGCTGCCGCGCTGGATGAGCTACAGCAGATTTATCAGCAGACGGCCGATGACATCGCGCAGCGCATCGCAGCCTATTCCGGGGCGGACGGTAATATCGCGTTACAGGAAATACAGAGCGTGCTGGCACAGGTTAATGCGCGACTCAAGCAACTCAGCGATGCGCGCAATACCCTGATCAACAGTAGCCTTGCCATCGCAGCCGATCTGGGTACTCAGCCGCTGTCCAGCGAAGCGGTATTGTCGTCTGCGGCGGCGATGACGATCAATCACGAAGCGCTGCAATTCGTGCGCACCTTTGTGGCAGCAGATGGCTTGCAGTTATCCGATCGTATCTGGCGGCTGGACAGGCAGGCGCGCGATCTTGTGGTGAATGCCATCGAACAGGCGATTATTCAGGGGCATGGCGCTGCGCAGGCGGCGCGCGAATTCCTGTCTCGCGGTGATGCTGTACCGATCGAGATACAAGACAAGCTCAGTGCGGCAAGTGCAAACAGGATGGGAAAAGAAACAACCGATGCCCTGCTCGCCGGGAACGGCAGCCCGATGGATAACGCGATGCGAGTGATGCGTACTGAGATCAACCGGGCACACGGCACGGCCTATGCCAAAGGCGCGCTGTCGCATCCAGATGCAGCTGGTGTACGCTTCCTACTCTCACCCGGACACCCGAAACCGGATATCTGCGACCTGCTGTCCACGCAAAATCTGTACGGCCTCGGCCAGGGGGTATATCCGACACTTGAAGCCAGCGGCTGGCCAGCGCATCCGAACACGCTGTCGTTTGTTGAAGTGGTGTTTAAAGATGAGATCACCGCCGCCGATCGCGCCAGCAAGGAAACACCGATGCAGGCACTGGCCAGACTCACCCCTGCGCAGCGTATCGGCGTGCTGGGGGTAAATAAACACCAGGCCTTCAAGGATGGGGCGTTGACGCAAGGCATGATTAAAGCGCCGTGGAGGTCGGTAAAAAAACGGATTGGTGTGAGTACTCCACCGCCTAAACCATCCAGGACGTCTGTTATCTCAGGCCTGGACGACTACATCTCTGCTGGAAGATTAATCTCCACAGAACTACTCAACCGGTTCGCTACGGATGATCTCCGCCATAATGGCGCGCTGCTGCTGGAGAAGTTACACGAACGACTGCGTGCTGCACGACCGATGATGACCGTCGCAAAGATCCAAAACGGTGGCAAGGGTGCCGATCTAGTTAGGAAGGCATCCATGATGTATCCGGATGACTGGACCCGTATCGCTGATAAACATGGTCCGCTCTACGCGAAACTTTCTACCGCACGCGGTGAATACATGGATATGTCACACTTCCCACCCGGCAGAAATTTCAGGCAGTACGGATTTACAGGTGTGACAAGAGGTGGTGAAGGATTCATCAGAGCCGACCGATTTTCAACAGCGGTTCATGAATATGCTCACCGATTACAGCATGCCATACCTGAACTGGACGATATTTTCCAGACCTTACATGAACGCAGAACTGCGCAAGATCCTCTGGAACGTTTACGTGACTTGTATCCACGAATCAAATATCGTATTGACGAGGTGGTGCGCAAGGATCAATATCGTGACTATTATCAAGGGAAGATTTATTCAAAAGCACGCTACCTTGGAAAACAGGGTGCACTTGAGGTAATGACGATGGCATTTGAGGATGTACTTGGCGGTAACGCAAAGAACCTTGAATCGCTGATCGAATCTGACCGCGAGATGTTTGATCTGGTGATAGGGCTACTATTCAGCTATGTCCCATAAATACACATTGAAACCTGCAGTATGGCATCAGCAACCGCTCGTGTTCGAGTGGGATGCATCAACGGGCGAGGTACGCGGACCGGATGCCAATAAGGTGCTTGCCATGGTTGCGTCTGCTGTCAAGGAAGGCAGCATGACAGGGCACCCTTACCCGAGCAGCTACGAGATCACCGACCCGCTGCATAGTCTTGCCGAAATGTCAGTGCTGCTCGGCCAATACTGGGTTTTGCCTGACGATCTTGCCAGCGCTTATCCAAACCATGGCAAAGATGAAGATGAGTGTTTTATCACCGATGAGAACGGCATAGAGCGCGACATATCCGATATGGCTTTGAATTAAGTTATTTTTACTCCCTCAATATATCCGCCCAGGCGGGTTTTTTGTTGTCCATAATTTCTGTGGATAACCGTGTATATAAAAGTCACTTTATTCCAATCAAACGGCCTGCCCGTACCGGTTAAATTTTAAGCAACCGCTGAACCGCCACATCCGTCCCTGTTTTTGTCTTTACAAAACCCCGAAACTCTCCATCAACCTGAAAAGGCTAAGCCACACAGCGGGTTTTTTGCTCGCTCGCTTCTATCTTGTTGTGTGGCTTCCTGATTTTACGAGGAGCGAATTTTGTCAAGACCGCGCAGATTATTGCTTGAAGCCGTCAACGCCCTGGATGGGGCGCGTCGCTTTGTTACCGAGTTACCGAAGAATTTATCCCTGGACGGGGAGAGTCCTCAGACCTGGGTAACCGTCACCAAAATGGGGCATTTTTATGATCCTCGTTACGGCGAATTCGATATTACCCGCCCGATGCTGTTGCAGATGGTGGATAACTTCAACAAGGGCACTTACGGGCAAGAGATATTCCTCGATGTCGCACACAAGCCGTCTGACGGCGCGGCGGGAAAGTTTCTCAAGCTCTCGATCGAAGGCAACAAGCTGCGCGCGCTCATTGAGTGGACACCCTTTGGCGTGGATGCAGTAAAAAATCGCGGTTTCCGGTATTTGTCTGCCGACTATCACGAAAACTTCCAGGATAACGAGGCGCGCGCCCAGCATGGACCATTGCTGTTCGGTGCGGGGCTGACGATCCGACCCGTCATCAAAGGGTTGGACCCGGTTACGCTTTCCGAGCCTGACGGTTCGCCCGCCACTTTTTTACACCCCGAATTGCAATCAACCCTATTACAGGAGATACATATCATGTGGAAAGAACTACTGAAACAACTGTCCGAAAAGCTCGGCTCGATGAAGCTGGCTCAGTCCGTCATCACATCGTTGATGTCAGCTGCTGAAAAATCGCTGCAAAGCGTGACCGATGAGGCCGCTGCCAAATCGCTGATGGGCGTGTTTGAAGAATCCGGCAAGCAGCTCGCCGAAGCAATCGGCGACAAGGTGGTGCAGTTGTCGATTGCCGTACCTGAATTCAAAGCCGGTTTAACTACTGCCGATGTGAAGAAACTAATGGAAGAGGCTACGGTTGCACAAACAGCCGCCACGAAGAAGCTGGCGGAAGGCCTCGCCGCCAACGTGAAGTTGCTGGGCGACACCATCAATGCCGTAACCGGATTTGATGAGGCGACCAAGAAAACGCTGGCCGAATCTGTCGCCGATCTGATTACGCCGGAAATGACCGCTGACCAGGTTAAACGTCTGGCGGAAAACCAGATCAAGCACGGCAACGAACTGGCAGTCGCCAAGCAATTATCGGCAATGGGTTTCCATCGTCCCTCCGGCAGCGTGCATATCACGGTGGATTCCAGCAACCAGGTGAAGGCATTGCAGGAAGAGGCCGACAAGCGTCTGGGTATCTCGGGTATGCAGGCTTCGCGCCGCTTCTCAAATACCGGCGGCGTATTACAACTAACGTTTCGGGGTTCATTTTACCCCGTAAATTTCCTT
>PFJY01000205.1 GCA_002784065.1 Hydrogenophilales bacterium CG_4_10_14_3_um_filter_58_23 | reverse complement strand
CGAGACCAGCAGCACGGTGGTCAGGGTGGCCGACTCCATGGCCACCCACATGATGCCGAGATTGTTGGTCGACAGCGCCAGCAGCATCGAGAACAGGAAACCCTGGTACATCGAGTGGTAGAGGCGCATGCGCCGGTCGGTGACGCGCCCGCGCTCGACTTCATGTTTCATATAGGGGCGTGAAAAAATCGAGGTGGTCATGCCGACGAAGGCGGTCAGGGTGACCAGATAGACGTTGAAGGCGTCGATGTAGAACAGTCGCCCGGCGGAAAGCTGCGGCCCATGGGCGAAGACATCCAGCGCCAGAGCCAGCGAGGCGGCGAAGGTGACCACGCCGGTGGCCACGTTGAGCCAGCCGGCGAGCGAGCGGTGACCGATCAGAGCCAGCAGCAGGCCGCCGATAAGGGGCGCCAACAGGGTGATTTCCAGCATCGTCATGCGTGTTCTCCCTGCGTTGATGCAGCGGGGGTTTCCGCCAATGGCGCCGGTTCATTCGCCTCGGACAGGAGGTTGAGATGGCCGACATCGAGCGAGTCGAACGAATCGCGCAGGTGAAAGAAGAACACGCCGAACAGGATGGACGCGACCATCACGTCGAAGGCCACGCCGAGTTCGACGATCAGCGGCATCCCATAGGTCGATACCACGGCGGCAAAGAACAGCCCGTTCTCCATCGACATGAAGCCGATCACCTGCGCCATCGCCGTCCCGCGCACGGACATCATCAGCATGCCGAGGAGTTCGACGGCGATGCTGACGGCGATGGTGTTGCGCGTGGCCAGGCCGGACAGGTGTACGATCGGCAGGGCGATGAAGTAGCTGAAAATGACCAGGCCGGCGCCGCCGAGGAGCAGCAGCGAAGGGTGCTTGATCGCCTCGGTTTCGTAATTCATGTCGAGCCGCACGCTGAGGCGGTAGAGCAGCCACGGGATCAGCCCCACCTTGAGCACGACGGTGAGCGCGGCGGAAATGTAGAGGTGCTTATGGCCCGAGACGATGGCGACCAGCACGGTCGCCACCGCCATCAGCAGACCTTGCCAGGCAAAAGTGAAAATGAGCGGCACCATGCGCGTCTGGGCGAGCATGACGAAGGAGGTGAACAGCACCAGGGCCGCGAACAGGATGATGGCCTGGCTATACAGGCTGAGACTGGAAAGCGCCATTTATCCCCTACCCTCCCGTTTCCAGCACGACGTTGGTGAGCATGCCGAGCAGCGCCAGCAGGAAGGCGAAGCCGAGGAACTGCGGCACCCGGAACAGGCGCATTTTGGCCAGCACCGTTTCCCACACCACCAGCAGCATGGCGAGCAGCATCAATTTGGCCGTGACGGCCAGGACGCCGACGCTCAAGGCGCTGGCGCTGAACTCGCTGGCGATGCCCCAGGGGAAGAAGAAGTCGATAATCAGCACTGCGTAGATCATCAGCTTGATCTGCGCCGCCCACTCGATCAGCGCCAGGTGGCGTCCGTTATATTCCAGAATCATGGCCTCGTGCAGCATGGTCAGTTCGAGGTGTGTGGCCGGGTTGTCCACCGGAATGCGCCCGCACTCGGCCACCGCCACCATGAGCAGCGCGAGCAGGGCGAACAGGAACGATGGGCGCAGCACCAGGCCCGCTTGCAGAACGGTCTCGGTAGCCACCGACAGGTTGGTCGAATGCGCCGTCATGGCGAGCGTGAACACCGCCATGAGCATGGCCGGTTCGGCCAGCGCGGCGACGGTCATCTCGCGCGAGGCGCCCATGCCGCCGAAGGCGGTGCCGATGTCGAGGGCGGCCAGCGCGGTGAAAAATCGCGCCAGCGCAAAAAAACCAACCAGCACGATCACATCGGCAATCGCCGAAGTGGGCAGGTGTACGGCGATGAGCGGAACGGCGGCGGCGGCGAGCAGCGTGGCGCCGAAGACGATGTAGGGAACGGCACGGAACAGCCAGGAGGCGTTTTCGGCCAGCACCAGGTTTTTCTTTATCAGCTTGGCCAGATCTCGGTAGGGCTGCCAAACGGCTGGCGCCGCGCGGTTCTGCAGGTGGCACTTGACCCGTTTCACCCATCCTGCCAGCAGGGGCGCGGCGAGGATGAACAGCAGCGTTTGCGCCGCCGCGAGCGTCCAGGCGATCGATTGGCTGTTCATAGACTGACGATCCATAGCAAAAGGAGCAGCGTTGCGAGCGAGTATTTCAGATAGGTGTGGATGTTGCCGGTCTGGATGAAGCCGATGCGCCTTGCCGCAGCAAGGACCAGCCGTCCGATCGGTTGATAGACCTTGAGCCATGACCAGTCCTGTACATGCAGGTGGTGGCGGATGCCGGTCACGCGCGGAATCGGCCCGGCTCCGGCGGTGGTTTCGACTGCCTCATCGACCTTCCAGACCGCGCCGAAAACGCGCCGGATCGGCTGGGTGAAAGCGGTGGAAGTGTATTCCATGCGCGAGGTGAGCCGCCCGAAGCCGCAGTCCCAGGGGTAGCAACGGCGGGCGGGGACGGCGCCGCGTTTGAGCAACAGGAAGCCCAGGCCGAACACCACGACGATGGCGATCAGCACCAGGGGCGCCGAGTAGGAGGCAACCTGGGGCGAAATCGGCGTCAGCCACAACCAGCCCTGGGCGGCGGCCGAAGGCAGCGAATCCTGCACCAGCAGTTGCGTGATCGGCGCCATCGCCATGATGACCGAGGTCGGGAACACGCCGAGCAGCAGGCATAGTACCGCCAACAGCGCCATGCCGCCCTGCATTCCAATCGGCACCTCGCGGGCGTGGGCGACGCGGCGGCTGCGCGGCTTGCCGAGGAACGCGATGCCGAAGGCCTTGACGAAGCAGGCGGCTGCGAGCGCTCCGGTCAGTGCCAGCAATGCGGCCGAGATCGGAATCATCGTGCGCAGCACGCCGTTTTCCAGCGCGGGTGCCTGCAACGCCGTCTGGAACGTCAGCCACTCGGAAACGAAGCCGTTGAAAGGCGGCAGCGCCGAGATCGCGACGCTGCCGACCAGAAACATGAACGCCGTGACCGGCATGCGATGAATCAGTCCGCCCATGCGTTCGAGGTCGCGTTCGTGGGTGCGATAGAGCACCGCGCCCGCGCCGAGAAACAGTAGCCCCTTGAAGAGGGCGTGGTTGAGCGTGTGGTAGAGCGCCGCCACCAGCCCGAGCGTGCCGAGTATTTTGTGCCCGGTGCCGAGGAAGATCATCGACATCCCCAGTCCCATCAGGATGATGCCGATGTTTTCGATCGAGTGATAGGCGAGCAGGCGCTTGAGATCGTGCTGCATCAGGGCATACAGTACGCCGAGCAGCGCCGAGGCGGTGCCGATGACGAGCACTAGCAGCCCCCATTCCCAGCGCACCTCGCCGATCAGGTCATAGCTCACTCGCACGATGCCGTAGATGCCCATCTTGAGCATGGCGCCGCTCATCAGCGCCGAGATGTGCGAGGGCGCCACCGGGTGCGCGTCGGGCAGCCAGACATGCAGCGGCACCATCCCCGCCTTGGTGCCGAAGCCGAGAAAGGCGAAAAGAAAGGCCAGCGTCGCCCACAGCGGCGCGAGGTGGGTCGCCCGCATCTGGTCGAAGGTCAGGCCGCCGCCGAAGGCGGCGAGCACGCCGAAAGACAGCAGGATCACCAGGGCGCCGACGTGGGCCAGTAGCAGATAGAGAAAGGCGGCATGGCGGTTGGCGGCATGTTGGTGCTGGTAGGCGACGAGAAAGTAGCCGGACAGCGACATTATTTCCCAGAAAATCATGAACACCAGAGCATCGTCGGCGAGCAGCAGCATCTGCATGCCGAGGACGAAGGTCGCGGTGAATACGCCGAGCGGGGGCAAGGGCTGGGGCGCTTTGCCATGCGTGTACTCGCGGGTGTAGCTGGGGCCATAGAGCGAGGCCGCGGTCACCAGCGTGCCGAGCAGGACCAGGAAAAAGCCGGACAGCGGATCGAGCCGCAGATGCCACTTGAGCCAGGGCAGGCCGAACGCCAACTGATCGGTGAGGGTGAGATGGGCCAGCAGCGCCCAGCCACCTGCGGCGATGCTGGCAGCGCCGGCGAGAAACAGGAACAGAAACGAACCGAAATGCAGGAAGCCGGGGTGGCGGCGCACGGCAAACAGGGAAACGGCGCCCGACAGCAGGGTGCAAACTATCGCGGCGTAGGCGAGGAGCAGAGGGAGCCCGTTCGCCGTGTTCATGGTGAAATATTCGCCGACAGGAATTTCAGCCGCATGGTTAAATGGCCCTGGCTTTGAGACCGCCAGTCACGGCGGTGAGGATACCTTGCAGGATGGCGGTCGGCGTGGGGGGGCAGCCGGGTACGGCGACATCGACCGGGATCACGTTGGAAATTTTTCCGCTGCTGGCGTAGCTCTCTCCGAAGAGGCCGCCGTTGCAGCCGCAGTCGCCGACAGCGACCACCAGCTTGGGCTCGGGGGTGGCGTCATAGGTGCGCTTGAGCGCAATTTCCATGTGGCGCGAAACCGGCCCCGTCACCAGCAGCATGTCGGCATGGCGCGGGCTGGCGACGAAATGGATGCCCAGCCCCCCGATGTTGTAGTAAGCGTTGTTGAGGGCTTGGATTTCCAGCTCGCAGCCGTTGCAGGAGCCGGCATCCACGCAGCGGATGGCGAGCGCGCTGCCAACGTGCCGCAGGATTTGTTCCTGCAGGTTCCGGACTTCGACGCGCAGCGCCTCGTCGGGCTGGGGAGGCGTTTCGGTCTTGATGCCGGTTTTCAGGATTTGCTTGATGATCTGGTACATAATTATTTATAGCCCAAAAGCATTAACCGTAAAACCATGTAGGGTGGGCACGCCTTTGTGCCCACGCGGGAACAACCTACGCCACACCGCGTGGGCACAAAGGCGTGCCCACCCTGCCCATTCTCATAAATCAATCCCGGTATAGCTCAGATTAAACGATTTATTGATGAGCGGGAAGTCCGGCACGATGTTGTCGATGATGGCGTGCTCGAGCACCGGCCAGTTCTGCCATGACGGGTCGTGCGGGTGCAGGCGATGAATCCGGTTGTCCTTGCCGGTATGCAGCGCCACCATGATTTCGCCGCGCCAGCCTTCGACCCAGCCGATGCCCAGCGCGTTTTCCGGCGCGTTGCCGACCGCCGTGCAAGGCTCTCCTGGCGGCAGTTGATCCAGGAGCAGGCGGATCAGGCGGATCGATTCCTGCACTTCCTCGAAGCGCATCGTGACGCGGGCGGCGACATCGCCTTTGTGGTGGGTGGCCATGCGCACGTCGAGCTGGTCGTAGGGCGCGCAGGGGAACTGGGCGCGCAAATCCCAGGCCTGGCTGCTGGCGCGTCCGGCCAGGCCGGTGAGGCCGAGCAGCGCGGCGCGGTCGGGCGACACCCGGCCGGCGGAGAGGAAACGATCCTGGGCGCCGGCGTGCTCGTCGTAGATGTCCTTCAGTGTGCCGACCTCGTGCTGGAGGTGCGCCAATGCTTCCAGAATGCGTTGGCAGCCCTTGCCGTCCAGGTCGCGGGCGACGCCGCCGGGCACGACACTGTCCATCAGGTAGCGGTGGCCGAACAGATCATGGTTCAGCCGCAGCAGGTCTTCCTTGAGGATCCAGAACTGGGCGAAGCCGAAGGCCAGCCCCACGTCGTTGCCGAGGTTGCCGAGGTCGCCGAGATGGTTGTGGATGCGTTCCAGTTCGAGCAGCACGGCGCGCAGGGCCAGGGCGCGGGGGGAGGGCGTGGCGCCGGTGACGCTTTCCACCGCTTGGGCGTAGGCCCAGGCGTAGGCCACGGTGCTGTCGCCGCTGATGCGCCCCGCCAGTTTCGCGCCCTCATCCAGATTCATGCTCTCGAAGCGTTTTTCGATGCCCTTGTGCGTGTAGCCGAAGCGTTCCTCCAGGCGCAGCACGCGCTCGCCGATGACGGAGAAGCGGAAATGGCCCGGCTCGATGGTGCCGGCATGGACCGGGCCGACGGCAATTTCGTGGACGCCGCCGCCGGTCACGGTGACGAAGGGATAGCCATCGGTTTCAGTGGCAAATGCGCTGCCGCCATCGAAACTTTTGCGCAGCGGATGCACGCTGCCCGGCCAGGATGCGTGGCGCATCCACTTGCGGTGGTCGCAGGCGCCGTCGGCAAAGAGGCCGAGCAGGTCGAAGGCGGCGCGTTGCATCCGGCTGGCGCCAGGGAAGAGATCGCTGAGGTCGGGATAGGAAGGGCGCTCCGCGTTCACCGGCAGGGTCAGGCACAACATGCCGATGGCGGTAATCAGCGAGACGTGCAGCGCATAGCCCGCGTCGCGCGCCAGCTCGTCGCTGCCCCACAGCGCCACCAGCTTGCCGCCGCCGTGCCCCACCTGCTCGCACAGGCTGCGGAAAGTCGCCGCATCCACCGCTCCATGCCAGATCGGCATCGCGCCGGGCAGCTTGGGAAATTTTGTCGGAAATTCGTCTAGTCTCATGGCTCTACCCTATCATCGCCGCTGCTTGCCGGTACCAGTCGGCCAGGTAGGGCGGAATGTACAGGCCGAGCATCAGCACCAGCGCCAGATGCACGAATACCGGCACCAGCGCGGGCGGGTGGGGCAGGCGCGGCAGTTCGGTCTCGCCGAACACCATGGTTTGCACCTTGCTGAAGATCGCGGCGAAGGCGACGCCCAGCGCGACCAAAATAAACGGCGTCGCCCACGCATGTTCGTGCATGGCGGTGGTGATAATCATGAATTCGCTGGCGAACACGCCGAACGGCGGCATTCCGAGTATGGCCAGGCTACCCAGGGCGAGTCCCCAGCCGATGGTGGGGTTGGTTTTAATCAGGCCACGGATGTTTTCCATCATCTGGGTGCCGGATTTCTGCGCGGCATGGCCGACGGCGAAAAAGATCGCCGATTTGGTGAGCGAGTGCATGGTCATGTGCAGCAGCGCCGCGAAGGTGGCCACCGAGCCGCCCATGCCGAAGGCGAAGGTGATGATCCCCATGTGCTCGATCGAGGAGTAGGCGAACAAGCGCTTGATGTCCTTCTGGCGGGACAGGAAGAATGCCGCCAGCACCAGCGACAGCAAACCGAAACCCATTAGCAGGTTGCCGGCGAAATGAGTCCCCAGCGCACCGTCCACCAGCACCTTGGAACGAACCACGGCGTACAGCGCGACGTTGAGCAGCAGGCCGGAGAGCACCGCCGAGATCGGCGTCGGGCCTTCGGCGTGGGCGTCCGGCAGCCAGTTGTGCAGCGGCGCCAGGCCGACCTTGGTGCCGTAACCGACCAGCAGGAAAACGAAGGCGAGAGACAGCACGGTGGGTTCGAGCTGCGCCTTGACGACGTTGAGGTGGGTCCACAACAGCGCCGTGCCGCCGGCGCCGAGCACCTTTTCCGCAGCGAAATAGAGCAGGATGGTGCCGAACAGCGCCTGGGCGATGCCGACGCCGCACAGGATGAAGTATTTCCATGCCGCTTCCAGGCTGGCCGGGGTGCGGTAGAGCGAGACCAGCATCACGGTGGTCAGTGTCGCCGCTTCCATCGCCACCCACAGGATGCCCATGTTGTTGGTGGTGAGCGCCAGCAGCATGGTAAAGGTGAACAGCTGGTACATGCTATGGTAGAGGCGCAGGCGACCGGCGCTGAGCTTGCCGTGCGCGGCCTCGTTGTGCATGTAGGGGCTCGAAAACAGCGCGGTGGTGAGGGCGACGAAGGCGGTGAGCGTCACCAGGAAGACGTTGAAGGGGTCGATGAAGAACTGTTCGTTGTAGGCAGTGATCGGGCCGTTGGCGATGATCCTGGCGGTCAGCCAGGCGCTGGCGACGAAAGTGCCGAGGCTCATCACCACGTTCAGTTCCGGCGCCCATCGATGGCCGCCGAACACGGCGAGCAGCAGGCCGCCGAGGAGGGGAATGCCAAGGATCAGGATAATTTCCACAGTCTATAGGCCCTTAATTTTCTTTCAGATTTTCCATGTTCTTGATATCCAGGCTGTCGAACGTATCGCGGATATGGAAGAAGAAGATGCCGAAGATGAAGGAGCCCACCAGCACGTCCAGCGCGATACCCAGTTCAACCACCAGCGGCATGCCGTAGGTGGCGCTGGTGGCGGCGAAGAACAGGCCGTTTTCCATCGCCAGGAAACCGATCACCTGGGGCACTGCCTGGCGCCGCGTGATCATCATCAGGAACGAGAGCAGCACGCTGGCCAGCGCGATGCCCAGCGTGCTGCGGGTAATGGTGCCGGCAAGCTGGGAGATAGGCAGCGCCAGGTTGAAGGCGAAGACGACCAGGGCGAGGCCGACCAGCATGGTGGAAGGAATGTTGATGATGGTTTCCACGTCCCATTTCAAGTCCAGTTTGCGGATCAGGCGGTGCAGCAGCCAGGGTAGCGCCACCACCTTGACGATCAGGGTCAGCGCCGCCGAGTAATACAGATGGTGCTGGTGGGATGACCAGGCGACGATGGCGGTGCTGACGGAAAGCATCAAACCCTGCAGGGCAAACAGGTTGATGAGGGAGAGAATGCGGCGCTGGGACAGCATGGCGAAGGCGATCAACAGCAGCAGCGCCGCGAACAGGTTGATGAGTTGTTGCGAGAAAGCCATGCCTCATACTCCCAGAAGATAATGCACCAGCATCGCCAGCACCGCGAGCAGGAAGGCGGTGCCGAGGAATTCCGGGACGCGGAAAATGCGCAGCTTGGCCGACAGGGTTTCGAGTAGCGCCAGACCGGCGCCGGCCGCCATCAGTTTCAGGAACAGGGCGACCAGCGCCAGCGGTAGCGCCCCCCAGTCGCCGGCCTCGGCGATGCCCCAGGGGACGAACAGGGCGATGCCGATGGTGATGTAGGCGAGCAGTTTGATCGCGCCGGCCCATTCGATCAGGGCCAGGTGGCGCGCGGAGTATTCCAGGATCATGGCCTCGTGGATCATGGTCAGCTCGAGGTGGGTGGAGGGATTGTCCACCGGAACGCGGGCGTTTTCCGCCAGCAGCACCATGACGAAGGCGACGGCGGCGAAGGCCAGGCTGGGATAGAGCATGAACTGCTTGTGCGCCAGGGTTTCGACGATGGTGACGAGAGAGGTCGAATGGCTGATGACGGACGCGGTGAAAAACACCATCAACAGCGCCGGTTCGGCGAGGAAACCGACCAGCATTTCGCGCCGCGCGCCGAGCGAGCCGAACGAGGTGCCGATGTCCATCGCCGCCAGGGAAATGAACGCCCGCGCCACGGCGAAAATGCCGACCAGGGCGATCACGTCCACCGCCGGGGAAAGCGGCAGGTCGGTGGCGATCACCGGCACCAGGGCCGCCGCCAGCCACATGCTGGAGAACAGGATGTAGGGCGTGCTGCGAAATAGCGGGGAGGCGTTGTTCGCCAGCACCGCGTCCTTGTGGAACAGCTTGATCAGAACGCGGTAAGGTTGCAGCACACCGGCGCCGCTGCGGTTCTGCAGCCAGGCGCGGCACTGGTTGACCCAGCCCAGCAGGATGGGGGCGACCAGCACCACCAGCGTGTCCTGAAAGAGTTGTAGAAGTATGCCGTTCATCGGACAAACGCCAGTAGTGCGATCAGGGTGACAAAACTGTAAAGCAGGTAAATAGGGATGCGGCCTTGCTGCAGCTTGCCGATCAGCGCGGAAATTCTCTCGGCGACCCAGGCGATCGGCAGGTAAATCAAGTCCCAGAAGAGGTCGCGAGTCTCGCCGTGATAATGGGGTTTCTTGTCGTATGGGCTGGGCACTTCGCGGATGACACCCAGGACCTGTTCGAAGATCTGGCGGATCGGCTGGCCGAAGCCCTCGGCGGTATCCTGCATGCGCGCGGTCTGCGCGGGGAAGCCGCAATCCCAGGCGGGGCCTCGGCGCAGCCTGCCGTGATAAAACTTCTTTACCACGAAAAGGGTGAACAGCACGCCGATGACGATGATGACCAGCAGCACCAGCGGGCTGTAGCTGGCGCGTTCCGGCTGGATCGGGGTGAGCAGCAGCCAGCCGGTCTGGGCGGCGGTGCTGCCCAGGGTTTTGCCGACCAGCATCAGCGTGACATGATCGAGATTAAAGATGACGAACACCGGGAACAACCCCAGCAGGAGGCAACCGAGTGCCAGCCAACCCATCCCGAGCAGCTCCCAGGCGCCGATGTCGTGGGCTTTGGCGGTTTTTTCCATGCGTGGCTGGCCAAGAAAAATCACGCCGTAGAACTTGACCATCACGTAACCGGCGAGCGCCGCAGCCAGCACCAGCGCCGCTGCGGCGATCGGCACCAGCATGTTGAGGTAGGGCAGGGGAAGATCGGGCGAGAGCAAAAAGGCCTGCAGCAGCAGCCATTCGGACATGAAGCCGTTCAGGGGTGGCAGGCCGGCCAGCGCCAGCGCGCCCACCAATACCAGCAGCGCCAGTTTCGGCATGGAGTGGATGAGGCCGCCCAGCTTGCCCATGTCGCGTTCGCCGGTGGCGTGCAGCACGGATCCGGTGCCGAGGAACAGCAGACCCTTCATGAAGGAATGGTTGAGCGCGTGGTACAGCGTGGCGGTGAGCGCCAGCGCCGCCAGCGCGTCCTTGTTCAAGGCATGGAAGACCAGACCCAGGCCGATGCCGACCAGGATGATGCCGATGTTCTCGATCGAGGAATAGGCGAGCAAGCGCTTCATGTCGGTCTGCACAGCGGCGAACAGAACGCCGTACAGCGCGGTGGCGAGGCCCAGCGACAGGGCCAGCACGCCCCACCACCACAGTGGCATGCCGAGCAGATCGAAGCTGACGCGCAGGATGCCGTAGATCGCGGTTTTCAGCATGATGCCGCTCATCATCGCCGAGACCGGCGACGGCGCCGCCGGGTGGGCTTCCGGCAGCCACACGTGCAGCGGCAGGATGCCCGCCTTGGCGCCGAAGCCGAACAGCGCCAGGAGGAAGGTGACGCTGGCCCAGAATTCGGTCAGATGGGCATTGCGCATGGTGGAAAAGGTATAGTCGCCGTGCCCTCCCTGCATCACGCCGAAGCTCATCAGGATCGCGACTGCGCCGACGTGGGCGATCAGCAGGTAGAGGAAGCCGGCGCGGCGGGTTTCGGGGATGTTGTGATCGGTGGTGACCAGGAAGTAGGAGGATAACGCCATGCTTTCCCAGGCCACCATGAACAGGTAAGCGTCATCGGCGAGAAATACCAGCGCCATGGCGGCGAGGAAGATGTGGTACTCGAAGCACAGCAGGCCGAGGCTACCGCCTTCCATGTGGCGGAAATAGCCCGCCGAATACAGCGAGATACCGATGCTGGCGGCGCCGAGCAGCAGCAGGAAGAATGCGGATAACGAATCCAGACGCAGATGGAAAGGCAGATCGGGTAGCCCGAGGGGCAGCACCGCCACGTTGATGGCGCCGCCCAGACTCGACAGGGCGGAGACGGCCAGAACCAGGGCGCCCGCTGCGCCGGCGGGGAAAATCCACTGCGAGATGGCGCGGCTGTTCTGTAACAGCAGGCCCGCAACGGCCAGCAACAGCCAATAGATTATGACTCCCAAGGCGATGTCGATGGGAAGATTCGGTGTGGTCATTTAGAGATTACTTCGGGCAGGTTTTGTTTTTGTATTCGGCATTGCCGCGCAATTATAACCAAATTTTCACCCCTTCGGGCAGGTTTTGTTTTTGTATTCGGTGTTGCCGCTTGGTTATAACCCGGTTTTCACCCCGTTTGCACCTCCAGGAGGTATCCTTGCGAGTACTAAAACAAAAACGCCGTGTGGGATAGTCCCACACGGCGTTTTTGGATGGGGATCCAATCAGGGCTTGACCACCAGCACTGGGCAAACAGCTTGGCCGATCACTCGTTGGGTGACGCTGCCCAGCAGCACCTTGATTAGTCCGGTGCGACCGAGGCTGCCCATCACGATCAAATCCGCGCCGACATCCTCGGCGACTTTG
>PFJY01000144.1 GCA_002784065.1 Hydrogenophilales bacterium CG_4_10_14_3_um_filter_58_23 | reverse complement strand
TTTGCATAGCCTTTCAAGCCTCAACCGGGCTCGTCCAACAAACGGTTCAGATCGTGGCTCGCTCCGCGATCACGATCTAACCTTATGCGTTGGGATGCGAAGCCAACTATGAAATCGCCCGGTTAGCTCTTGGCCAGTCGCTTGCTCTTTCAGAATTGCCTCCCCCGGCCCCGGACGGGAAAGGTCTTTCGCTCAAGGGATTACAGCTCTTCGGGAGTGAGTCCGACGCCAACTACCTCTGGATTGCCCTGTTGGGTGAACAATTGCGCATGGATAGCCAACAGGCATTCAGCTTGGATGGTTTGCAAAAACTGGTTCGCGACCATTGGCATCGTGGCGTGTATCTACTCATGGAGGATTGGCAAAAATCGGGGGAGGACTTTGCACGATTTCTGGATATTCTCGCCCGTAAAGCCGCGTTACCGGAGACAATACAGCGTGAGCCCTCGCTAGGGGGTGCGCCGGCCTTGCCGATTGCTGCCGCCAGTAAAGAAGATGGTGATCGCATTCTGAAACAGCTACGGGCTATCGGTATTGCCGCTGAAATACGCGATTCGGTTGTTGGTCCACGCCTCACCCGTTTCAAGATGTATCTGTCGAACGCCGGTGATTTTCCTCTCTTTAGAAACAAACTCGAACAGCTTGGTTTTGCTCTAGGAATCGGTGGTAGCGAACTTTTGCTTTATGAAGCGGATGAGCCGCAAACCTGTTTCTTGGAACAGCCTCGCAAGAAAGAGGCGTGGCAAACTGTGGGCGTTGACTGTTTCGACAGCGCAGCCAGGAATTTCTGCGGTTTGAATATGGTTCTTCCCGTCAGTCCTGGTGTTGATGTGGCTGGGAGGCCTGTGGTGTTCGATTTGGCCGATGCCCCGCACCTTCTGGTCGGCGGCACGACGGGAAGCGGTAAAAGCGTATGTATCAATGCCCTGTTACTGAGCTTGGTAATGGCCGCGCAAAGCCGCCCCATCAGGTTGGCGCTCATCGATCCCAAGCAGGTTGAATTTTCGATGTGGCGTGATTGTCCCTGTTTGTACGCAGATATCGCGGCATCGGTTTCCTCTGGCATTAGCCTGCTTGATGACTTGGTGCTGGAAATGGAAAATCGCTATACTCGATTTGCCGAACTTGGTGTCAAAAATCTAGTAGAGGCTCGTGAGCGCGGTTTTGATGGCGAACGGATTGTTGTCGCGGTTGATGAGTTAGCCGATCTTGTCATGCAGGATAAAACTGCCGAGAAAAAGCTGGTCCAATTGGCGCAAAAATCCCGTGCTGCCGGCATCCATCTTATCCTCGCCACACAACGCCCAGACGCGGCGACGTTTACAGGACTTCTACGGAGCAATTGTCCTGCCCGCATTGCCCTTAAAGTCCAGAAGTCCAGTGAATCCGGCATCATTCTTGACGAACCCGGTGCCGAATTACTGTTGGGAGCGGGCGATATGCTGATAAAAGGCGCCGGAATGCCAATTCAGCGGGCACACGGTTATCTGATCCATCCCGATGAAATTACGGCAAGAATTCGCCAATTAAATTGATCACGGTCGAAAGGAGCCGGGTTCGGATTGAAATTGTTGACAAGGTTATCAGGCAATCGCCATAAGTCCTTTTTTCTGAATTACGGCCAACAGACGCAAGGCCGGGCCGCCCGGTTTTTTGACGCCACGCTCCCAATCGGAAACCAGGTTTTTGGAGACGTTCAGGTAACGGGCAAAAACCGGCTGGGAGATGTGCTCACGCATCCGAAGGGACTTGATCTCATCGGGGCTGAGTGTATGCACGGGTGTCAGACAGGTTTCGTCAAACTCGCGCATCGTCTGTTTGTTGATAGCACCCGCATCGTGCAGCGCCTCCATCGTTTCATGGATGGCGGCGAAAGCATCACTGCGATATTTTTTAGGCATTTTTTATCACCTCTTCAAACTGTCCGTTTGCAATCAATTCACTCAACTGCGTGTCCGTCAGTGACAGGACGTACTTGGCCATTTTCTTGAACTGCGCCTCTTCATCCTCACGGATGTTGCCAAGCTCGCTCTTGGAAAAACCGTATACGAAGAACGACAACTCACCCTTGCGAAAAAGAACGATGCTACGGTAGCCCTTGGATTTGCTTTCTCCGGGACGTGCAATCCGTTGTTTGATGACACCACCGCCCAAGTCTGCATCAATTTGTCCATTCTCCGCTCGTTCGATAGCATCCCAAAGCGCATCAGCCGAGATTTTCTCTTTCCGGGCAAAGCGACCAAACCACGCGTTCTTGAAAACTTTCAAGCCGATCCCCCAATGTTCATTGGGTTTATTGTATCACACAAGGCGTGATACAAATGGAAATTACAAGGGGAAGATTCGGATTCGGTTCACACACCTGGCTTAATCGCTGTCTGGTTGCTGGCTGGCTTTGGCCGGGTTTCTCCTTTCCATCACCGCAGCAAAGAATCCATCCGTACCATGCACGTGCGGCGCGAGCTTGAGGTATTTGCCCGTGTCCAGCGGGATATTCTGCTGCGCCAGCACATCGTTGGCGGCATGCAGTTCGAACTCCGGATGCGCGGCGAGGAAGGCCTCGACGATCTGCTCGTTTTCCTCTTCCAGGATGCTGCAAGTGGCGTACACCAGCCGTCCGCCGACTTTGACCAGGCGAGCGGCGGCGGTGAGGATGGCGGTCTGTTTCTGTGTCAGCTCCTCGATATCCTGCGGTTTCTGGCGCCATTTGAGGTCGGGGTTGCGGCGCAGGGTGCCGAGCCCGCTACACGGTGCGTCGACCAGCACGCGGTCGAGCTTGCCGGCGAGTCGTTTGATCTTGATGTCGTTTTCGTTGCTGATCAGCTGGGGGTGCAGATTGGACAGGCCGGAGCGTTTCAGGCGCGGCTTGAGCTGGGTGAGGCGTTTCTCGGAAACGTCAAAGGCATAAATTCGTCCCAGGGAGTGCATCAGCGCACCAAGTATCAGCGTTTTCCCGCCGGCGCCGGCGCAGAAGTCCGCGATCATCTCGCCGCGTTTCGGCGCAACCAGGTAGCCGATCAGCTGGCTGCCCTCGTCCTGCACTTCGATCTTGCCAGTGAGGAATAGAGGATGGCGGTTGATCGCCGGCTTGTCCTTGACTCTCACGCCGACCGGGGAATAGGGAGTCGCTTCGGCGGGTATGCCGTCACGCTTCAGAATCGCCAGCACTTCATCGCGGTTGGCGCGTACGGTGTTGACGCGCAGATCCAGCGGGGCGGAATGCTGCATGCCGCGCGCCAGAGCGAGGATTTCCTCTTCCGGCATGCGCGCGACCAGTTTTTCCGTCAGCCAGTCGGGGAGGTCCACCCGCACCGCCAAAGGCAGATCGTCGGTGGGCACCGCCTTGACCTGCTTCAGCCATTCGCTTTCTTCCTTGTGCAGCAGCGGCTCCAGTTCGCGCAGGCTCAGGCCCTGCACCTTCGCCAGCAAAGCCAGAATCAGGTGGCGCGGCGTGGTGTGAGGTGCGGCGAGGTGCTCCAGCAGGCGCTTGCGGCGCAGCACGGCATAGACCGTTTCGGCGACGAATGCGCGATCCCTGGGGCCCAGCTCGTGGTTGTTGCGGAAATAGCGGCTCAAGCTCGCATCGGCCGGATGGGTCAGCGGCAGGATGTCGATCAGGGCGTGTACGGCGTGGCCGAGGCGGGTCGTGGAGAGTTGCATGGTTTTGGTTCCAGGGTTAGGAGTGGGTGGGAGGGGTGAGGCGAAAGGTCAAAAGCCGCGCAGTAGCGGTTTTTCGCCTCACCCCTCACCTCTAACGCCTCACTGGGTCAATTCGATCTCGTTCGCCAGTAGCACCAGTCCATCGCCATCCTTGTCGGTCTGGCTGATTTTGACCGGCAGGTAATGGTAGTCGGCGGCGAGCCAGACTTCGGTGTCTTTTTCCCCCTCTTCGCGAAGCTTGCCGAGATGCAGGGTGTTCAGCACGCCCATCGGGGTTTCTAGCGCTTCTTCCACGACCCACCAGGTATAGCTGTCGAGTTTTCTGCCGTTGGTTACCTGCAACCGCACGGTGCTACGCTGCGGCGGGGCGAAGGCGAGCTGGTACATGAAGCTTAACAGATCCTGGGTCCCTTCCGGTAGTTTCAGCGTCTGTTTGCCTCCGCCACTGGAGAGGGTGAGGGTCATGGCATTCCAGTCGAACTCGGCGGTGTCGGTCTTGTCCGCATTTTGTCCCCGCTCCACCCGGTAGTTCGAGGGTTTAAGCCCGGTCGGCGTGATTTCACCCCGGCTTTCCTGGATGTGTTTGCCGGAAGCAAACAGGGAGAACAGGCCGGTGGCTTCAGCCACGCTGGAAATCGTATAGTGCTCCCCATCGAGTTTCCAGACCTGCTCGGCACGGCCTACGCTCAAGCCGTTCAGTCCCTTGAACAGGGTGAACCGGGTCGTCACCCGCAGCGGCATGGCGGGTGGAGCAGGGACGACCGGTTCGGGTTCCGCAGCGGGCGGGAGCGCTTCGGCTGGCGCAGGTGTTTCGGCTGGCGCAGGTGTTTCGGCTGGCGCTGGCGCGGCAGAGGGTTGGATTTCGGGCGCCGGGACGGCTTCCATGGGCAGGGCGGTAATTCTTTTCACGGGGCTTGGTTTTTGTTTCGCGGCACGCGGCGGCTCGGGCACCGCCAGCCTCGGCGGCGGGAGGGGGTTGAGCCGGGCTTCCAGAACCGGGGCGGGGGTCAGTTTGACCGGCAGGGAGAAATGTGGGCCCAACAACAAGGCGAGGTGCGCCGCCAAGGAAAGCCCCAGCACCCAAAGCAGTCTTTTTACCTGATCCGGCATAAGTTTGGTGGGGTGTGCGCGGTTTTTGTGCTGTGGGGGCGGCGGGATCAAAGCGAAAATCGCGACCTGGAGGTCGCTCTCACGCACAAAACCGTGTCCACCCTACAGCTCACCCTCGAAGGTCAGGGAGGTCAGGTTCTGTTCCAGCTTGCCGCCATGGTGTTCCTCGATGACGATCCGCACCGGAAAATAGTGGCGTTTTTTCGCCAGCCAGATTTCCGTTCCATCCTCGTCCGCGTTGCGCTGCTTGACCAGATGAATCGCCTGGAACTGCCCTGCCGGCGTGGTGATTCTTTCTTCCCCGGCCAGCTTGTAATGGTAGAGGTTGAGTTTCTTGCCGGTGGTCATAAACAGCTGGATGTCCTCCTTGTCCGGCGGTGCGAACATGAACTGGTACTGCAGGCTGATGCGGTCCTGGGTGCCGGGTTCGAGGGCGACGCTTTCAGTCCTGCCGTCGAAGTGGTGGGTGAGGCTCATCTTCTCCCAGTCGAAATCGGCCTGGACGGTCTTGGCCGGATCGGCGGCGCGATGATGCTCGAAGTGCCGTGGGCGCAGGCCATGGCCGGTCACCTCCCCGCTGCTGACCAGGCGGATTTTCCCTTTCATGAAAAGGGCGTAGACGCCGATGGCGGAGGTGACGCTTTCGAGCTGGTAGCGGCCCTCTGTCTGTTTGAAACTTTCCGTGACAGTGCCGATTTGCTGGCCTTGCTTGGTGAGGCTGTAGGTGGCGGCAACCTGCTGCGGGGCAGCGGCCAGAGCCGCACCCATCCACAGGCTGCACAGTACGGCCAGCAGTCGCGTCATTGCGCTTCCCACGGCGAGATTAATGCCATGTCAACGGTCTGCTGATCATGCAGGATGACATTGCCATCCGGGGTGACAGTTAATCGGCCTTCGGCAAACCAGCGGATCGCCTGGGGATAGATTTTGTGCTCCTGTTCCAGCACCCGTGCGCCCAGCGTTTCTTCGGTGTCGCCGGGCAGTACTGGCACGGCTGCCTGGACGATGATCGGCCCCTTGTCGAGGTTGGGGGTGACGAAATGCACGGTGCAGCCATGGATTTTCACCCCCTCGGCCAAGGCGCGGGCGTGGGTGTTGAGGCCGGTGAACGCCGGCAACAGCGAGGGGTGGATATTGATCAGCCGGCCATTGTAACGGTGGACAAAACCTTGCGTGAGGATACGCATGAAGCCCGCCAGCACCACCAGGTCGGGGTTGAATTCGTCGATTTTGGCGGCCAGAGCGGTGTCGAATTCCTCGCGGGTTTCGTGGTCGCGGTGGTTCAGCACATGGGCGGGAATGCAGTGCTGCCGGGCAGTTTCCAGGCCAACGGCGTTGGGGTTGCTGCTGATGACGGCGGCGATTTTGACCGGCAGTTTGGCTTCCAGGATCGCCTGCATGTTGCTGCCGCGCCCGGAGATGAGGATGACGATGGATTTCATTGCACCACGGTCTGCGGCTGGCCTTCGGCGCGTTTCTCGACGCTGCCGATTTGCCATGCCGTTTCGCCCGCGTCGCGCAGTAGCTGCATGGCGCGCTCGGCATCCGCAGCGGCGACGATCACCGCCATGCCGATGCCGCAGTTGAAAGTGCGGTGCATTTCCTTCTCGGCCACGTTGCCTTCCTGTTGCATCCAGGTAAACAGCGGCGGCATGTCCCAGCTGTCTTTCCGTAGAACTGCCGTCAGGTTTTCCGGCAGCACACGCGGGATGTTTTCGAGCAGGCCGCCGCCGGTGATGTGGGCCATGCCCTTGACCGGCAGTTGTTCCATCAGCGCCAGCATCGGCTTGACGTAGATGCGCGTCGGCGCCAGCACCACGTCGCGCAGGGGGCGGCCGTGGAAATCCGAGTTGAGGTCGATGCCGCTGCGCTCGATGATCTTGCGGATCAGCGAATAGCCGTTCGAGTGCGCGCCGCTGGATGCCAGCCCGAGTACCGCGTCGCCGGCGACGATGGTCGAGCCGTTGATGAGCTGGTCTTTTTCCGCCGCGCCCACGGCGAAGCCGGCGAGGTCGTACTCGCCCGCCGGGTACATGCCCGGCATCTCGGCGGTTTCGCCGCCGATCAGCGCGCAACCGGCCTGTTCGCAGCCCGCCGCGATGCCCTTGATGACCTCGGTGGCGGTGGCGACATCGAGCTTGCCGCAAGCGAAGTAGTCGAGAAAGAACAGCGGCTCAGCGCCCTGCACCAGGATGTCGTTGACGCTCATCGCCACCAGGTCGATGCCGACGGTGTCGTGCTTGTCGAGCATGAAGGCCAGTTTTAGTTTGGTGCCGACGCCGTCGGTGCCGGACACCAGCACCGGGTTTTTGTATTTCTTCGAAATTTCGAACAGTGCGCCGAAGCCGCCCAGGCCGCCGAGCACCTCGGGCCGCATGGTGCGCTTGGCGAACGGCTTGATGTTTTCCACCAGGGCATCGCCAGCGTCGATGTCAACGCCGGCATCGCGATAGCTCAGGGAATTTTTGGTTGCATCGGGCTGGTTCAAGGGAGGCTCCCGCTTAAATATCGAAATTGTGTTATTTTAACCCAAATGGACATGAAACGCCTTGAAGAACTCAATCTCAACCACCTGTGGTGGCTGCTGCCGGTCGTCGCGGTGGGCGGGCTGTTTTACCTGCTCAGCGCCATCCTCGCGCCGTTCCTGTTCGCCGCCATCCTCGCCTACATCTGTAACCCGCTGGTGGATTGGCTGGCTGGCCTGAAAATTTCCCGTACCCTCGGCACCATTCTGGCCATGCTGTTCCTGTTCGGTTTGTTTGCCGCACTGCTGCTGGTCATGATCCCGCTGTTCGAGAAGCAGGTGTCCTTGTTCATCGAGCGCCTGCCGGGCTACTTCGACTGGTTCAGGCTGCATCTGGCGCCTTGGCTGAAGGCCCGGTTCGACGTGGAGTTACCGCTCGACAGCGCATATCTCAAGCAGGCATTGGCCGAGCATTGGCAAAGCGCAGGCGGTTTCGCCGCGCAATTCCTGCCTTCGCTAGGCAGCGGCGGGCTGGCGCTGGTGGGTTTTTTTGCCAACCTGGTGCTGGTGCCGGTGGTGCTGTTTTACGTGCTGCGCGACTGGAACCTGATCGTCGCCCGCATCGACGAAGTGATTCCGCGTCGCTGGCACGAACAGGTCGGTGCGGTGGCGCGGGAAGTAGATGACGTGCTGGGCGGTTTTTTGCGCGGCCAGATCTCGGTGATGCTGCTGATGAGCCTGTTTTACGCGCTCGGCCTGTGGCTGGTTGGGCTGGAACTGGCTTTGTCGATCGGCATTATCGCCGGCTTGCTGGTGTTCGTGCCTTACCTCGGCATGATCGTCGGTCTGACCCTGGCCACACTGGCGGGATTGATGCAGTTCCAGAGCCTGGGTGGGATGATCCCGGTTTGGGTCGTATTCGGCGCAGGCCAGGCATTGGAGGGTGTGGTGGTGACGCCTTGGCTGGTAGGTGACCGCATAGGCTTGCATCCGGTCGCGGTGATTTTTGCCGTGCTGGCGTTCGGACAGTTGTTCGGTTTCTTCGGCGTGCTGCTGGCATTGCCGATGAGCGCAGTGCTGCTGGTGGGGCTGCGGTTGTTGCGGAAGAGCTATCTGAAAAGCGGTTTGTATCGTTAAAGGAAAACTCGCGAAGCGAGACCTCCTAACTCTCTCCCTCCGGGAGAGAGTTGGACGAAGCCGCTATCGCGGAGAAATATTTCCCACCAATCTGATTTATTGACATAATTCCTCCTCGACCCGCAAGGGATTGTTAATACTTT
>PFJY01000016.1 GCA_002784065.1 Hydrogenophilales bacterium CG_4_10_14_3_um_filter_58_23 | reverse complement strand
AATTCATCACCTCGATAAGCAACTCGACAACACCTATAATACAGTGAATTGTAGTAATTAGTTAATGTAAATTGTGGCGTTTCTCGGTATACTCCCACTTCGTCGCGCCCTTCACCGAGCGCAACATCGAACTGATTGCCCGCTCCGCCCCCCTGCACGATATCGGCAAGGTGGGCATTCCCGACTGTATACTCCAGAAACCCGGCAAGCTGACCGCCGAAGAGTGGAAGATCATGCAGACCCATGCCCAGATTGGCGCCATGGCCATCGAGCACGCCGAGCGGGACATCGAAGAACCGGTGGAATTCCTCGCCCTGGCCAAGGAGATCACCCACTGGCACCACGAGAAATGGGATGGCAGCGGCTATCCGGACGGCTTGGCGGGGGAGGCTATTCCCGTTTCTGCCAGGCTGATGGCACTGGCTGACGTTTTCGATGCCCTCATTTCGCAGCGGGTGTACAAGCCAGCCATGTCTTTCGACGAGGCCCGCGATATCATCACCGCCGGTCGCGGCAAGCACTTCGACCCAGACATGACCGATGCCTTCCTCGCCGGCTTCGACGAATTCGTGACCATCGCCCGGCGCTACCAGGACTTGGGCTGAGCGCGCAACGAGAGGGTTACCATGTCTCACCAGACTTCCACTGGAACATCCGCAACGCTCACGGAGGCACCGGCGGGCGTTCTGAAAATCGTTCTGATTTACGCCGTCTTTGCCACCCTCTGGATACTATTCTCCGACCGGGCGGTGGAATTCCTGTTCGCCGACCTCGCCCATTATGCTCTGGCTCAAACCCTCAAGGGCCTGCTGTTCGTCACCGTCACCTCGCTGCTGCTTTATGCGCTGGTGCGGCGCCTGGAAATGCACACCCTGGCAGCCTCCCGGCGGAAGTTTGACGCACAGTCGGAAAAGTTGCACGCCCTGCAACTGCTTGATTCCGTTGCCGAGAATTCCACCGACGCCATTTTTGTCAAGGACATGGAAGGCCGCTACCAGTTGTTCAACCAGGCGGCGGCGCGCGTCACCGGAAAGAAACCGGAGGAGGTGCTGGGCCGGGACGATACGGCCATCTTTCCCCCTGAGCAGGCCGCGCTGGTCATGGCTAACGACCGGCAGGTGATGGCGGATAACCGCGCTGTCGCCTTCCAGGAGTATCTCAGCACAGCGGACGGCGAGGTGACCTTCCTGGCCACCAAGGGACCGCTGCGCGACCCTGAAGGCAGGATCATCGGGATGTACGGGATTTCCCGCGACATCACCGAGCGCAAGCAGGTCGAGGATGCCTTGCGCGAAAGTGAGGAGCGGCTGCGGCTCGCTCTCGGCGCGGCAAATCAGGCCTGGTTCGAGGCCAATATTCAGACTGGCGAGGTTCACGTCAGTTCTGAATACCCTCGCCTGCTTGGGTTTGACCCCGAGAAGTTTCAGACATCCGTGCAGAACTGGATCGACAATCTTCATCCGGATGACCATGACGCTGTCCTTGAAGCTTTTCAGGCATGCCTTGTCTCAGGCGGCCCGACCATAATGGAGTACCGACGCCGGAGCAAATTCGGTGACTGGGTATGGATGTATTCCATTGGAAAACTTGTGGAATGGGATGATGCGCACAAGCCGGTGCGGATGATCGGTATTCATATGGTTATTTCCGAGCGCAAGCAGGCCGAGCAGGTGCTGCGCGAGAGCGAGGCGCGTCACCGAATCGTGCTGGCCGCTTTGGGAGAAGGCGTGTATGGCATGGATAGCGAAGGCCGCTGCACCTTCATCAATGCCGCCGCCCTGGCCATGCTGGGCTTTATCGAAGGCGAAGTGATCGGACAGAAACAGCACGACCTCTTTCACCATCATCGTCCGGACGGCCAACCCTACCCCAGCACCGAATGTCCTCTTTTCCTGACCACGCACGATGGTCAGGCCCGCCGCAGGGAAGATTGGTTTATCCGCAAGGATGGCATGGGCTTCCCGGTGGAACTTATCATAACGCCTCTCACGGCAGGGGGTGAACAGATCGGCGCCGTGGCCGCTTTCAGGGACATCACCGAACGTCGGCAGACCCAGGAAGTGCAAGAGGTGCGCACCGCAGTGCTGGACCATATTTTGGCCAAGGCTCCCCTGCCGTCCATTCTGGAAGATATTGCGCTGCGCCTGGAAGCACTCCGGGCGGGCATGATGGTGTCCATCCTGCTGGTGGACCCGGCCACCGGGCGGCTCACCAACGGCGCCGCTCCCAGCCTGCCGGCGTTCTACAACGCCGCCGTGGAGGGCCTGGAGCCGGGCGAGGGCAGGGGCTCCTGCGGCACCTCGGCCTGGTCGGGCGAGCTGGTTATTGTCGAGGACGCGCTGACCCATCCCTACTGGGCGCCCTATCGCGACCTCGTGCTCCGCGCCGGCTTCCGCGCCTGCTGGTCGCAGCCCTTCAAGGACGATGCGGGCAAAGTGCTGGGCACCTTCGGCATTTACTACGCAGAACCCATGGCACCCACCCCGTCCGACCTGGCGCTGATCGCCGAGTTCGCCCGCATCGCCGGCCTGGCGGTGCAGAAGGCCCGGAGCGAGGCGGCACGCCAGGCCGCCGAGGATCAATTGCGCAAGCTCTCTCTGGCGGTGGAGCAGAGTCCGGAAAGCATCGTCATCACCAACCTCGATGCCGAGATCGAATATGTGAACGAGGCCTTCACCCGCGTCACTGGCTACCGCCGGGAAGAGGTGATCGGCCAGAACCCGCGCATCCTGCATTCCGGCAGGACGCCGCTGGAAACCCATGATGCCCTCTGGGAAGCACTGAGCCAGGGCCAGCCATGGAAAGGCGAATTTTTCAACCGGCGCAAGGACGGCAGCGAATATGTCGAGTTCGCCATCATCACCCCCATCCGCCAGCCGGATGGACGCATCACTCACTATGTGGCGGTGAAGGAGGACATCACCGAGAAGAAGCGCATGGGCGAGGAACTGGATGAATACCGCCACCACCTGGAATCCCTGGTGGAAGAGCGCACCGCGCAATTGGCCGAGGCTCGACAGCGGGCGGAGGCCGCCAACCGGGCCAAAAGTGCCTTCCTCGCCAACATGAGCCACGAAATCCGCACGCCCATGAACGCCATCGTCGGCCTCGCCCACCTGCTGCAGCGCGATGGCGCGACACCGGTGCAGTCGGAGCGGCTGGGCAAGATTGCCGGCGCCGCCCATCACCTGCTGTCCATCATCAACGACATCCTTGATCTTTCCAAGATCGAGGCCAGGCGGCTAACCCTGGAGCAGACGGACTTCCCGCTGGCGGCTGTCCTCGATCACGTCCACTCCCTGGTCGCCGAGCAGGCAAAAGCCAAAGGACTGACTATCGGGATGGACGGCGGCGACGTGCCCCCGTGGCTCAGGGGCGACCCGACCCGGCTGCGCCAGGCGTTGCTCAACTACGCCGGTAACGCCGTCAAATTCACCGGGCGGGGTTTCATCGCCCTGCGCGCGCGCCTGCTGGAAGAGCGCGGCGACGAAATCCGGGTGCGCTTCGAGGTGCAGGACACCGGCATCGGCATCGCCCCGGACAAGCTGCCCAAGCTGTTCGAGGCCTTCGAGCAGGCCGATGCCTCGACCACGCGCAAATACGGCGGCACAGGCCTGGGGCTGGCCATCACCCGACGGCTGGCGCGCCTTATGGGCGGCGAGGTCGGGGTGGAGAGCGAACCGGGCCGGGGTAGCACCTTCTGGTTCACTGCCCGGCTTGGGCGCGGCCACGGCATCCAGCCTGACGTTCTGGCGGCATCGGAGCGGGACGTCGAGGCCGAATTGCGCGAGCTTCATGCCGGCGCGCGCTTGCTGCTGGCGGAGGATAACGCCATCAACCGCGAAGTGGCCCTGGAACTCCTGCACGGCTCAGGGCTGAGCGTCGATACGGCGGAAAACGGCCAGGAGGCGGTGATGAAGGCTCGCACCGGCGCCTACGACCTGATCCTGATGGACGTGCAGATGCCGGAGATGGACGGGCTGGAGGCGACGCGGGCTATTCGCGCCATGCCGGGCCACGAGGAGCAGCCCATCCTGGCAATGACCGCTAACGTCTTCGAGGAAGACCGCAGCGCCTGCCTGAAGGCGGGGATGAATGACTTTGTCGCCAAGCCGGTGGAGCCGGAGATTTTGTATGCCGCGCTGCTCAAGTGGCTGCCCACACGGCCGGAAAGCGCGGCGGCTTCATCCCGCTCTGCCGGGCCCGCGCTATCACCGGAGCCGGAGGCCTTCATTTTTACCCGCCTGAGCGTCATCCCCGGCCTGGACGCGGCCTCCGGCCTCCGGGTGCTGAACGGTAAGCTGGCGGCCTATGTTCGCTTGTTGCGCCGCTACGCCGTCGAACACGCCAGCGATATGGCGAAGCTGCGCGAGCGCCTGGCCGCCGGCGACCTTCCGGAGGTCCGGCGGCTGGCCCATTCCCTCAAAGGTGTCTCCGGCAACTTGGGGGCGACGCAGGTCCAGCAGCGTGCCGCCGAGCTAGAGGTCGCCATCAAGACGGGCCTCGCGCCGACGGAGATCGAGCGGCTGGTCGGCACCGTGGAGGAGGGTCTTGGGATGCTGGCCGGGGCGATCCTTGCCGCTCTGGAAGAGGAGGAAGCCGCCCCGGTTCCGACCGAGGTGGACTGGACGGCAGTGCGGCAGGCGCTGACCCGGATGGAGCCGCTGCTGGCCGCTTCCAACATGCGCGCCAACCAGGTCTTCGAGGAAAATCGCGCCCAGCTCAAGACTGCCCTCGGGTCGTCGGCCGTGGAGCTGGAGCAGCAGATCGAGCATTTCCGTTACCCTGAGGCCTTGGAAACCCTGAAGCAGGCTTGGGGGGTGTACCAGGAACTGGCCGGGGAAAATGGGCGGGAAACTCCCTGAAAATGATGGCGCGCCCGTAGGAGCTGTCTCCAGGCCGCGATGGGATGCGCCGGGAATCGCGGCCTGGAGACCGCTCCTACGGGGTAGCCATGTAGGGTGGACACCGTTTTTGTGCCCACGCGGTGTGCGGAAATTGTTTCCGCGTGGGCAAAAGAGCGTTGCCCACCACACTGTCATTTCGACTGGGGGGGATATTGCTCTTCAGCCGGTATAGAGATTTTTCACTGCGTTCGAAATGACAGGTTTTTTTGGTTCCGGCTCGTCCGGCCTGGAATTATTGATACCGAAAGGGAATAACCGGTGATCCGCGCTGTTATTGTTTTCACCCTGGCCTGCATGGCCGTCTGGACGCCTGCAATCCATGCCGCAAACTGCCGCGAGGCGGTGCACGCGCTGAACCAGCGCTTGCAGCCGAAAATCGACGAAGCGGAACTGGCGAACATGCTGGATGTCCTGAACGGAAGCCGCAACGCGCAGTTGCCGGGCAAGTTCGTCACCAAGAGGCAGGCGCAGCAGACCGGCTGGCGGCCCGGCAGGGACTTGTGGAACGTTCCCGCTCTCAGGTTCAAGAGCATCGGCGGCGACCATTTCGGTAATCGGGAAGGCCGGCTGCCGCGCGGCGACTGGCGCGAAGCCGACCTCGATTACCGGGGCGGGCACCGGGGCGCCAAGCGCCTGCTGTTTTCCCGCGATGGCCTGCGTCGCGTGACCGTGGATCATTATCAGACTTTCATCGAGGTGCCGCCATGCCGTTAAAACGTTGCGTTTTGCGCGATATCCGCACCCTTGCCCAGTTCTACGACGAACTGACGCGCCAGCTCGCTTTTCCTCCCCATTTTGGGCGCAATCTGGACGCCTTGTGGGACGTGTTGACCGGTGAGGTCGCCGGGCCGTTCGAGATCGTCTGGGAACAGCCGGCGCAGGCGCAGGCGAACCTGGGCTTGGATTATGCCAAACTGGTTACTCTGCTCAATGACTTGGCGGCGGAGCGCGACGATTTTACTTTTACGCTGCGCTGAGAGCTGGTCTTTAAAACGTGACATGCCTTGAATGCAAAAAGTAAGTACCCAGCCGCGATTCGATTGATCTGAACGGTGGGAATAGTGTAATGTTTGAGCGTCCAGTCCAAAGCGGCAAACGATGAGCAACAACTCGATAGAAGATCGACTCCGGGCGGTGTACGGTGCGCTGGGTCCGGACAGCAATTTTGCGACAGAGTCCGATGTCGTCGTGTCGCTGCAAACCGAAGCGGTGATATTTCCCAGGGAAAAGGTCATCACCGTGACGGTCTACGTGCTGGGGGTCACCGACTTCCACGAGCCGGATGTCTTCGTTACCCAGGTGACCTGCACCGAGCAGGAATATTACGAGGAATTCCTCCATCTCGCCGTGGCGGAAGAGCGAGCCAAGGAACACGGGTTTGTCGATCCGCTGTTTTCATTCGACGAGCGCGAAAAAAACATCATCGACAAACTGCGCGACCTGCTTGGAAAATGAAGTCGAAATCAGTGTCCCCATTACTCCCTCCCCCTGCCAAGGGGAGGGAGTGGAAAACCCGCTGCACTTGACTTGTTTCTTGCTGGCGAATCCGGGCTTACATCACGCTGCCGAACGAGGCGTCCTCACTGTACGGCGGCAGGGGCAGCCCCGCAATCTTGCAGGCCTGGACGACCGGACCTCTGGGGAATAAATGGTAGAGGTGTTTTTTGCCGCCTTGCCGCGAGAAGTTGTCCTCAAGCAAGCCCAAAACGGTGCGGCCATTCGGACAGGGGCCGCATTTCTGATAATGGTCGCGAAGAAAATTGATTACGTCCCAGTGTTCTTTTGACAACGTGATGTCTTCCTTCCCGGCCAACTCTTGCGCAATCTGCTTGGACCAGTCTCCAAGTTCGAGAAGATCAACCTCCGGAGTGTTGCCTTCACGGTTGATGATTTGATTGATGTCATACATTTTGCACCTCCTCAGCTTGATGTGGAATATCGCCGCCTTTCTTTCTGACGGCGCCCTATGAGTTATGTATTATTCTGTTTAACATATAGATTAGTTGAACGAATTAGTCAAGTTAATTATACTGGCTTTGAGATTTTCAAAATTCGAAGGAAATAATGATGGCAGGCGAAGCGTTCACCCCGAAGAACGAACTGGAAAAAAAGCTCCTGGCGGCGTGGGAAGGCAGCATGTCGGGCGATGAGTTCATGCAGGAACTGTTGCTTTCCGAGGTCTTCATGCCGATCGAGGACGACGAGGTAATGCAGGGTGTGCAACGTTCCCCCCGCGCCCAGCCGCTGGTGCTCGAAGCCGAAGACGGAAGCAGGGTTCTTGCGGTGTTTACCAGTCCGGATCGTGCCAAACCTTTTCTCAAGGATTTCCCCCTCTACGGCGGTGGGTTGTTGACCGAATTCAAGTGGGTTCTGGAAAAAATGGGTGCCGGTCACGGCATCGCGCTCAATCCCGGCTGTGAAGTCGGCTTCGACATGGAGCCGGAGATGTTGGGCCAGCTTGGTTAAACGGGAGGAGGATATGCCGCAACTTCTGAATGTATGCAGAGCGGCGCGCCTGGTGGGTGTCACGCGGGTAGCGCTGCAGAAGAAAATCAAGGATGGGAACCTGGCGTCTTTCGACGGCATGGTGGTTGCCGAGGATTTGCTGCGCGTTTATCCCGATGTCCAGTTCGAGGACAACACCGCCTTCGAGCGGGTCGCGCAGATCAAGGAAAAAGCCTTCGGCAAACGGGTATTCGAGCGCTCCCTGCCGGACAAGGAGGTGCTTGCCGCACGGCTGACCGGTTTGGGCAAGGAACTGGCAGAAACACAGGTTGCGTTGAACCAATATCGCGCCATTGCCGATGGGCTGGAAAAGCAGCTCAAGGCATGGGACGGTGGCGGGGAAGAGGTACAGGCTGCTGCGGCATCCCTCAGAATGTGGATACACCAGGAACTGGCGGCGCGTGATACCCGGGCCGGCTTGCCCAGCTTGACCCTGCGCGACAGCTTTCTGCGCGTCATGGCGGCGCATGTAAAAATCTGGCCCAGCGGACACGAATTTTTCGTCGAAGGCGCGGACACCCTGCTCGAAGCTGCGCTGCGCGCTGGACTCGCACTCAACTACGGTTGTAGTAACGGCAATTGTGGCCAGTGCAAAGCTCGAGTCGTTGAAGGCCAGGTGATGAAAGTGCGGCCCCACGATTATGTTCTGAGCGAAGCCGAGAAATCCTCCGGCTATGCGTTGATGTGCTCGAATACCGCTGTGACCGATGTGGTGATCGAGGCGGGTGAGGCGCAATTTGCATCGGATATTCCGCTCCAGTACATCACGGCGCACGTCAAAAGCATTGATCAGGCGGGCGATGACATGCTGATCCTGAACCTGCAAACCCCGCGCAACAACCGGTTGCGCTTCTTGTCCGGGCAGAATGCAATTCTTCAATTCGGTCACGCGCTCTCGGCGGAATTTCCTGTGGCAAGCTGTCCGTGCGATGATTGCAACCTGCAGTTTCACATCCGCAACCTGCCTGGCAATCCTTTTTCGGATTATGTCGCCACCAAACTGACGAGTGGCGAGGCGGTGATGGTGGAAGGCCCGAAAGGCGGTTTCGTGCTGCATGAGGATTCCACCCGACCGTTGATCTTCATCGCTTTCGGAGCCGGTTTTGCGCCGGTGAA
>PFJY01000217.1 GCA_002784065.1 Hydrogenophilales bacterium CG_4_10_14_3_um_filter_58_23 | reverse complement strand
GCCGAGCGAGCGGGCATCGAGCATGAAGGGCGGCTCGATGCACACAAAACGCTTTATTGCCCGTGGCGCATCAAAGAGGGCTACCACAGTCACGTTCATGCTGCTTACACAGGCTTGGCGTGGGATGCTCTCGAAGCGACAGGCCATTTTCCCGACTTGCGCCATGACTGCCCACCCTTTTCTACGGGCGACGACGGCAACGTGACAGACTCGGCGGTCAATGCCGCCAGCGCCCACCATCGGCCAGACACCTTCCTGCAGTGGATCGTGGCCACTGCTGACCGCGTTGCTTCCGGGTTCGAGCGCGAGGAATTCGATACCAAATACAACAACCAGAAAGAGCGGGAAAACCACTTCTGCGCCCGCCTGCTGACCTTGTTCGAGCAGATTGGCAAACCACACATTGAAGAGGGCAAGCTCGCCTGGCGCTATCCACTCAAGCCCCTTGCACCGGAGAACATCTTTCCTCAACTCGCCAATACATGCACACCCAGCGACAAAGCCACAGCCAAAGCGGAATACCACTTACTGTGGGAAGCACTGCTCGAAGGGTTGAAACGCATCCCGCAATCCCACGTCACCAACCTGCCGCTCTGGCTCGATCACTTCGACAGCCTTTGGTTGACGATGACACACGCCATACCCGCCGCCACCGCTTTTGGCACCAAGCCCGAAGTATCGCTTTACGATCACAGCAAGGCCACAGCCGCGCTCGCTACCGCGCTCTGGCGCTGGCATCACGCGCACGGTCACACTGGGCCAGAAGCCGCACGAGAGCTGCGCGAGCGCCGCGAAGATTGGGGTATTGAAAAGTTCCTGCTCGTACAGGGCGATTTTTTTGGCATTCAAGACTTCATCTTTGCCGAGGGCGGCGCAACTCAAAAGCACGCTCACAAGCTGCTGCGGGGCCGTTCCTTCCAGGTTTCGCTGCTTGCCGAATGCGCTGCGCTCAAGTTGCTGGAAGCGCTGGAACTGCCCTCGACCGCGCAGATCATCAACGCCGCTGGCAAATTCCTGATCGTCGCCCCCAACACCGATTTAGCCCGCGCTGCTGTCGACCGCTGCCGAAAAGAACTTAACGACTGGTGCCTGGCACACACCTATGGCGAAATTGGCGTCGGCCTTGCTACCACGCCCGCCTCATGCAACGACTTTACTGCCGGGAACTTTGGCGAGATGACCAAGCGCCTGTTTGCCGCACTCGACGATGCAAAGCACCAGCGTTTCGGTCTCTGCGACGAGGATACGACAGCCAGTTTCGACGGCTTTCTTGACTGCTTCGACAATACCCTCGGGGTTTGCCAGATCAACGGCAAGCACCCCGCCGAGCCCAAAGTCTCATCTCAGCGCGACTATGCGCTGTCAAGGTTGGCGGACGACCAGATTCGCATTGGCGAAGCGTTAACCAAGCGGGCGCGGCTGCTCGTCGCGAGACAAGCCGAAACGCTGCCGGTACTCGGCCTTGACTACTTCGGCTACCGGTTGGCTTTCGCCCCTGAAGCCGAGGCCTCCGGCAAATACGGCGAACTGGCGCGTAGCGGAACGCTTCTGCGCGTCTGGGACTTTGACGCCGCCGAGCCCGACGGTACGATCTGGCGCGGGTATGCCCGGCGTTTCGTCAACAGCTACGTCCCCCGCTTTGACGCCACCGACGAACAAGTGGCCGACAAATACGGCAAATGGGAGAGCGAAGCGGAGTTCGACCGGTCAGCACCGATCAAAACCCTGCACCACATCGCCTGCGAAGACCGCCGACTGGATCAAGACGGTCAGTGGAAGGGCGAAATTGCCCTTGTCACCCTCAAAGGCGACATCGACAACCTCGGCAGTATTTTTCAGCAAGGACTGGAAAAACCCACCTTCGCCAAAATGGCCTCGCTCTCGCGCCAGATCAACGCTTTCTTTGCGCTCTGGCTACCCTGGTTTTGCGAGCACGGCAAAGACGCGCAAGGCATTGCACGCTACCGCAACACCTACACCGTGTTTGCTGGTGGCGACGATTTTTTTCTGATCGGCCCGTGGGAGTCTACCCTCGCTCTGGCGTCGGAATTGCGCGAGAAATTCGCCGCTTACGTCGCCAACAACAGCATCACCTTTTCCGCCGGCCTGACCATGACGCACCCCAAAACACCGGTGCGACACCTCGCTCGTAGCGCCGAACATGCGCTCGACGCTGCCAAGTCCTATCCCGGCAAGAATGCGGCTCAGATATGGAACCGCAATGTGAGTTGGGCCGATTGGCAAATACTCATGGGACAACGCTGCGCCGCGCTCGAAGCGCTGATGGATCGCGCCGTTACCCACGGCGCAGAGTTTTCAACCGGCCTCACCTATTCGCTGCTACAGTTATCCGACCGCGCTGAAAGCAAACGCCCGGAAGACGCCATCTGGCGCTCGCAGCTCCACTACCGCCTCACCCGCTTTTTCCGCGATCGCGTCAAGGGCGACGACAGCGCTCGCGACCGCCGCGAACAACTGCTGGCCGATGCAATTGGCGAAATCGGCGGTGCGCTCGGCACATACAAAGGCGCTTACCGCCTGCCGCTTTCCGTACTGCTTTATCGACAACGCAATTAACGCTGGCAAGCTTGCCAAATGAGACAATGAAACCGTATTTCCGCAAAATACTGCCCAGGAGAACATAGAGATGCCCACCAACTTAGCCATCGTTCCACCCGCAGCCGAACTGTTTAACGGCGAGGCTGAATCCGTAGCCAACAAGCTCAACCAGGCGCCCGGACACATGAACAAGAGCACGCAAATCCGCCGTTTCTACGACGAACTGGTGGGCTGGCAGGAACGAATCAATGGCGATGATGAGAAATTCAAGCAATACGAAGCTTTCATCAAAATGCTTAACGCCAAAGTCGCTTATGCCAAGGGGAGAAAGTTGGTGGATGAACAGTTTGAATTCTGGTTCCGCGACTGCATCAAAACAACCACCAGTGCCAAAGCGCTCGACCATTTCCGCCTCCACTTCGAAGCCGTGATCGGTTTTCTCAAGGCGCTACGCGGCTGAACATCAGGGAGACAAAGATAATGCAACTCACCAAAATCAAACAACTCACCAAAATCAAACAACTCACCGGCACCCTCATCCTCAAAACCGGCCTGCACATTGGCGCTGGCGACACCGAGATGCGCATTGGCGGCACCGATAATCCGGTGGTCAAAAACCCGCTTGATGGCCAGCCCTACATTCCCGGCTCTTCACTCAAGGGAAAAATACGTTCAATGCTCGAATGGCAGCTTGGACTGGTGAGCGCAGCCAACGGCAAGCCTTTTTCTTTTCAGCACCTGAGCAACCAGGACACGCCATCTGCACGCGATTTGTTGCGTCTTTTTGGCGGCGCGCCCGGCGGTGATGTCGAAAATCTGGTCAGGGAAATCGGCCCGACCCGCCTCGCCTTCTGGGATTGCGCGCTCAACGCCGACTGGCTGAAAAAAGTGCAGGCGCGCAACCTGCTCACCACGGAAGCCAAAAGCGAAAACTCGATCAATCGCATTGCCGGCGTCGCCGACAATCCGCGCTTCACCGAACGCGTGATTGCCGGGGCCGAATTCGATTTCCGGCTCTCGCTCAAGGTGATTGACGGCGAAGACCTGCTGGCTCTCCTGTTGCGCGGCTTGAAGCTGCTCGAAGCCGACAGCCTGGGCGGTTCTGGTTCACGCGGTTATGGCAAGGTCGCGCTCGCCGGGCTGGCCCTTGACGGTCAGTCGATCCAGGCGGATTTTGACGCCATCGAACCTTTCGCCGCAGCCGCCTGATAATGGCCTACGCACTCCACCGCGCCACCCTCGCGCTGCATACCCCACTCGGCACGCCATTGGCTGGCGATACGCTTTTCGGCCAGCTTTGCTGGGCATTGCGCGAGGCAGCCGGAGAAGCCGAGCTGACCCGCCAGCTTGAAGGCTATACGCAAGGCCAGCCGTGGCTCATCGTCTCCGACGGCTTCCCGGCGGGTTACTTGCCCAAACCCACTCTGCCACAACACTTCGAGCCGCAACGCGACCCGGCAGAACGCAAAGCCGCGAAGAAAAAGCGCTGGACACCTGCGAACCAAACGGACAAAGGTCTGACCGTACTGCTCGGAAGCGCGGTGGATGACGTCACCGCTTATGGCAAATCACCAGTTGCTGCCGTGCAAGCCCACAACACGCTCAACCGCCTGACCGGCAGCACCGGCGAAGGCGAATTCGCCCCCTACACCCAGCCGCAAACCTTCCATGCCACCGGGCAGCGCATCGACGTTTATCTGGTACACGATGAAGACCGCGTAACAACCGACCAAGTCAGGGAACTGCTTGTAGCAATCGGAGCCAGCGGATTTGGTCGTGACGCCAGCATCGGCCTCGGCAAATTCACCGTCGAGCAACTTGAGCCGACATCGTTCGCGGCACCCGCCAACGCCAACGCCTTTTGGACACTCGCCCCCTGCGCGCCGCAAGGCCAGGGTTTTGATGGCTCGCTAAGCTATTGGCGCGTGCTGACCCGCTTCGGTCGCCACGGCAACGCCCATGCGCTCGCCGGTAACCCGTTCAAAACGCCTGTGTTGATGGCCTCCAGCGGGGCTGTTTTCGTGCCTGCTGGCGAATTTTCAGCGCGCCCGTTTATCGGTCAAGGCCTGGGCGGCGAAGGAAAACTCTCCAAGACGGAAAAAGCAACCGTGCATCAAGGCTATGCGCCAGTCGTTCAGATCACCCTGGAGTTGACGCGATGACCATGAACACCCGCGCGCTGTCCATCTCAACACTATCGCCCATCCACATCGGCTGTGACGAGGTTTTTGAACCAAGCAACTTCGTTATTCATGATGGCCTGCTGCACGCGCTAGACCCGGCTGATTTGGCTGAATCCCTGAGTGACAGGGAACGCAAGCAACTGGCCACGCTTGCCGATCAACGCGAACCGATTGGCGCTATCCAGCGTTTTTTCCGGGATCATGCAGAGCGCTTTGCAGGACTGGCGAAACATCAAGTCGCGGTGGCCGCAGCGATTGTCAGCGAATATGAACGAATTGCCGGTAAGGCCACCCAACATGGCTCCGCAGGTGATGTCATCTATAACAGATTAACCATTGCACGCACGGCCTATCGACCCCTCGACAACACGCCCTATCTGCCCGGCAGCTCGCTGAAAGGCAGCATTCGCACGGCGTGGTTGAACCAGATGAACCGTGGCGCGGCGCTCGCTTTCGACGAAAAATCTGACAAGAGAAATGCGCCACGTCGCCTGCAAGAGCGCCTGCTCGGCTACACTGCTGGCAAATTCGAGAATGACCCATTCCGCCACCTTGGCCTGGCTGACGCACATCCCGAAGACGACACGACACCGCCGCCAACACGAGTGCTTTACGCCATAAGCAAGAAAAAACGCCCTCCCCGCGACGGCGAGCGTAGCCCACAAGAACTCAAAGGCTTTCTAGAAACTATCCCCGACGCGCTACCCGCCGCCTTTTTTGGCGAACTGCGGCTCACCGGCAAGATCGCCTGGAATGAGTTGTGCGATGCCTGCAACAATTTCTACCGACCGCAGCTTGATGCTGAAATTGACCACGCCGTGCTCGGGGCACTACTCGACACTGACTGGAAAAGACTGATCAATGGCCTGCTGGGCAACGAGCTCGGTGAACTTATCAAAACGAGGCAAGGCTTTTTGCTGCGCGTGGGACGGCACTCTGGCGCCGAGTCCGTCACTCTGGACGGCCTGCGCGACATCAAAATTCTCGGCAAGCAAGGCGAGCAGCCCACATACCGCTCCAACACCACACAGAAACGCTTCGCCAGTCTGACCAAAGTTGGCGCTGACGGCCTCCTACCCTTCGGCTGGATATGGGTTGATGCCTGCGACGACGAGCATCGCCACCTCTCCGACTCACTGCGCCAGAAGCTCGCCGCACGAAGCCAGTCCCTGCGCGACGCGCATCAGGAGCAACTGTTTCGGCTGGAAGATCAGCAAGTGCTTCGCGCCACCGCAAGTGCTGAGGCAGCCAGGCAGAAACAGCTCACCGAAGCGGCTGAACAGGCAGAGATTGAAGCACAGGCAGCACGGCAGACAGCGCTCGCCGCGATGTCGCCCAACCTCCGCCGTATCGAAGAATTCAAGAATGCCTGTACCAAGCGTTGCGAGCAACTGCTGGGCAAGAAGGATGCCCAGAACACAAAGCTACATGGCGATGCCCGCAAGCTCTCCGGGGATGCCAGAGAAAGTGCCGGTTGGTCAGCCGAAGAAAAACTCGCGCTTGCCGATGCCATCGAAGAATGGCTGCCAAAAGTCGTCCAGGGAATTGACAAGGATCAGCTCAAAAAGCTCAAACTCGCCGCCTTGCGCGCACCCTAATCTGCCACTAGAATCAGAAAATGCCATTTTTTTACGGGACTGCCATGAACACACTAACTTTGACACAAAACGGCCGCGTGGTCATACCCAAGGCGCTGCGCGACCAGCTTGGCCTGCACGAAGGCGACGAAATGGTTGCCGAGATTGAAGACGGGCGGCTGGTGCTGAGCACCCGCGCCGCGCGTCTCAAACGCGCGCAGGCATTGATCGAAAAATACTGTCCGGCACAGCCCGGTGTATCGGTTGTCGATGAGTTCATTGCCGAACGGCGGAAGGCGGCTTCGACCGAATGACGACCTTTATTCTTGACACCTCCGCCCTGCTGGCCCACCTCTGGAAAGAACCGGGCGAAGCACGGGTCGCGCATTTGCTGACTACTGAGCGTTGCCTGCTCGGCGCAACCAACCTTGCCGAATTGGTCAGCAAAGTCATCGAGCGCGGCCTGCCCGCCGGTGAAGTGCCGATTCTGGTCAGTTCTCTCAATGTCGAAATCGTCCCCCTGACCCAGGAACAGGCTGAGCTTTCCGGCATCCTGCGCCAGCCAACCCGGCACTTGGGCCTCTCGCTCGGCGACCGTGCCTGCCTGGCATTGGCCCAAACACTGGGCGGCACGGCCATCACCGCCGACCGCCCCTGGCAGGCACTCGACCTCGGTATCGCCATCGAGTGCATCCGCCCGGATTCGCACTGAATATCGGCCCCCATTTGACGTTAGCGGCCAAACCACACGCCAAGAGTAAAATAACCCGGTCACAATCAAAGGAGTAACGCCATGTCCGCTTTGCTGGCTGAATTGGAACAACAAGCATGCACGCTTCTGCCTGATGAGCGAGCCCAACTTGTCGAGGTACTTCTTGAGTCGCTACAGGGTTCCTCGTTATCTGAAATCGGGACAGAGTGGGAACGGGAAGTCGAGAAACGTGTCGCGGCCTTCGACAGAGGCGAATTGCAAACCACCCCGGCAGAGGAAATATTCGCCGAAGCAAGGCGCATGACTCAGTGAGGCAAGCACGTTTTATCGCTGAAGCTCGCCAAGAGTTTCTTGCTGGAGTCGCCCATTACAACGAAGCCGAACCCGGCCTGGGTTTGCGGTTTAGCGCTGCTGTTGAAGAGGCAACCGCCAGAGCTTTGGTTTTTCCGCTTGCTGGCTCGCCATCGGTTTCAAATACACGTCGCGTATTTCTCAAAGGCTTTCCTTTCTCGCTTTTCTATCGCTCAGAGAATGGTGGCATAGTCGTTTTTGCAACTTCACATCATTCACGTAAGCCCGGCTATTGGGTTGGCCGCATCCATGGTCGCTAACCCGGCAGTCCACCGGACTCGAAAGAGGGAGTCGATGCCTATCTGGCCGAAGAACACGCGAGTTGGGATTGAGTCATGAAAAAAATCTACTATCACCGAGCCATCCTAATTTCATGGAAAAATCCATGACCACCATATTCCTTTGCATCGCCACTGGTCAGAACCTGGCCAACCTCATTCCTGCGCTCCAAACCAAACCAGCGGAGGTCTGGATACTTGCAACCCCGGCCATGCGTAACCAAGCCCAATCACTCAAAAAATTGCTGGATCGACACCATATCCCTGTGCGCATCGAACCATTTGCAGACGATAATTTTGCCACCCTCCAGACTGAAGCAATGCGCTTGGCCGAAATGCTTGATGGTCATAGCGTTGTTTTCAACGCTACCGGCGGAACCAAACAGATGGCGCTTGTCCTTACCGATACCCTCCAAGTTCTTGACAAGGATGCCGTCGGCATCCTCTATGCCGACACCACGCACCAGCGCATCGATTGGCTACGCCCCAAAGGACGCGACAGCGAAGCCATGCAGGACGTTCTCTCGCTCGAAGACATCCTCGGCGCGCAAGGCTTTCGCCTCGGCGAAGTCAAGAACCGCAATGAAGAGTGGGTCAAAACCACCGAAGCGCGCGGCCAGATCACCAAAGATTTGGGAGACAAGGCCGACAAACTGGGCGGATTCTTTGGTGCGCTTAACACCCTCGCCCACCGTGCGGCCCAAAAAAATGAAAACTTCGTGCCCCGACAAGAACTCGACTACGATCCCGGCCCGCAATACGTCGAGATACTTAAAAGAGCCCAAAATTAAATTACCTCCGGCAAAGCCGGAGGTTTATTGCTTGAGCGCCTCAAAGGCGCGGGTAACCCAGGAGCCGCCTG
>PFJY01000179.1 GCA_002784065.1 Hydrogenophilales bacterium CG_4_10_14_3_um_filter_58_23 | reverse complement strand
AGGCAAAACCGGGGCAGCGCCGTCCAGCTGCTAAGGAAGTCGAATGCACAGCTTAAACTGAGTCAAAAATTGTCTTGACTCAGGGGTCCACCATATATGGTGGAACGAATGTCGGCGACTATAGCGGAGCTCATTTGAAAGGCGCCTACGGCATCACCGACAAATTGTGGATCGATGGCGGATTATGGCAGCGCAAAATCACCTATCGTGGCGATAACGAGTCGATCACGAGCTGGCAGGCCGCGCTGCAGTACCGGCTGAATGACATCTCCGCAAACTCTGCTTACGCTATCCGCCTGAGCACCTGGGGCGATCATTCTTCTGAGCTGAACAAAGCGAGCCCTACGAATGTTCAAGGCATAACAGTCAATTCCCTCAGCGTAAAAAGCCCGAATGATGTGCAGTTGCAGATCGATTTGATTGGAACATGGCCGTTTCGCCACGACTATGACTTTTCCGCTTTTGCCGGGCTGGGAACAAGCCGTGTCAGTATCGGTGAAATGTCGGCAAACTATACCAGTGGCAACGGCTGCAATTACAACCTCGATTTCACTTCCTCAGGGGTGACAGGCGCGGTTGTCGCGCCATGCACGGCGCCTCTGGCGGTCAGTACCTTCTCAACCCCTACCAGCATCATGTCCGAGATGGAATACGACAGCAGTTATGTCCAGGCTGGGGGGATGCTGCGCTGGCATAAAAGGGGTTGGCATCTTGCTGGCGGATATCAGTACCAGTATCTGAGGCGCAGCAATGTTGATCAGCTAATCTCCAATGCAGGCAGAACACCGTATAAATCCAACAGCGTCTTTGTCGGTGAAATCAGCCGGGATTTGAGCAAGAATTCATCCTTATTTGTGCGCGGACAAGTGATGAGCAACCAGTTTGTCGGTGAAATCCCTTTCATTTACAACAGTGCTACCGCCAGCAAATTCAGTGGCAAATATGGATTTGCCAGTTTCGGGATGCGTTATACATTCTGATGAGTGAGGTCGGTTGGCAATAGTGGAGTCCAACAGTCCAACGGGTTAAGCCGCGATCAGATTTTCATAATATCGTTGAGTGAAAGCAGGTCCTATGACAAGCAAAGTCAGTCAGGTGATGACCACGTCCATATTTCCTGCCAGGCGCTAATACACATGCGCCCCGCAAAACCCGCCCCACACTGTCAAGAACACAATTTTCAGGTCAAGCCACAGCGACCAATTCTGGATGTATTCCAAATCAAAATCGACACGCTTTTGCATCTTATCCAGCGTATCCGTCTCTCCCCGCCAGCCATTCACTTGCGCTAACCCGGTGATTCCCGGCTTGACCTTGTGTCGCAGCATGTATCCTCTAATCAACTTGCGGTACTGCTCGTTGTGCGCCACAGCATGCGGACGCGGCCCGACAATGGACATCGTACCTTGCAACACGTTGATGAATTGCGGCAACTCATCCAGCGAAGTCTTGCGTAGAAAAGCGCCGAACGGGGTAATGCGCACATCGCATTTTTTGGCTTGCGGAACATGGTCACCATCTTCACACACCGTCATGGAACGGAACTTCCACACTTCCATCTCCTCACCATTCAAACCATAACGTCGTTGCTTGAAAATCACAGGGCCAGGCGAAGTCAGCTTGACTGTAATTGCAATCGCCACCATGATCGGCAAGATCAATAGTAGAATCAAGCCGCCTAAAAACAGATCCTCCATCCGTTTCACCCATCCATACAAACCATAAAACGGCGTCTCATACACACTCACCAGCGGCATACCGCCGAAATCAATCCAGCGCGAATGCATCAACTCCGAAATAAACAGGTCGGGGATAACATATACAGATGCCGTCGTATCTGAAAGCTGATTAACCAGTTCCGCGATCCGCAGCTCAGCCTTCATAGGTAACGCAATATAGACTGAATCAATCTCGCCAGAATGCGCCTTTAGCATTAACGCATCAATCGAACTTATAGAATATTTCAAGGCGCCCACTACAGTCTCACCGAACTCTCTTGTGCGATGATCAAAAAATCCATTAACGACCAGTCCAGTCCAAGATATTGCATTCAGATGCTTGACCAAACGAATGCCAACAGGGTTGTGTCCCACAATCGCAATATTACGTACATTTGCACCACTACGCCGGACAAACCTCAAGCCCCACCGCACTATCAAACGGATGGCAATCAAGCTCACGGGAGCAAAAGTCCACCAGAGCATCATCACCAATCGCGAAAATATCTCGGATGTCTTGGTAATAAAAGCCAGTGTCACCAATAAAAATATGGTCAAGAGCCAAACTTTGAGTAGCGTTTGAATCTCATCAATAAACGAACTAGACCGCCAGGATCGGTATAGGCCGAGAAACTCGGCGTGAAACGCGAAAAGAACCACCGCGAAAGCGGCTGCTAATATGCGTTTCGAATCCCATACCACATCAAGCCTGGCGATCGTAATAAACCAATACGTAAAAAAAATCAGGCAGGAATCCAAAAATCGTTGCAGGAAAACAATGCGTGATGCATGTGGACGAAGTAAGCCGCTAGTCATAAACAACCTTCCCCAACTCTTGCTCAAATTTCCTTATCACAGCTTCAGTTGAAAAATGTTTTTCAGCAATCAAACGCCCCTCCATTCCCAGGCTAACTCGTCTATCTGGATCTACGGCCAACTTCTGAAATGCATTCGAGAAAACACTGGCGTCTCCCAGCGGGGTCACGACACCACAACGAGATACGACCTTACCGAATTCACCTCGCGAACGAGACTTGGCTGTGCCCTCACCGCACATCACAAAGCGGATATCCCAATTGCCCTGAAGTATCGTAGCAGCACCCAAAACAATTTCCAAACCTTGTTTTTCTCCCATATCAGGCAAAATATTCAATTAAATTAGCAATGTACGCTGATTGGAAACATTGGACAAACGCTGCAATTTATCCTGGGCAGGCATTACCAGAAATTCCGGGTTGTGCAGATCGGGTTTGTTGTAGCGCAGTTCGTCACCGTTGAGGTCACAGACGATGCCGCCCGCTTCACTCACCACAGCATGAGCTGCTGCGGTGTCCCATTCCATGGTGGGGCCGAGGCGCGGGTAGAAATGCGCGACACCTTCCGCTATCAGGCAAAGTTTGAGTGAACTGCCCATGCCGATGCATTCGTGATCGCCCATCTGATTGAGTAGAGCAGCGGTGCGCTCGTCGCCATGTGATCGACTGGCAACGACTTTGACAGACTGGCCTGCAGTGTGAGGCTGGGCGCGAATAAGTTGTGATGCCTCTCCACGCTGTACGAATGCGCCCAAGCCACGCGCGGCGTAGTAGCACACATCGAATACAGGTGAGTACACCACGCCGAGTACCGGTTGGCCATTTTCAATGAGGGCAATGTTGACGGTGAATTCGCCGTTGCGTTTGATGAATTCTTTGGTGCCATCGAGCGGATCGACCAGCCAGAAACGTTGCCATGATTGGCGTTCGACATAGGCGATCTGTGTGGATTCTTCAGAGAGCACAGGCCATCCCAATCCCAGTTCCGCCAAACCTGCGCTGATGACTCGGTCTGATGCGAGGTCGGCTTGGGTCAATGGCGAATCGTCTGCTTTGGTCATCACGGCATTGGCCGGGTCAGCGTAGATTTCCATGATGGCTTGCCCTGCCTTGACGGCAATGGCGACGATGTCGTTAAGTAATTTATCCATCATGGGCCTTTCAAATCTTGCCCAGCCACAGCCAATGTTCGCGAGCGGCTGTTCGTTGTTGAACAAGCAGGAGAGGTTTTCTTCCGCTTGTTCGAGCAGAAACACGCAGGCATCGGCCATGTCGTCACTGTAGAGGAATTCCCGAAGGGGCGTGCCGGTACCCCACACGACGACGTGTTTGTCGCCACGCATCCTGGCTTCGTGGCATTTGCGGCAATCATGCAAACACCTCCGCCTCATACAACCGTTTCCCCGCCGCATCCTTTGCCGCCAGATTCGGCTCAGCGAAGTTGGGCCATTCGACTCCCACATCCGGGTCGTTCCACAACAAACTGCGCTCGTGCTCGGGGTACCAGTAATCCGTAGTTTTATAGAGAAACTCCGCTGACTCACTGGTCACTACAAAACCATGGGCGAAACCAGGCGGAATCCAAAGCTGGCGATTGTTATCCGCCGACAGCACCTCGCCAGCCCATTTGCCAAAGTGGGCCGAGCTGCGCCGCAGATCAACGACCACGTCAAACACCTCGCCCTGCGTCACGCGCACAAGTTTGCCTTGCGGGTGCTGAATTTGGTAATGCAGGCCACGGAGCACGCCCTTGGACGAGCGACTGTGGTTGTCTTGTACGAAACGCACATCCAATCCTGTAACTTGGTCAAAGTCGCGCTGATTGAAACTTTCAAAAAAGAAGCCCCGGTCGTCACCAAAGACCTTGGGATCCAGAATCAGCACTTCGGGCAGAGCAGTCGGTTTTACGGTGTATGGCATCGCATACCTCCTTACTTCAGCAGGCTGAGCAGGTAATGCCCATAACCATTTTTTGACAGAGGGGCGGCCAATTCCAGCACCTTGGCCGCATCAATCCACTGCTGGGCAAAGGCGATCTCTTCCGGGCAGGCCACCATCAGGCCCTGACGCTTTTGCAGGGTAGCGATAAAGCTGGCGGCTTCCAGCAGGCTGTCGTGGGTACCGGTATCCAGCCAGGCGTAGCCACGGCCCATGATTTCGACGCTCAACTGACCCTGTTCCAGGTACCGGTTGTTCACGTCGGTAATCTCCAGCTCGCCCCGAGCGGAGGGCTTGATGTCAGAAGCAATATCGCACACCTGGCTGTCGTAGAAATACAGGCCGGTGACGGCGTAGTTGCTCTTGGGCTGCCTGGGCTTTTCTTCAATACTGACGGCACGCTGCTGCCCATCAAAGGCCACCACACCATAACGCTCAGGGTCATGCACATGGTAGGCAAACACGCTCGCGCCTTGACTACGCACATTCGCGCTATGCAACTGCTTGGCCAGATCATGTCCGTAAAAAATGTTGTCGCCCAGCACCAAGGCACTGGGGTGGTGGCCGACAAACTCCTTGCCGATGATGAAAGCCTGCGCCAGACCATCCGGCGAAGGTTGCACCGCATACTGAATATCCATGCCCCACCGGCTACCATCGCCCAGCAGTTCCGCAAAGCGCGGCGTATCCTGAGGCGTGGAAATGATCAAGACTTCGCGAATGCCCGCCAGCATCAACGTGCTGAGGGGGTAATAAATCATGGGCTTATCGTACACCGCCATCAGCTGCTTGGAAACCACCTGGGTAACGGGATAAAGACGGGTGCCGGAGCCACCGGCAAGAATGATGCCCTTACGAGAAGGCATCGCTGAACTTTGCTGATTCATTATTGCTCTGCTTTTATATTTAGTTGATAAATGACAGCCGACAACACATTATCCACCCCAAACTGCCAATCCAGCAACTTCAGCGAAGGTGCCAAAGTATCTCGCAGTTCAAAGCCCGGCTGACCATTGGCCCCGAACAGCAGAACCGTTTCAGCCGCCATATTGCAGGCTCTCCCATTGCCGATACGCGCCACTGGTCACGCCTTCCACCCAGGCTGGGTTGTCCAGGTACCATTGAACGGTCTTCCGGATGCCGGTTTCGAAGGTTTCCAAAGGCTTCCAGCCGAGCTCACGTTCGATCTTGCGTGCATCAATCGCATAACGAACATCATGCCCCGGACGGTCCTTGACGAAGGTAACCTGCTCAGCATAACAGCGCCCATCACTTCTGGGACGCAGCTCATCGAGAATGCCGCAGACGGTTTTGACCACATCGAGGTTTGCCAGCTCATTAGAGCCGCCAATATTGTAGGTCTCGCCAACCCGCCCTGCTTCCAGCACCCGCATGATGGCGCGGCAATGATCTTCCACGTAGAGCCAGTCCCGAATCTGCTGACCATCGCCATATATGGGTAGAGGCTTGCCGGCCAAAGCATTATGAATCACCAGGGGGATAAGTTTTTCGGGGAATTGATACGGCCCATAATTATTGCTGCAATTGGAGGTAAGCACAGGCAAGCCGTAGGTGTGATGCCAGGCGCGAACCAAGTGATCCGAAGCGGCTTTAGAGGCTGAGTACGGACTGTTTGGCGCATAAGGGTTGGTTTCGGCAAAAGGGGGATCGTCCGCAGACAAGGTGCCATAAACCTCGTCCGTAGATACGTGCAGAAACCGGAAAGCCGCCTTTTTATCCTCAGGAAGTTTGGACCAATATCCACGCACGGATTCCAGAATATGGTATGTGCCGACAATATTTGTTTGAACAAACTCTTCGGGGCCATGAATGGAGCGATCGACGTGGGACTCGGCAGCAAAATTGATCACCGCATGAGGCTGATGGTCTTTAAGCAAGCGCGTTACCAGATCAGCGTCGCCAATGTCGCCACGCACAAAAACGTGACGACCATTTTCCTTGATTGATGACAAATTGGCCAAATTACCCGCATAAGTCAATTTATCCAAATTGATGATGCCATCGCTATTTGACCCAAGCCAGGTATGAACAAAATTGCTGCCAATGAAGCCAGCTGCACCGGTAACCAATATCACGTCATGCCCCTTAAAAAAAATTACCATTGATCTTCTTGCAAAACCAAACTACCACTTACTGAATTTCGCCGCAGCGGAACAGAATCGTGGGGCGTGTCCTTGGCGGATTAGCTATGGCTCCATCATGGGAAAGCGCTCACGAATTTTATGGCTCAAGGAGTTGAAAATTTCAATCACCGTTTGCGCTGAAGTAATAGCAAGTTGCATCCTTTCAAACCGCTCTTCCGTGGTTTCTGGATAGTCGTGCGCAAACTCGTTGCGGATGCGCCGAAGTTCGGCCCACTGTTCCGCATCAGGCAGCCAACCGAGCTGCTCCATCCTGCTCAAGCGATCCAGCACCGGCATAGCCGCAATTTCCTCGCCCAGCGCACGCAGGGCCGCCGGTATCAGCCTAACTCCCATATCATCTTGCAAGCGGGTGTAGCGATAAGCGAACTGATCAAGCAGGCGACGATCATCCTTACCCAAAGTATCCAGATCAGCGGCAACCAATTTGCGCTGCATGAGATCATCAATCGCATCGCGCAAGGCTTCTTCATGCACCTGGCAGACCACATACGATTGCTGCAGCGCCAACCATTCAGGCGAATTTCTCATAGCAACACCCCTGTTTCATGTGCCACTCGCACAATTGGACGGGAATCATCAACCGCTTCGACAACAACATCCACCTTGCGCTCACCGATTCTTCCCTCCAGTTTATTGAGAAAGCGAACCTTGCTTGCCAATGACGGGCTGCCGTGTAAAGCAGATGGGCAAACCAGCAGATCGATATCGCCACCACGTCTGCGGTCATCCACCCGCGAGCCGAAGAGCCACACTTGCGCACCCGATCCAAACACCTCATTGACCGAGATACGTATGGCGGCAACCTGTTCCTGAGTCAATCGCATACTTACCCCCCGTTTCAACCAACCACCACGCCGATTGAAGTGCAACGTCTTGGCGTGAAAAATACCTGACTGGACGCTTGTTAATGATGTAGTTTACATTCAGCATGGCAACCACTTAACAAGCAACGCTTCATAGTCGGCCAATACCTTGCCCCAAGTAAAGTTCTCCTGATGTCGCCGCAAAATTCCCGCTTTCATTTCAGCAAGCACATCAGGGCGAGACAAAACATCATCCAGCCGATCGGAACATTCCTCTGCGCCAATGAAATATCGCGCTGAATCACCCGCCACCCAGCGATTAAATGGGTTATTGTGCGCAATCACCGGATTGCCCGCACCCATCGCCTCGATCAAGGAAGGATTCGTCCCGCCCACCTGATGCCCGTGGATATAGGCCACCGAATGAAAGCGCAAGGCACGCACCACAGCCTTGTCGTATATCGCCCCCAGAAACAACACCTCCGAGCCTGCCGCCGCCATCACGGCACGATGATAAGCATTTTTTTCCGGCTCATATTTACCGAGCACCGCAAGCCGGTAGCCACGCTGCTTGCTTGAAAAGCCGCTCACTATTTCCAGCAAGGAATTTTCCGGCTCGCCCCGCGCAATCACGGTTAAGTACAGACCCGGTTCCAAACCCAGCGCACGCACCAATTCGACTGGAGCATCTGTAACGGCATCCGCCCCGTAGGGAATCATCGTGATCTTGTTTTCTCGCACTCGACTACTCAAATGCTCTTTGATTTTGGGATGGTCGGCCACGAGGTGATTACCCAACCAGCAACCCGCCCAGTCATTCAACCAGAACCAAGTCTTGGCAACCGGCCCCCACTTGGCGCGAGACCACTCGATGCCATCCATATTGATCAAATTTGGCACGCCCCTGACACGAAGCATTGTGCAGAACACCGCAGTGTTGTAACCCAGCGTCAAGCACAAATCGTCAAACCGGGCCGCATGTGCAGTCGCCTTCCAATCGAACACAATCGTGCCCTTCGGGCCTGCTTGCACAACCGGAATATGCACTCGCTCAACTCCTTGCCAAGTATCTTCAAAAACCGGACCGGCACCATCCTCTTGGCAATACACCACCACACGCCAACCATGCGACACCAGATAAAGCGCCAGATGTTCCGCAAAGGTTTCAAAGCCGCCGTGCGCGGCGGGGACGCCACGGGTACCCAAAATTCTTAATGTTTTCATAATGGGGCTGGTTTATTTCTGGACAGATACCCTTTCAGCATCTTCATGCGAGGCGTATCTTTGTATCTAACCTGATCCTTCTCGTTGACATTGGACATCTCGGCATCCCAAACCCCGGCGGCCCGGAATGCATGATAAGTCCAACTCCATCCATTTTCCTCGAAAATATCAATAAGGTCGCGCAAGTATTGATTGCCTGAATCGCCAATCCAGCGAGCCGCGCTGAACTCACCCACCAAGATTGGAACGTCATATCTTTTCTGGAACCGGACAACGGGTTCAAGTGCTTTGCGCAACGCAGCCTTATTCCAAGTGACTCCGTCGATCTTTGACGGATAGGAATATGCCTTGTTGAAATAAGAAAATACGCCTTGATGGCTGAACTTGAGCGGAAGATACATATGCGGGCTGACCACTAGACGAGAGTCTTGGGGAAGCTCAAGGCTATCAAGCCCGTCGATGTTATTTACCCAGATGCCCGACACCAACTTCTTACCCATAGGCTCAATGACCAAATATCGGGTTTTATCGTTAACTCGAATGGCAGCGACGATTTTTGACGCCAGTAAATTCCAGTCCGCAGGCCCGCCTTTTTTCGCCGAATCCGGGAGATTCGGCTCATTGAGCAAGTCATAAGCAAAGATCACTTGCCCTCTATCCTTATAACGACGAGATAACTCACTCCAGAAGGAAACGATACGCGCATGAAATGCAAAGTCGCGCCAGAGAGGATCGTCAGGCATGGTCGTGACATTCAGGTTCGTACCGGGAAAGGTGTGCGGATCGACGATCACGCGAATCTTTGCCGCTACGCACCAATCCAGAATACGATCGAGCTTCTCCATCGCAGCAGGACTGATCGCATAGGGCGGTGTCTTATCCATCATCGGCAGGTTATTGAAGGTTATGCGAACGATGTTTGCCCCTGTTGCTGCAAGATCATTAATATCTTGCTGGCTTACCTTGTTGGCATCCACATTAAAACCCCGGTAAATCGGAAAGGTTTCATTTGCAGTTGCATAGCCGGGAGTAAAGAACGAGGCCATTACCGCCAAAACTAAAAGCAAAAAACCGCGCATGGAACAGAACGAATTTATAAGTTTCGCCTGATTAGAAAAAGAGTGTAATTTCATGAGTAGCCCAGATCCTTCATGGTTAACTTGAAAGCTGTTTCGATAGCGGGATTCAACGGGAATTGTTGTTGTTTTCCTGTTGGCTGCAAAGTCTGCTTGGCGTAGGAAAAAAACCTTTCGTCGTCCGCCGGCAAGTCTGCAAACCTGCATATGCCGGTTAATACTGCTTGCGGCTGTGTACACAGTTCCTCATAGGTCACGCGCAATACGTCATCCGGGTATAGCTGTTGTATGCGCAACCCCTCCCGCATCGTGACTATCCACTCTACTGCGGCCATATCCACATGGCTCGTCCAATTACGCATTTCATTGATATGCACGGCAAGATCGGCGTGCTCGACAACGATCTGGTCAAGCAGAAAATTCCACTTGCGTCGATTTACACCCCACCAATCATGAGTCTCCATGCCATCGGACGTGCCAAGCCGCTTGGACCAGTTATCGATAGATCGACAGGTGTCCCATCCATTCCGCACCAGGAACAAAAATTTCGCCTCGGGAAATATGGACTTGACGAAGGGAATGCGAAAAATCAGTTCAGGATATTTATCTACCACGCGTCCTGCAAAAGTGGCCGCCAAATAAGCACCGAACAAACGATGTGCATGCTTTATGACATCCGAAGTCGCATCCTCTTTATCCAGACGATACCGCGCTGCACCACGAGCGTAACTGCCGATCAGGTCTTCTTCTGGATGGATGGCATGCCACAACGCCTTCGGCTCATTCAGAAACCCCACCTCGCGATGCATGGAAAACACAATCCCCAAAATCGTCGTACCGCTACGCCCCGTACCCAATATAAAAACGGGCTTTTCTACCCGCTTTACCTGCTGACAAGCCTTCTCCAATCGAAAAAGTGTAAACACCAAAGGATTGATCCAGCGACCTCTGGTGGTTAACGGACGGCCTTCAAATAACAGGTATGAAATCAGCCGTCGTGCGGTGGCAAACGGAGACATCTTGAAATAGTCCAAATCTATCTGTGCAACCATTTCTTCAACATCTCCTTGAAACTTAATTCCTGCTGAAAACAACAAACTTTTGCTGACAAGCTCACAACGTTTGCATCCAGCGCCAAGTATCGGCTAGGCCATCCTGCAAATGCACCTTGGGTTGCCAACCTAATACCTCGTTCACTTTCGACATGTCAAGAACCACTTTAGGCACATCATAGGTGCGCCCCTGCTTGAATATGGGCAACACCTTCGCGCCAACGACCTGACCAATCGCATCCAGAACATCCTGGATCGAATGTCCGACCCCGCTACCCGCATTCAAGACGCCGGTGTACTGATTACTTCCAGCCACGACACAAAGATCAGCCAAATCTTTTACATAGATAAAGTCCCGCATGATGCTGCCATCACCCCATATCTCGATAGCCTCGCCATTTAACATTTTAGCAAGAAAGGTGCCAATCACCCCTTGCACACCGGCGTGCCCCTGCCGCTCGCCGTAGGGATTGGATGCGCGCAATACGACATACTCCAAGCCATCCAGCTGATGAAACATCTGCAAATAATTCTCGATGGCGACTTTCACCACGCCGTAAGAGCAGATCGGGCGCAAAGGGTGCGTTTCTGGTATTGGGACGATGTTCGGTATGCCATAGACCGTACCGCCTGATGACAGATACACAATACGTTTAATATCCTTCTGCACCATGAGTTGTAGCAGGCGCACCGTGTTGATCAGGTTGCCCTCTATGTCACCCACGGGATCCAGATTCGAAGTCGAAGGCACCGTCGTGCTGATGAGGTGATAAACCACATCGATACCCTCTAATGCTTCGGCCAATGCGGGCACATCGGCAAATGCACCAAGCCGGTAATCCACGTTCGGCAACGGCGGACGATGCGACTCTAGTGCGCGATCAAATACGCGCACCTTGTAACCCGCACTCAGCAGAGCATCCACCACATGGGAGCCGATAAAACCATTGCCCCCCAGAACTAACGCCCTCATGCCAACACCTCCTGATAAACCTTCATAAGCTGCCCATAAAAAGCATCATCGTTAAACTCTGCCACCACGTACCGCCTGGCCCGCTCGCCCATCTGTTGCGCCATATCCGCGTTCGTCATCAAGGTTCTCATGGCGGTAGCCAGCGCATCGGGTTCATTGGCCTCATAAATCAGGCCATGCTTCCCGTTTTGCACCAATTCTGGAATCCCTCCCCGATTTGAACCGATAACCGGCTTGCCAGCCGCAAAGGCTTGCAAGATCACGTAGGGGAAGTTTTCATGCCACAGTGATGGAACAATTACGCCCCGACAATTGCGTAAATAGTCGTTCAGATCATCGCCCCATTTTGATCCGACGAATTGTACATTCCTTATGCCAAGACTCATGGCCGTGGTCTCCAGCGTTTTCTTCTCCGGCCCATCGCCAACGATCACCAGCGATAACTCAGGTGCGAGTGCCGCCGCCTGAATCAGGACATCTACCCCTTTTTCATCAATGATCCGCCCGAAATACAGCAAATACTCACCAGAGTCACCGTGAAGAAGATGTTTGTCCGTGTCAAAAGGGTTGCGCAACATGCGCCAGCGAAAAGTTGCTGCCCCCCAAAACTCCTCTGTTTTGTGTGCCATGAATTCGCTGGCAAACAGAAATAGGTTGATGTTTTTCCGGTAAATATTCAAAGCGTCGTGAACATAACTCTCGATGCTGCTAGCCACGCTAAAAATGATTGAATCCTTGCAGCATCGGTTCTTTATCGCGTTATAAAAGCGTCCACCCTTACAATCCTCGCATAATCGCCCATGATGGAACAGTTTGTAGTTCGGGCAAATAGGCTTGTAATCGTTGCATGACATGACCACCGGCACATTCATTTCCCTGCAAGCATCAAGAACAGAGGGCGTGATGTGCGTTTGGATTGCAAACATATGGACGATGTCGGGGTGAAAATCTGCCAGCAGGGTTTTAAATTTTTTCTTTGCCTGTTGCGAATAAACCATGCGGCCTATGCCCAAAATCTTGCGTAACAATGAGCCCTCGGTGTAGTTGGGAGGTGTGACAAAGTACTGCGCAAACGAGCTCGATTGATTCTCATCTGAAACGGTTGAAAAGTAGGCCACGTCGTGCCCCTGCGCCGCCAGAACCCTACCCGTTTCGAAGAAAAATACCTCGGCGCCTCCCGTGACATGAAAGAATTTATGTACCAGCAGAATCTTCATTGTCTTGTCATTGAAAAAGTAGCGCTCACCCCAAATCCAAAAGGTGAGCTGGCAGGATTACCGCCAAAAAATATCTTAAGCATGAATGGAAGGCTCAAACATGAGATTCTCGATACGCAAAAGTTGTTTCCTCATTTCAAAACGTTCGCGTACAGACAGCAGTGCAGCCCGGCCCAACTCTTCACGGTATTTCACGTCGTGCCCGAGCATTTTGATCGCATCGGCCAGCTCGGCCACGCTGGCGGACGGTACAAGTATTCCGGTTTTCCCGGAAACAACGGCTTCGCTGTTGCCATTTATGTCGCTCGCAATAACGGGCTTTCCGTAGTACATCGCATCCAGCAACGTTCTGGGCAGTCCCTCGAATAGGGAAGGTTGAACATAGATATCGATCGCGGCAAACATCTCGTTGTAACCGGCACCGGTTACCTCGCCGACAAACAACACGTGCTCGCGCAAGCCAAGCTGATCGACACGCTGTTCAAGCGCGGCTCTTTCATCGCCACCGCCAACCAACAGCAAGATACTGCCGGGGAATTCACTGGCTATTTGTGCAAAGGCTTCTATCAAGTAGATCTGCCCCTTCTGGGGATGCAACCGGCCTATGCAGCCAATTACCAACTTATTCTGCAAATTCATTTTTGCTTTGATCTCGCCGGGTTCAGGCAAGTGCCCACGCTTGGAAAAGTCCACCCAATTATGCACGACCTCGATGCGGTCCCTGTTGCCCAAGTGGGCGACAAGATAGGTCTTGATATCTTCAGCGCCGGCAACCAGCGTATGAAACCTTTTAAGGATGAATCTATCAATACGTGGACGACGCATGCACTTCGACACCGTCTGCAAGGATACTGTTCGTGCGCTTCGATAACATCCAAGCAGGTAGCCCAAAACGTTACCGATAAATGAGGTGGTCACGATGGCGCGGGCTGGATACCGGCAATTCGCAAGCCAAGCACGCAACAAAGCAGGGACGGAAGAAAATTTGCCACGGTATGTGTAAACCTCCAGTTCCACATTGGTCGCCAGATTTGCCCCGCGTATGCTGCCGTCGCCGCCCAAACTAAGCAAACGCACCGAATGTCGTTCCGCCAGAAAGTTGGCCAACTCGATAAACTGGAGTTCCGCCCCTCCAACTTGTTTTCCATACATAATCATCAATACTGCGTCACGCAATTCATAACCCCTTATTTAAGACGGCCAATCGTTATTCTTCAAACTATGCACGGGGTTTGACTTTGAGTAATCTGATGGCGATCCTTTTAAAGCAGGGTTTCAACGGTTGTTCCACCCATCTGACCACAACATAGCCATCACACCACGCCCTTGTATATCTGGACATACTTCGCAGCCACAGCAATATGATCATGGTGTTTCTGCACAAAAGCGCGCGATCTCGCCCCCCACTCAGACAAATTTTCTTTATTATCGAGGCAATATTCGATGGCTTCGGATACCGAAGTGACGCTAGGTCGTATATTTATCACCGGGGACTCTTCTCCATATTGAAACTCATTGGCCTCTTTCTCGCTTCCGCCCAAGACAACCTTACCCATAGCCATGGCAAATAGCGCGTTCATTCCGCTGCAATAAGCACTTGTTTGATCAACAACCACATTCATGCTTTGCATCACTTCAAGATATTTCTGCAAAGGCATGTAACCATCGATGAGGAATTCAGATCCCTTGGCATATTTATTGGTCAATAAATCGAATGACTCCTTGACGTATTGCGTCCCTTTAAACCCAGGCCTATTTAAGCCATGGAAAAAACGCACCCTATCAAGAGATTTATTTTGACGATACACTACCTTGTTAGCATTCAAAGGTAATGGTACGTATGGCTTAATGTTGGCAAGTCGGGAATGTGACAACGAATAATCATAACCAATAGGAATAACCCCATCGGCTTTGGCGAACAAGCTTGCTGCCATTTCCTCCCCGGATGTAAATGGGCAACCGTTTGGATAATCCAAAGTCTTGCAGCCTTTGCATGGGCTGTAATTTAATGTCTTACTTTTGTGAAAAAGATAGTCACAGCCCGCTGCCAGGAAAAACGTCTTGTTATTATTCCTGATTAAGAATTCAATAAGCTTGGTGTTGATGTTAAACCTTGGATTGAAAATCAGTGGATTTATAAATTGAACAACATCATATCCAGTAAGCTTTCCAAGATTCATAAAGGGGCGCATGTTCCTGCTGAACTTACTCAATAAATCTTTTTTCTGATCACCAAGAGAAATGTCATTGGCAATATTTTTCCAGGTATCGCCAGTAGATGCTATATATGCTTCATGGCCCAGTTCGCGCAATCCATCCCTTAGATTCAAGTGGAGTCCGCTATACTCACCCACCAACAATATTTTCATATCACAAATTCCTTAGAAGCCGTCTTTGGTGACCTGCCACAACAGCACTCGGAAGTTCGTTCTTAGCTCCCGCACTACCCACTGCAATTTCAGATATCTCCCAAATCATAGCTCCTACAAAAATCAAAAAATAGCTAAGGGTAAGCACATAGGGTCTCTGATAGATATTCAACAAAAAAACCAATAAAAACGGGAGTAATTGCTTCATCCTTAAAAACCTTTTTCCTGGACTTTCCCGCAATTCATGAAGAAAAACCAAGACAAAAATGGATATAAGCATGACCAATCCGACAATGCCGTAGTCCCAAACGATATTTTTCCAAGAGCTTGAAAAATACTCCAGCTGGCTGGTCTGTTGTTCTTCATCATGCCCGAACCAAACGCCCGGAGTCTCTGAAAATTCTTTAAATTCTTTGTCAAATGCTGCCACCGTTCTATTATCACCACTCACACCTTGATCTGATATGGATATCCGATCAATAAGCTTGCTCGAAACGAATTCATTGTCCTGGAAATACCAAATTGTAAAGATCAATACCCCCATCAGATAAAGAAATGCTTTGGGTTTTTTTATGGCTGTGTACAAAATGACAATCACGAAGAATGCTAGTGAGAACGAGAGTACTCCACCTACCAATAATACCTTGCCTTTCCAGTCCATTTTGAAGCCGGTTGCAGCCAGCAACAACGCTCCGATGGTTCCTACGTTACCCGGTTCCTCGAACCAAGCTGACATCCGGTAAAGAAAAGTATTACCTATTTGAAGGGTATTACCCAAGCCGTGCAACACAAAGGTAATTCCGAAATTTTCGTAATACATGCCTGTTAATTGCTTCCCCAAGTAACTAGAGTTAATGCTACCTATACTATGAATCATTCCTTGCGAAACAATTGGATACGCCAATAAATTGATTAAAATGATGAGGCAAAATATCGTCCGAAATTTCTCAAAAGCCAACCGTTGACGATCCTTCTTCAACATCAGAATTACAACCAATCCCGCGTATAGTGCTAATCGCCAAAGGGAAAGCGGATACAACCAAAAAAAGGTCATTAACATCCAAAAAGCTATCATAACTTTGTGCAAATTTATTCGCCCACTGTTAATCAATGTGAATACAAACATCGCTACCGATGCCAGAGATAACATAAGAGAAAGCGAATATGCTTGTTTAGATATGTCGCCCACAAAAGGCAGAAAATACAGAAAATCGCACAATGCCGCCAAAGCAATCAAACTGGTCAGCAATCCTGAATAATTTAACGAGAATTTTGATCTCACTTGGGGTCGCGCCTGTATTTATTCATACCAATGTTGACAGTAAGTTAACTTTGCGTTTCCACAAGTAACGACGACCTACTAATAGGTATATAAACACTGCATACGCTGCATACATGCTTGCATAAACGATCACCGGGGACAGGACTCCTATTATGGGAATCAACACAAGATTAGCCAGGTAGGTCAATCCAACGAACGCCAATTCAGATCCGATATACCACGCTGTCATTTTCTTTGTCACCAACATGTAGGACATGACCCAAGAGGATATTTTCAACATGTCCCCTACAATCTGCCATACAAATAATGGGGCAGCGGGTAGCAATTTGTCGGAATATAAAAGCCGCAATAAAGGCTCGCGCAATAAATAGACCAGACCCCCTGTCAACAATACAAGCGGCATCGCGGTGCGATAAAAAGCAAGCATCTCTTGCCGTATGTCTTCATCTAGAGTGAGCCGGGAAAGTTTAGGTAAGTAGTACACCGAAAACCCCGCCGTTAATATCCCAAGATACGCTCCTGAAACCTGCCAGACTGCTTGCCAATAACCCGCTTCCTGCCAACCTATCTGATTGACTAATTCATCGCGTATTGCCATTGGCAATAGTGCATAGGTCAATAAAGAGGTGAGAGACATGATTGCAAACTGCCCCAATCGCTTGATCCAAGCACGATCAATAGTACTGTGACGCGCCACTGATAGCACACGGCCATGAATCCGTACGGCATATCCGACCGATACCAGTCCGGCCAATATCGGCCCCACGAGTAGGCCATACAATGCGCCTTCCACCCCGTTCCATAAACTGAGTATTACCACCGCAAGCATATTGATGAAGGCGGTCAGTGCATTCAAGAGCAGGTAGTGTCGAATTTGCCCCATGCCATTCAACAGGGCAAGCGCTATCCCGTTGGTAACGAGTAGCGGCAATAGGATGCCTGTCACCAAAAAAAGTGAAGACCATCCTGATTGATGCAAAACCAGATTGGCAATTTCTTTGTGAAACAACAGCAGAACTGCCGACCCTGCGAGTGCGATTATGGTGGAGAGTTTGATTGCGGTTGCCAGCATCCCGGCAAGTTCATCTTTGTTATCTCGGTGTTCAGCAGCATATTTGACGATCCCCGATTGGAACAACGCTCCAGAAACTCCGGCAATCAGCACAAGAAAGTTTTGGAACTGCCCGAATACTGCAAGTGCGGCAGGCCCTCCTGCCATTACCACCATTTTGGCAACAACCAAACCGGAACCGAGTCGCAAAGTTGTGGCGATGCCGCTCCACAATGTTGTCGAGAGCAGATTCATGATCGAAGATAATCGTTGGTAACTTTGATGACCTGTGTGACTTGCGCGCCGCTCATCGTTGGCCCCATCGGCAGACTCAACACCTCCCTGTGGATCGCTTCAGCAATTGGGAAATCACCTTGCTTATAGCCCAATTCGGAATACGCCGGTTGCAGATGCGGGGGGATGGGGTAGTGGATCATCGTGCCGATGCCTTGCTGCTGCAAATGGGCCTGCAAGTTTTCACGCTGTTGACTGCGCACCACGAACAGGTGCCAAACCGGATCAGCCCATTCTGGGACGAAAGGCAATACGAGATTACTGCCATTCAACTGATGGAAATAATCTGCTGCAACGACTTTGCGCTGCGAATTCCATGCCTCCAGCTTTTTCAATTTCGCGCGCAAAAAAGCCGCTTGTAATTCATCGAGTCGCGAGTTGTAGCCTTTTACTTCGTTATGATATTTAACGTGCGAACCGTAATTCCCCAGCACTCGAATTTTCTCTGCGAGTTCTGCGTCGCTGGTAGTCACTGCCCCACCGTCGCCGATAGCACCCAAATTTTTCCCCGGATAAAAACTAAAGCCTGCCGCATCACCCAGCGTGCCGACTCGCTTGCCTTTATAACGCGCACCGTGCGCTTGTGCTGCGTCTTCGATCACTTTGAGGTTGTGCTTCTTGGCAATCACAATGATGGCATCCATGTCAGCGGGTTGACCATAAAGATGGACCACCATGATGGCTTTGGTACGTGAGGTGATGGCTGCTTCGATGCGTGCCGGATCAATGTTGTAGGTGCGTTCATCGGGTTCGACAGGTATAGGCGTCGCTCCTGCATAACTTGCAGCCAACCACGTAGCGATGTAGGTGTTGGATGGCACAATGACTTCATCACCATCGCCGATGCCATAAGCGCGCAAAATCAGGTGTAATGCATCCAGGCCATTACCCACGCCTATACAATGCTTGGCTTCGCAATAGTGAGCAAACTCTTCCTCGAATAGTTTGAGTTCGTTGCCTTGTATGTACCAGCCAGAATTCAATACACGCTCGAATGCATCTTGCAGTTGAAGGCGCAGTTCAATATGCGGTGTTTTTAAATCTAGAAAGGGAATGGGATTCAAAACAGACATTTTTTACTCATCAAATAATATTATCGATTTGGCAGCAACTTGGCTGCTAAAGAAAACTCTTCATAATCTCGAATGTAATCAACCGCGTCGTAATGCTCGGAGGCCAAGACCATGCAAACTGCGCCAGATGAGAAATTATCCAAATCACGCCACATCATCGGGCACACATAAAGTCCGTAATAGGAACGATTCAGGTGAAATCTATGCTTCTGCTGGCCATCATCCAGCACCACATCAAAGCTGCCTGACATAGCCACGATGAATTGATGCAAGTGTTTATGGGCATGCGATCCACGATCTGATCCGCCCGGAACATCATAGAGGTAATAGACTCGTTTTATGTCAAATGGAATGTGCTGCCCACCCTCGATAAATGAAAGATTTCCGCGCGGATCGGATATTTTCGGAAGTTCTACAATTTTACAATCTTTGATACTCATAGTTTTCTCACAACCTTGGCAGGATTCCCAATGACAACAGCCCCTGCCGCCACGTCTTTGGTGACGACAGCGCCCGCGCCAACCATGGCATTTTCACCGATAGTCACCCCAGGCAAGATAGTCGCATTCGCCCCTATAGAGGCCCCTTTTTTTATAACAGTACCTAATAGCTGGTATGGTTGTTTAGCCCGTGGAAACAGATCATTGGTAAAAGTTGCATTGGGACCAATGCAAACGTTGTCTTCAACTCGCACACCATCCCACAACTGCACACCGCTTTTTATCGTAACGTTATCACCAATCACCACATCATTTTCAATCAAGACATGCGCGCAGATATTGCAGTTTGAACCGATCTTGGCTCCTGCGAACACCACACAAAATTGCCAGATGCGCGTGCCTTCACCGATATCTTTACTTTTCACATCTGCAAGAGGATGTACCTTCATAATTTAATCACCCGATGATTTTGTAAAAGTTCCAAAGTCTGTTTCACGCAAACGTCTAATTCATCATCACTAGTCATTACTTTTAGCTCAGGATTTTCTGGTGCTTCATAGGGTGATGAGATGCCGGTAAATTCGGCGATCTGCCCCGCACGTGCCTTTTTGTAGAGCCCTTTAACATCGCGGCTTTCACAAACCTCGATGGAGCTGTCGCAGTAGATTTCGATGAAATCGCCATGTTCGACCATGCCGCGCACACGCTGCCGCTCAGCGCGGAAAGGTGAAATAAATGCCGTCAGCACGATCACACCTGCTTCCATGAAGAGCTTGGCTACTTCGCCTACACGACGGATGTTTTCTACGCGCGCTTCTTTTGAGAAGCCAAGGTCACCGCATAAGCCGTGCCGCACGTTATCTCCATCCAGCACAAAGGTGCGGCAGCCACGCTGGTGCAGTGCTTCCTCCACGGCATGAGCCAATGTGGATTTGCCCGCGCCGGAAAGACCGGTGAACCAGAGGATGGCTCCGCGATGCCCGTTGATTTGTTCGCGGCGCGCACGGGTGACCGTGGCGTGATGCCAGACTACATTGTGAGTAGTGGGGGAAATTTCATCCTTCATTGCGTAAAATCCTGATAAACCTTTAAAAGGCCGGTCTTCATGGCAGTTATTGCCTGCCAACCCAAGCGTGTGACCGGGAGACCTGAATCAAGAGGGCAGCGACCTTTCGGGTATACCCATATGTTCGGTGGCGTAATTCCGCAACCGATTGTAGGTGGCGACCAGAATTTCAACATTCCGGCAAGCCGTTGCGATGGCCTCGGCAAAACGCTCCGGGTCTTCAGCATATTCATGAATAAGCTGGTTACGCCGCTGTCTAAGAGAAACCCATAACGCAGCATCATCGACAATGCCCAATCGCTCCGCGCGACGCAGGACGTCGATCATGCTGCCCGGTGTCTCGCCCTGAGCTTCGAGCCAGCGCGGCAGGAGCTTTTCTCCGATCGTATCTTGCATTCTGCCGAAACGGGAAACGAAGGCTTCGAGCCGCTCGGCAAGTTCGGCATCACAATCAAGCCGCTCAACCCATGATCGGTCGATTTTTTCCTTTCCCAGTCGCGACAAACTATATAGCAAATGTGCGCCCTCCTTGCCCACGATGCCCAGTGTATCTGTAAAGCGGGAACGCGCCAGGAAAAGCGGGTCGGATGTCATGCTACCTCTCCATCGAAGCGATATGCTGTATGAACGGGCTTGCTCCTATGACGACGCGATTCATCAAACTTGGGTTGCTAAGGAAACGCTGATTAATTCCGGTTCCGTCATTCCGGCGAAAGCCGGAATCCAGAAGAATCAAAAGGCTAGACCCCGGCTTTCGCCGGGGTGACGAATAAATCAGCGGTTCCCTAAATGGCATCATAAGCAGATTCCTGTTGATAAGGCGATCTCATGAATTTTCTGGCGTTGCGTTGCCGGATCAACGACCAATACGTCAATTTTCTGTTCCCCTAGCTGCATTTGAAGCTCCGCGCCAAAACGGGATGCGGCTTGCCCGGCACTCTCAAGTATTTCATCGGTTTCCAGATAAAGATCGATGTCGCCACCCCGCTTGCTATCGTCCACCCGCGAACCGAAAAGCCAAATCCGCACGCCACTTCCGAATATCCGGCGAGCGGTGGCTTTGATCACATCAACCTCTTGGATGGTCAGGCGCATTTCAGAAGAATCAAGTTGAGCTTCTTATCGTGATATTCATGACAATTCAGTACCGAAGTCCGTGCCTCCTGACCCGTTTATCCCGCTCCGAAGCCTTCAAATTTTCACCTACCATCTCAACTACCGATTCTTCAAAAGTGATCCTGTACGACCAGCCTTTTGGATCGGGATTGCCCATTAGCCCGTCATTCCGGGCTTGACCCGGAATCCAGCGTTGCTGAAAGGCTCTGGATTCCGGCTTTCGCCGGAATAACGAATAAATCAGCGGTTCCCTAAGCCGGACGAACCGGAACCAAATATGTAGGGGGTGTGTGGATGCGCTATCGCTTATCCACCCTACGAAGTTAAATTACCCCTATGGGCACCTCTAAAAAATCCAAATTTCGTCATTCCGGCGAAAGCCGGAATCCTGTCAAATCAAGCAGCTGGATTCCGGGTCAAGCCTGGAATGACGAATTATTAGAGGTGCCCATATGTTCGATGGCGTAATTCCGCAACCGATTGTAGGTGGTGACCAAAATTTCAACATTCCGGCAAGCCGTTGCGATGGCCTCGGCAAAACGTTCCGGGTCTTCTGCATATTCATGAATAAGCCGGTCACGCCGGTGATTAGCCACGTGTGTGGTTCTTGAATCAAACGGTGGCATAGTTTTTTGTAAGTGGTCAAGTGCGTGCTTTCTTATATCGGATAGTTGTCTTCACAGAATTTCACGAGATTGTCATGATAGGCGTAGAGTTGCGGGGTTGCCTGGATTAATTCCGCAAAGAATTCAGAGAGTCTCTCAGCATTTTCCTCGTATTCATGGTTTACGGCATTGCGGAGTTCGCGGATGATCTTCCAGTGCTCGGCCGAATCGATAATCTCCAGTTTTTCCATGTACAAAAGTATGGCTGTATAAGGTTCTGTTTTTTGTTCTTCTTCAATGGCGATGGCGCTCATTGCCTTGCCAAGGTGTTCCTGAAATTCGCTAAAACGAACACGGAAGGCTGCAAGGGTTTCGTGGTTTTCCGGAGTCAGCTTTGCCCATGACTGGATAGGAATCAGAGGCAAGGTTTGTTGAAGGGAGTAGTCCAGATAGCCGCGCATGCGCTTGAGGTGCTCGATTTTCTTCCAGATCAGCCTGACATGTCCACTCACAGGGCCACTCCTTCAGTTTTGGCGATAAGGGCTATGGATGAATCTTCATCAGGCCGGCGGACGATAAGGTCTATTGGCATGTCCAATGTTTCTTCCAGATTCATCTTGCAGCGCAACTCGTTCATGATGGGATGCGGACCAGTCTCGACGTAGATATCCACATCACCGCCCCGTTTGTTGTCTTCTAGCCGCGAACCAAACAGCCACACTTGCGCGGCATCACCCAGGTGGTGATGGATACACTCTGTAATTTGCCGAGTCTGTGCAGGTGTAAGGCGCATTCGCGGATTATCCTCAATTGCAGGTTACAGGCGCCACAAGACATGCCCCGCCGCACGAATGGCCGCCGGATCGTAGGCGGATTTTACGTCCGCAAACACACCACCTTGCTTGAGCTTGCCGAGGATGTCGTTAAGCGGCATGGAGATGTATTCCTTGTGGGGTATCCAATACGATCATTTAGGCAAATTCCATTCAGCCACAGAAACCGTGTCAATGATGTTTCCCATTATCTTCGTTTTTCCAGCGATCTCAGGATGTGGCTGACGACGCTTGTTATTTTGCTCGGCTTCAGCTATCACCAGAAAAATAGCTTCCAGTTGCTTGTTGGCTGGCAACACAGGAACTTGCTTCAGCTTCCCTGAAATATCGGTTTCCAATATCAATCGTTCTGCGTACATTTTTACACCTCTCAGCCTGTCAAGCTATTCGCCCAATCCAATGCCCATGAACCTTTCACACTAAACCAGGTGGATCCTGTTTTTCCTTCGGATTCTCAGTATTTATATTGGGTGTAGCGATATTTGCCATACTTATAGCCATAACCATAGCCGCCTGGCCTGTGCTTGATGTCGTTGAAAATGATGCCTTTCACCGGGATACCCGTATGGCTGCAGCGCTTGATCGACTCCTTGATGTCCCCTATTGTGCTCTGGCCGGCGCGCGCGACCATGAAGATCGTACCAACGTGCGGGCCAAGAATGAGTGTGTCCGACACGGCCAGAACAGGCGGCGTGTCTATCAGGACGTAGTCATAGCTGCCGGACAACGACTGCAGCAGCCGGACGAGGTTTTCGTGCAACAACAATTCTGACGGGTTGGGCGGCAATCTGCCGGTGGGGATGAAGTCGACATTTTCGACTAACTCTTTGCGTATGGCTTGTTCAAGGCCGCAAGTTCCAGCGACAAGATCGGATAGTCCGTTTTCCCGACCGCAACCAAAGTATTGGTGGAGGTGGCCCTTGCGCATGTCCGCGTCAACCAGCAGAACATTTTTCCCGGCCACGGCCAGAACTGCGGCTAAATTTACCGAGACAAATGATTTGCCCAAACCCGGCGTGGCGCCGGTGATCAATATGATATTGTTTTTGGCATCCAGCATCGAAAACTGCAATGAGGTGCGGAAGCTGCGCATGCTTTCGATCGCGGTATCGGTCGGATCGGTTCTTGCCAATACGGACGCTTGTTTCGACTTGGCAAGAATCCGTTGATACAAGGCATCCTGCTTCTTGCTATGGGGGATGGTGGCATAGACGGTCAGTCCCAGGATTTGCTCGATCTCGTGAGCATCATCAATCCCGCCGAACAGTGATTTTTTGACAAAGGCGCTAATCACGCCAAGAAACAGCCCCACGAACACCGCAAGGAAGATCACGAGAGGGCGCTTAGGCTTGATCGGCTCTTCGGGCACCAAGGCTGCATCGATCAGCCGCACCGTGCCTATCTTGCCGGCCTTGACCAGTTGCAATTGCTGCTCGGATCTCAATAACTCGGCGTACAAATCGGTATTGACTTTAACTTCTCGGGTGAGGCGCACCATATCCTGATCAAGTAACGGCATCTTTTTGATCTGCGCGTTAATTGCCCGCAATTCGCCATTGATCTGATTTATCTGGCTATCGATCCCGATCACGGCGGGATAGCTGGGGGTAAAACGGGTCAGCAACTCTTCCCTTTTTTGCTTCAGCTCGATCAGTTTGGTCTGGATGGCCACGGATTGCGCCAGGATTGCTTTGGCTTCTTCACCCAGATCGATGGTGCCGTTGGCATTGCGGAACTGATTGTATTTTAGCTCGGACCGCTCCAGTTGCCGCTTGAGGTTGGGCAGCTCCCCTTCCAGGAAGGTGAGGGATTTATCGGCATCTTCCGCTTTCCGCGCCAGATTCTGCTGGACATATTCCCGGCTAATCTGGTTGAGGATGCCGGCGGTCAATTCAGGGTCCGTTCCGTCAAGCGTAACGCCAATGACGCCGGATTGCTTGCCTTTTTCCTCAATCATCATTTCTTTTTGCAATTGCTCGATCGTGCCCAATCTTGATGAACGGGTCAGCACGAATTGCGCGCCGGTTTTTGCTGCAAAGCTCTCGACCCGGAGTTCTATTTTTCCGCTTGCTGTCGGGATGTTCAGCGTGCTCCCCGTCTTGCCATGGAATTCAATGTTTTTCGAGCTTTGAGCCACACGAAATTGACCGTTGCCCTCTACCGTGAGGACAAACTGGTGATTCTCCAGCTCGGCCGGCACATTGAAGATGGGAACATTGATCTGCTCCGCGCCCCATGCATAACCACCGTAGCCCAATAAACCGGGGGTGGACAAGTCCTCATTTTTTTTAGCCAACCAGGCGCCAACGAGTGGGAAATATTTTGGCCTCGCGTTTATGAATAGCCGCAAATTGTCTACTGCGCGCGACACCACCATGCGTGAACGCAGAATCTCGATTTCAGTCGTCGCTACGGTTTTTACATCAAACAGCGAAGCCACGTCACCCAGAATATTTTTTGACGAAGTGGGGCTGTCTTCTACCTGGACCAGAAAATTCGCTTCGTAGACCGGTTTGGCCATAAACGCATAGGCGACCCCCAATAAAGTGATTCCCAGCGCTATACCGACAATCAGCCAGCGATGGTCAAACAGGGTGTCGAGTAAACTCGCGAGGTCGATTTCATCCTCGTCTTGCATGTTGAAAGGCGCTGGCTGCTGATTGGGTTGGTTCATCGTGATGGCTATCTGAACGGATTTGGTTAGTTGATGTGTGCGATGCGCTCGATCAGCGCGTCAACGCCTTGGGCAATCAGGGTGTATGTCTGGCGAAATACGGCCAGGTCTTGCTGATACGGGTCGGGAATGTCGTATTTGCTGAATTCTCCCAGCCGGAACACCTTGCCTTTTGAGGTGGAATATTTCTGCTCGATAAAGCGTTTTTGCTCCTGATCCATCGTCAGGATGATATCGGCTTCGCTGACCATCCAGCTCGCAAGACTCTGCGCGCGGTGCGCGCTGATGTCGATGCCCAGCTCCTGCATGAGCTGGACCGCAAACGGATCCGCGGGATAACCGATCATTGCGCCGATGCCGGCTGAATACACCCTTTTTTCAGGCAAGGCACGCTTCAGCAAGCCCTCTGCGATGGGGCTGCGGCAGATATTGCCGATGCAGATGACCAGGATATTGTGGATCATTTCAAGGCTTGCACAGATTGTGCACTCGGCAGAATCAGGCTGACCACGCGGTTCCATAAGACAAGCGGTGCGGCATCGACATAGACCACGTCCTTAGCCTTGAGCTCAAAATTTTCCGCCAGAGCGAGGGCTGTCGGCGAGCTGGCATCAAGGTGGTACACAATCGGGGTCTTGTCTTGTGCGTTGCGCACTACATAGACCTGCTGCCCATCACTGCTGAGCGGATTTAGCCCGCCGGCATCACCCAGCGCCTCGTTTAGCGTCAGGTGCCCGTTGTTATGCATTGTCAGCGTGGCCGGATGCGTTACTTCACCCAATACGAATATCTTGCTTTCGTCACGCGACACAACACGAACCATATCGCCATTTTTCAACAGGATGCCGGCGGGGTTGATGCCTTTTCCCACCAGTTGCGGAAGGTTAATCGGGTAAGTTGTGCCCGCCCGGCTGATGCGAATCTGGCTTTGGTCACCGCTCGGCAAGAAGCCGCCGGCACGGTTCAAGGCCTCCGGCAATGTCATCGGGAGGTTGTCGATGGTCTGGACGCCTGGCGATTTGACCTCGCCATCAATATAAATACGCTGGCTGCGATAAGCCAGCACGCGCAGAGTAAGTTCCGGTTTTTTGAGGACGCGAGCCAGCTTGACCACAAGCAGGCTGCGTGCTTGCGCCTCAGTCAGGCCGGCAAGCTTGAGCGGACCGACATAAGGAAATTGTACCAGCCCGTCTTGATCGACGACGAAGCCCGTGGCAACGCCATTATCGGCGCCGGATGCGCCGAGGGTTGCCGAACCCGTCATCGCGGAGGATGGCCCCGTCATCGCGGAGATAGAGAGCTCGGGATGATCCCAGACCACGATGGAAAGGATGTCGCCGTTGCCAATCAGATACGGCGACGGACTGGCGACCAGCGAACTGATGTCCTGGCTGGGTTGCTGCTCGCGCAGGGTTTTCTCGGCTTGCAACAATTGCGGTGTAATCTGCTTCAGGGTGGGCATCGCTCCGGAATCAGCCTGTCCGGTCGCATATTCGTCGTCCATATGCATGCCAGGCGCAAGCGCGCACGCGGCCAACACGGGAATCAATCCAACCACTCCCCACCTTTTCAGATGGCTCATCGAAAAAAAATGCATGAAGTTATCTAACCTGATAATGCAAGCCTGTCATGGCCTTCTGTTGTACAAACGGATGATGCCGGAATACTCGGCGCAAACGCCGAAGGGTAACACCTGCATAACCAATAGTAACCCTGCTTCTCTTTTCCACCCCGGCTGAGCCTTGGCCCCAAACCACCTTCGGTTCTGTGGCTACCACCAAAAACATCCATAACATGTCGTATCTAAATGTTACGCAATACCGATCACCCGGCAATTTCGCCAACATGTCTAAAATAATGCGCATTTTACCACAGGTTTTCATGGCGCCAACTTTAAGTCGCAATTCAGGTGAGTGGGGCGCAGAAAGATAAAGACCGCCACCTCAGAAAAACTGTCGCGGAATTTATTGAGAACCCAAAGCATCATGCACACGCTAAGCCAGCTCAGCGTCAATGACATGAAGTGCTACGGAAGCGCCATACCGCGCACTTTAAGCGATCGACTCGAATAACCCTTTTAGACGCCCGCCTCCTTCAGTTTGCGATAAAGAGTACGCTCCCCTAGCCCCAGTTTTTGGGCCAGCAATCGGCGGTCAGGGCCGTGACGTTCGAGCGCCCAGCGCAGGTAGCGCCGCTCGGCTTCGGCCAGGGGAAGAATTTCCTCTTCTGTGGTTTCTTTTACGCAATCCGAAACATTATCCAAATCATCAGGCAGGTGCTCTGTCCGGATAGTATCGCCATCGGCCAGCAGGCAGGCGCGCTCTAGAATGTTTCGCAACTCTCTGATATTCCATGGGAATGTGTGTCTCAACAACGCCGAAAGTGCGTCCGGGTGGAGGGTTCTCCGCTGCTGGCACAGTCTTTTGAGCAAGGAATCCACCAGCAGCGGCAAGTCGCCCTTACGCTCCCGCAACGGGGGAACGCGAATGGGAAAAGCGCTGATGCGATAGTAAAGATCGCGGCGAAACGTGCCTTCCTCCACCATGGACTTGATATCGCGATGGGTCGCCAGAACCAGACGGAAATTGGCGCGCAGGAACTCCAGGCCGCCCACACGGCGGAAAGTGCCGCTTTCCAGCAGGCGCAACAGTTTGACCTGGAGGCACAGCGGCATGTCGCCGATCTCGTCGAAAAACAGCGTGCCTCCCGAAGCAGCTTCCACCAGTCCGGTCTTGAGGGTACTGGCGCCGGTAAATGCCCCCTTTTCGTAGCCGAACAGTTCGCTGCCGAACAAGGTTTCGGTCACACCGGCGCAGTCAACCGCCACGAACGGGCCGCGCGCCCGCGCGCTGGCATCGTGCAGCGCCTGCGCCGCCAGTTCCTTGCCGGTGCCGGACTCGCCCAGCAACAGTACCGTGGCATCCGCCGGCGCAACCCGTTCCAGCAATGCAATCAGGCGGTTGAAAGCAGGGGATCGTCCCACCAGGCCTTCCGCCGAGGGGCCGCTGCGCACGCGTCGCACGGTGCGCACCGTTTCCGCGTAGAACAGGATGCGTCCGGCGCGGTCACATATTGGCGCCACTTCAACGTCCACATGTTCCTGCCCCCGCGGCGTATGGTGGATATGCAGGACGCGCGAAGCCTCCCCTGTATCGCGGCAACTCTTCAGCGGACAACTTTCACCAGCCTGATCGCATGGAACGGAAATATGATGCGAAAGTTCATAGCAAAAATGTTGCGCCAGATCCTCGGGCACGTCGAACTGCTCGCGGTATGCGCGGTTCGCCGCCAGCACGCGATAATCTGCGCCGATGAACAGGCGTGGTTCCGGCATGGAATCGATTAGCGCCGCCACGTCCGGCAGAAGTTCAGTAATGGGGTTTCCAGACAGATACATTTGCTTCGCCTTACTCAAATTAAGTGCATCTGCCATATCTTACATGACCACGGTCAATAGCCGTCAATTTTGACAGCCACATCTTCGCCTTTCTGTAAAAACAATCGAAACATATAGCTCTTTTCGCAAATCGTGTTGGCGTCTGATCCGAAGGATCACCCTGTGGGGCTTTCAAGCATATCGATAGGGACACCTTGCGACTGCCTGGAAACATAGATGGTTATTGGTGTTGTGCCGGGTCGGTTGCCGATAACAACACGGTTTGCGAAAAGAGCCAAACATATAGCCATCATGTTTTCTTCAACTGGCTGTTAATAATTGTCTTTATGGAAAATATGGACACCCTGGCACAGCTGTTGCTAACACGCTCCCGGAGCATGTCGAATCAGCATGCCTGAAAAAATATAACGAAAAATTATGGCTCTTTTCGCAAATTGTGTTGTTATTATACTTCACACTGTCACAACCACCCTTATCCCGTTCGCCCTGAGCTCGTCGAAGGGTCTATGTGCTTCGACAAGCTCAGCACGAACGGATCGTGTAGA
>PFJY01000086.1 GCA_002784065.1 Hydrogenophilales bacterium CG_4_10_14_3_um_filter_58_23 | reverse complement strand
GAAACTGCAAACCGCTATCCACTGAATTAAATCTGTGGTTATCCAGGCAAAACGGACTGATTCGCATCGGAATCAGCCCGCCTAATTTGGTCCTCGACAGACTTAGAACTACGGCCTGCAAGTTAATAACCACAATGGTTTAACTTATTCCACTTTCAATTTTACCAACAGATTTACCAACAAAAACTTTTACCTCTATTGATTTAGCGCAATTCAACCACTAGCAAGGCATAAAAAAACCGCCCGACTGTTTCCAGCTCAAGCGGCTATTGTTTCCGTGACAGTCACGCTAATCATTCAGCCATTCATGCCCCGTTCAATGAAAAAACACCCGACTGCTTACACTTCACGGAATGACTTCTGCAAACCCACCTCAATCAATGCGCCATGCACTGCACGCACTTCCATGTTGTGTATTTCCAACTGTTGCGCTACTTCGGCAAGCATGACAGGCCGCACGCCGCTTTCCTCAAGCCTGCCATTGAATCGGCACAGCGTGCTTGCATCTGGTATGGCATTACCCGGCACAAAGCCGCAAAACAACATGAAGTCCAGACGCACCCGCAAGGCGCGTTCCAGCTTCGGATATGACAAGCCAAACCAGTGCGCTATCAGCAGGGCGCGAAACATAGCGCGGTAATCGTAAGGGGTGCGCCCGCCTTTTCTGAACATCGCCTGCCAGTAATCGGCCTGCATGTGCTTTTCAACTTCCACCCACTGGATAAGATCACCCAGGGTTAATAGCGGATCGCCCGCTAAATTTGCCTTTGCGTTTGCTATCGCTTGTTGCATAACTGCTCCATTTTGAAAAGGTCAACCCGAATGCAACAGTGATTGCAACCAGTTGACCATGTTTTAAGTTCCACACCCTGGACAAATAGCGCGGCTCGGATTACCCGCAACAAGAAAGCCCAGGGAGTACCTTGAAAAGTTGCACAGTTGCATTGAATAACCCGCTTTTGTGGCGCGAATTTGAATCTCTGCCCGCACACCACACACGCCACGCCGCCGCTTTCCCGTGCCGGTACACGTTAAAAACAGTCGGGACAAGTCGGGACAGTCGGGACACGGCATATTCATTGGGCTGTAGCTGTCCCGACTTTTTAAAGCGAGGTCGGGACAGTCGGGACAGGTTATCTAATCCCGTGCAATGCCGTCTAACGACTAAACACAAAACCTTTGCATAACTTTGGATAACCGCAAAGCCAATGACAGTAAGGGTTGCAGGGCATCCGAAAGGGATGCGGCGTGCAACGGGTAGCCGTGCAACCCGCATTGCTTGGTGGCGTGCCTTTGAAAAATACTTTGCATCGTTACTCATCGCTGCAACCTTCAAACAGTTTGTGCGTGATGCGATAACAGTGCGCCGTTCCTTCACCGCCGGGCAAGCGTTCCTTGCGGGTGTACCCCTTACCTTCGGTCATCAGACAACCATGCCGCACCAGTAACTTGCACACCACGCGATAATCAAACCCTGCGCACACTTCCTGTTTGAACGTTTCAGGCAAAACGTAGTATTCCGTCCGCGTGCCTGCAATAACTTCTTCGCCCCGTCCGTCCGTTAGCATTTCGTTTGTGTGCCTTCGGTATCCGGCGCGGTTGATCGTGCGGGGTGAATGTCCCTCGCTATTGCTTGCAGGTCTATTCCAGTCAGTAAAGCGTGCTTCGCCGTGTGCCTCAAAGAATCGCCGCACCTGTGCCAGCATGTTTGATTCTTCCAAATTTCCCGCACCCCCTCGTTGCGCAAGCCATGCCCTGAAGCAGGTAACGGCGGCCTGCATCGCCTCGCCCGGTTGCCAGCCGGTTATCTGCCACTTGGTTGCGAGTTCTCCCGCTGCACCGATTAAGGCAAAGCGCAAAGCGGCGCGGTGAACCTGCCCGCCTGCTTCCGCATCAACATTGCCGTGCGTGAATTCAGACTGTGCTTTTTTAATCCACGGGGCTATTTTGTCATGATGCTCTATCAGCCTTTCGATAAAGGGTTGCGCCGCCGTGCCATAGTGTTTGCACGCGGCCTCCGTCATTGCTTTTGAAAATACCGCCCCGCCTGCGAACTGGTGCAGATTTTCAAACATGCCATATCCCGCGCCTGCATCGGCGGGAATATCAAGCAACCGTATTTCTTGACCTGCCTTCGGTTTCTTTTTCGCTTCCGCCATGTGTTCGGCAAGCCCCGCTTCACCGCTGGATAAAAACAAAATTCGCCAGCTTGCCGGATCGCGCAATCCACCCGTGCGATTCGCCCTTGCCTTACCGCTTCCATTCGCCAGCATATACGCCACCTCACCCGCCGCCTTCGGGTCAACTTGGCTTAATTCATCCAGCACTAACAGGCAATCGCTATGCTGTGCTGCCAAAGCCTCTAAACCGTTATCAGTGGCACGCCAGCGTTGCAAGTATTCCATGCCACCCCATACCGAAGCGGCGGCGCGTAGTGCTGTCGTTTTGCCTGTGCTTGAATCGCCGCGCACATGCACCCCGCCCGATTCCATGCCAGTGATATATAGCAAGGGCGCAGCAAATGCAGCGGACACGGCAAACTCAAGCCGGGAATTTCCGGCGCACAATGCGGCAACATTAGTTTGCCAGTCTGTCAACTTGCCTTTGCGCTTGAATGTGCCAGGTGTGGCACTGGCTGATTGAAACAAGATGCGTTCGTCATCTTCGCCCAGCGTTCGATCAGGCATCACAAATACGTTGCCATGCCAGCCGGTGCGGTCAACACAGCGGGCGCGCTGCTCTACCTGTGCCGTTTGAATGTATTGCGTCAGCAAGTTGCGCGCCTTACTGGATGCGGCAATTTGCAGCCCCATTGATAACAACATGCGCCGGTATTCGTTACCATCGCCGCTTAGTAATTCCATCGGCATCGCCCAGGCATGATGCGTTCCATCAAGATCGTCAAACTCAAGCAGCCGCCCCCAACTTTCGTTTTTTGCGTCACGAGTGGAGGCGGTAATTATCAGCGGCGAACATACCCACAAGGCGGGCGCATCGTTGCCTTCATCATTTCGCCCAAAATACCACACGCCTTTTTCATTGCAATGAAAGTGCGGCAACTGTTCGCCACCTTCACCATTTGCCAGGGGCGTTTGCGCGTTGTTGGGCGCATCCTTCACTTGTTCCAGAACAGGCCGCAACAATTCGCCCGCCTGCATCAATAAATCAATATGCGCACCTGTCCACCCAGCCGCCACCGCGTCCGCCGCGTCCCATTTATCCGGCAAAGATCGCGCACCAGATAAGCACGGCACATCATCAACACCCGCACCAGGCGCGCAAGCGAAGGCAGGCAGATTGAACACGTCAACACTCAGCGCCCCCGCTTGTTTTACCAGCGTTGCCACCTTTGCCATGCACTCGCGGCCTGCTTCGTCATTGTCAGGCCACAACCACACAACACGCCCTGCAAGCGGTAGCCAATTGCTTTTATGTGGCGCTTGCGCACCGTTCAACATCGTGGTGCATACCGCATCAGGAAACAGCAAGGCGGCGGCATCAGCGGCCTTTTCACCTTCACACACCACAACGGGCGCGATTGCGTTTGCGGTCAGCTTGTCCAGCCGATACAACGGGCGCGGGTCGGACAAACCTTGCCACCGCCACGTTGTCAGTTCTTCGCATTCGCAATAAGTCAACGGCAAATACTGCTTGCGTTCGCCGTCGCTCTTTGGCTCAAAGCGATACACCCAGCAAAGCACTTGCCCAGCCTCGTTGTGATATGCCCAGCACATAGACGGTTTGCCATGTTTAGAATGCGCAGCGGGTGGCGGCGGCGCATCAGCAGGGACAGGCAACACGGCACACCAAACGGGTTTGCTGGTTTTGGGTGGTGCAACGGTATTGCCCGCCTTCTTCGGGGCGCTTGTGGCGCGTTTTGCAGGGTCGCGCTTTTCCACGGTCAAAAAACCCATAAAATCAGCCAGCCGCGTTGCCGCTTCGCCCTGCTTCGTACCTTCCAGATACGCCACCAGCGAAACAAGATCGCCGCCTTTGTCACTGGTGGCAAAGTCAGACCATGCGCCTGTTTTACAATTGATTGAAAATGAACCCAGCTTGCTATCTGTTCGCGTGGGGTTGATCGCCTGATATTCGTGTCCGTGCTGTTTACCACCTGGTAACCAACGGGACAGAATGCCCTCGATACTGGCAAGGGCGGCGGCGGATACCTGCTTAATGTGGGCAGCATTCATATCACGTCATAACCCCAGGCAATAACCCTTACGCCGCCTTTCGTAGTGATATAAATACGATCACAACCCGAATAAGTCAAAGCATAACGCTTGCCACACCAAACAAAGCTCTGGGGCTTTCTGGATCGCTTATAGCCACCATATTGCGCAGCAATGTAACCTCGAGCATAGGCCACCGCCGCATGTATCATCAGCACGGCCTCGTTGTACTCTTCAACACTCAAAATCTCTTCATATCGCTGGTGCGGGTTTACTTCCAACTTGCGCAGCATGGTTTCAATCATGCGCCCCCTCATTCGCGCCATGCGGTCAACCCGCTTGCGTGCCGGTTGCTTGCGGCTGTTCGTCATTGCCATAATTCGGCCTGCCTTTTCTGTTGCGGATTCCAGACGTACATCGCCACGCAATGCACATGCCCGCGTTCGTCTGTCTGCCATGTTTTGATTGTGTCTATCGGGTGGCCTTGTTTGCACAACTCACTTATCCGTTGCGACGGGTTCATAATCCCCATGCGCCGCGCATCCAGCGTAGTAAAGGGGTGCGCCTTGACTAACTCCAACAGGCGAAGCGATTGCGAAAGCGGCTTGATGTTGTGCATGAGACAGCGGCCTAACGTTCACCCAGCAACTTATCAAGGGAAAGCTCGATCCCTTGCAGAATCGCCGCATGTTCTTGAGCTTGAAAATTAAGGGCGGCGGCTTGCATGTACGCTGCCACTATTTCAGGATGCGCAGCGGCGTAACCTTCGCCTTTTTTCAGGTCAAGGATTTTTTCCGCACCTTCCAGAAACAAGTAAGCATCTTTCAAAGAAAGTACCGCTAAGGACTTATCCACGTTTGCCCCCTTGCGCATTGTCAGCCGCTTGCGTGCTAGATGCGGCAATTCGGGCTTGCGCCCAGGCTTCGACTTGCGCCGCGTCCCACGCGGTGCAATTGGCAGATAGTTTGATAGGCTTCGGGAATGTGCCGTTTTTTACCCAGCCCCAAATTGTGCTGGGTGCAACCCCGCCCGCTATTTCTCTGCATTGCGGGAGGCGTAAAAATCGGGTGGTTTGTGAGTTGTTTGATTGCATCGCTTTCGCTCCATTTGCGCCGGAATTGGCGGGCGAACAGTAGCAATGCACTTGAATTGTGTAACCGAGTTATTTTTTCGGTGTGGTGGTGGAAAATCCTATCATTCCGGTTGCGGGTTGCAACTACGGCGTGCCGCTTGTACGGCGGATCGTGATATGTGTTCGCCGCATAGCACTTTTGCGAGGTTCACCCAGTCAGATTCAGTCAGCGTTAGATTGCCGGGGTAAGTGCGTAAAGTTATCACAAGATTGTTTTCAGCTTCGCGCATCCAGTCAGCCCACGTTGCCTTTTGCGAGGCCATACCCGGCACGTCTTGAAATAAGTCTTTTGTTTCTGGGTAATCATTAAATTTTTGCTCTACGATTCGCAGCGCATCAGCTGTGCGAACGCCCAGCCAATACCCTGAAATATTTGGCACAGCATCATTATGTATTAGCTGACGAACAAGGGAAAGAAGGCGCACCTCGCACGGGTGCGTTGCAGTGATTTTTTCAAGTTCATCCAGTGTTTTTGCCAATTCACCGGCAAGTTGCGCAATTCGAGATATTACCGGGTCAGCTTTTTTCTGTGCTTCCCTGATTCGAGTTTTACGCATGGGCTGTTCTTTAGTGCCTGTCATGCCGTATCCAAAACTGATAGGGTTTATAAAGTCCCCAACCAGCATAGATGCGGCACTATCTCGCCAATCGGCTTTAACATCAGACAGATAACCACCTACCTTTTTCCAGAACTTAACAAGCCGCTTGTCTGTGAAAAATGATTGCTCACGCTCACTTAATAAGTCTTCCGCAACCATGCGTTCAAAGTTCCACTTAACCAATAATGGCAGCATATCGCACCTCTTCGCTGTGCGCCTCCATAGGGAAGCCACCCCAGGCGGTGAAGGTGTCCGCTGTTCGCCCCGTCGGGCTAGGGGTGGCAAACTCGTTTACATCATGCCAAATAATTGCGTGCGCGTTATCTGCCCTTGCTTGCACATTTCAGACAGGCGCAAAACCTTTGCGTCATTGTTCAGCAATCGCAGCGCAAGCCGTAAAAACTTGTTTCCTTCCCACTCAGTCATGCGGCGGTATAGTTCAATAGCCATCACAAATCTAAGCGTGTGGTCATACCCCAAAGGCAAATAGTCTGGCTCACCATCTACACCAGACAGCAGCGGCGCAATGTAACTATCAACTTCAGCTTGCGATTTGCGCTCTATTTCGGAAAGTTGAATGCGTGCCGTTCGCGGATCAAACCTTTCAAAATTACCTTCGTACAGCCACAACCAATTTACGTTCAAACCATCCGCAAGATCAAACAACCAACGTGAATTCATCCGGGCGGCATTTTTAGCTTCCGTCAACAATCTGCGCGCCGTGGTAAGCGAACAGCCGCACGCACTGGCAACATGCGCCGCCCGCTTGTTTTGCGGTATGCCGTCGTAATCAAACACAGCAAGCAAACGCTGTTTGAACGTGGTTTGCACTTCCATGATGTACGCCTCCGATAAAGTTTAATCGTCAATTTTGCGCCGGTTGATGGGGCGGCAGTGAATCCAATTCGCGCCGCATTTTTCAAAGGCACGCCACCAAGCAATGCGGGTTGCACGGCTTCCAGTTGCACGCCGCATTGCTTGCGAATGCCCTGCAACACTTGCTGTCATTAGCTTTGCGGTTATCCAAAGTTATGCAAAGGTTTTTTGTTTAGTCGTTAGACGGCATTGCACGGGATTAGATAACCTGTCCCGACTGTCCCGACTTCACCTAAAAAAGTCGGGACAGCGCAAACCCAATGAATACACCGTGTCCCGACTGTCCCGACTTGTCCCGACTGTTTTTAACGTGTACCGGCACGAAACAGCAGGAAAAAAGGGAAAATCACGCACGCATCTGGATCACTTCCGCACCCGCTTTTAACTTGTCCAGATAGTCCGCCCATTGCTGCATCATGGCGCGCCTCTCATCCAGGTATTCCGCGAAGTTATAGGCCGCACGGCTGGCGTTTTTTTCAACGTGCGCAAGCTGCAATTCGATGGTGTCCTTGTGGATTCCCCACTTGCTTTTATTCTCGTTCAGCATGGTTGAAGCCGCCGATCTAAAGCCGTGGCCTGTCATCTTGCCCGTGTACCCCATGCGCCCCAATGCGCGCAAAATTATGGCGTTGCTGGCTGGCTTGCTGGGGTCGTTACGGTTCGGGAATACATGCACACGACAACCGGACAACTTCGCCGCCTCACGGAATACAGCCACAGCCTGAACGGACAACGGCACAAGGTGCGGCCTGCGCATCTTCATCCGTTCGGCGGGAATTAACCATTCAGCCCGATCAAGGTCTATCTCTTTCCATTCGGCGTTTATCAGTTCACCCGTGCGGGTGAAGGTCAGCGCCATAAGCTGCAAGGCATAGGGGGTCATCGGACTACCCTGATAGCCGTCAATATCGCGCAGCAGTTGCGGAAAGCCGCCTTTTTCAATGGTGTTGTAGTGGGTGCGGGTCGGGCTTTTCAGTGCCTCACTCATTTTGAAAGCCGGGTTATTTTTGCACCGATCTGTTGCAATGCCATAACGAAACACTGCACCGCAGCGTTGCAGCACACGACTGGCAATCTCCAGCGCCCCGCGCTTCTCAATGGCGCGCACCGTCGCCAGCAGTTCGGAAGAGGATATTTCAGCAATCGGGCGGCGGCCTAGACCGGGGAACGCATCCTGTTCCAGCGTTTTCAGCGTCAGTGCCTTGTGCGCTTCCGTCCAGTCGTTTGAACGGTTCTCTACCCACTCACGCGCCACGGCTTCAAAGGTATTCGCCGCCGCGATTTTGTCCTCACGCTTTTGAGTTTGCTTCGCTTCGCCGGGGTCTATGCTGTTCGCCAGCATTTCGCGGGCTTCATCGCGCCGTTTTCGTGCGGCTGCTAAACTCACATCAGGATATACGCCTAGTGCCAACGTCTTTTGTTTACCAACAAAACGGTAGGCAAGCTGCCAATATTTCCCCCCGTTTGGATGAATCAGAATATACAAGCCGCCGCCGTCAGATAGCTTGCGGGGCTTGGCTTCCGGCTTGGCTTTCCTGACTGTAACGTCATTGAGTTTCATGTTTAACCCCCTTTTGTTGGTAAAAATTTTCGGTAAAAATCTTTTACCAACAAATTACACAACATTTGTTGGTAAATTGCAATAGACGGCACTGCACTGGGTTAGGCATGAATTACGCTTAAAGCCAGTGTTTATAAGGGTTTGTTGTACGGGGATGAATGCAGAAAAACAGCTTTTTGGTGTCCTCGACAGGAATCGAACCTGTAATTGCCCCTTAGGAGGGGGCGGTTATATCCATTTAACTACGAGGACAGCGGCGCGCATTCTACCGGAAATACGCTGTAATCCAAACCCTCACGCTGGTATCATGCGCAGTTCTTGATAAATCGTAGCTAACATGCAAGCCCTCCCCCACTCTTTTTACCCCTCAAGCGCAGGGAAAAAATGCCGTAGTCACACGACGAGAGTCTCTTTAAACGAGGAAATAATATGAAATGGTTAATACTTGTCGCCGCCTTGCTTGTTTTTTCGGCCTTGTTCGTGGCGCGCGCGGCACGAGCTGGCGATTTGCCGGAAGTGGGCAAGCCCGCACCGGATTTTCGCTTGCCCGACC
>PFJY01000242.1 GCA_002784065.1 Hydrogenophilales bacterium CG_4_10_14_3_um_filter_58_23 | reverse complement strand
AGCCTTTCAAGCCTCAACCGGGCTCGTCCAACAAACGGTTCAGATCGTGGCTCGCTCCGCGATCACGATCTAACCTTATGCGTTCTCCTCATTCAAGAGCAAATAAAATACCTGATTAGTTACATTTCTCAGCCAGCCCATCATTTGGATATTTTGCCGCCCTTAAACCGGACGAACAGGAACAAAAATAATACCAGTACCCCTCTCCCCAACCCTCTCCCGCAAGGGGAGAGGGGGTGGCTGAGGCACGTAACTAATCAGGATAAAATAAGCCAGCGGAAGCCCTCTACTTCCATTGATTCAGTGTACCAAAAAAAACAGGCCGACATTCGCCGGCCTGTTTTCTCTCGCAACCTCTACCGTATTACAGCAGCGGCACTATCATCAGCGCAACGATGTTGATGATCTTGATCAGCGGGTTGACGGCAGGGCCGGCGGTGTCCTTGTAGGGATCGCCGACGGTGTCGCCGGTCACCGCTGCCTTGTGGGCCTCGGAACCTTTACCGCCGAAATTGCCTTCTTCGATGTACTTCTTGGCGTTATCCCAAGCGCCACCACCGGTGGTCATGGAGATGGCCACGAAGAGGCCGGTGACGATGGTGCCGATCACCACGCCGCCCAGTGCTTGCGCGCCCAGGGTCAGGCCGACAATCACCGGAACCGCGACAGGCAGCAGCGAGGGAAGGATCATTTCCTTGATTGCGGCCTTGGTCAACATGTCGACGCAGGTGCCATATTCCGGCTTGCCGGTGCCTTCCATGATGCCGGGGATTTCCTTGAACTGGCGACGCACTTCAACCACCACCGAACCCGCAGCGCGACCGACTGCTTCCATGCCCATGGCGGCAAACAGGAAAGGCACCATGCCGCCGATGAACAGGCCGATGATGACCATGTGATTGGACAAGTCGAAGGTCAAGCCAGGGTGATTCGCGGATAGCGCATGGGTATAGTCGGCGAACAGCACCAGTGCGGCCAGACCGGCGGAACCGATAGCGTAGCCCTTGGTCACGGCCTTGGTGGTGTTGCCCACGGCGTCGAGCGGGTCGGTGATGTTGCGGATGGACTCGGGCAACCCGGCCATTTCTGCGATACCGCCGGCGTTGTCGGTGATCGGGCCGTAAGCGTCAAGCGCCACGATGATGCCCGCCATGGACAGCATCGAGGTCGCGGCGATGGCGATCCCATAAAGTCCCGCAAAAGCAAAAGAGCCATAAATCGCCAGACACACGACGAGCACCGGCGCTGCGGTCGATTTCATCGAAACACCCAGACCCGCGATCACGTTGGTACCGTGACCGGTGGTGGAAGCCTCGGCAATGTGACGCACCGGGCCGTATTCGGTCGCGGTGTAGTACTCGGTGATCCACACCAGGGCAGCGGTCAGCAATATGCCGATGACAGCGGAACCGTACAGCGCATTGACGGAATACACACCGTTATCGCCCATCATCATGCTGGTGATCGGGTAGAAAGCGATCAGCGCCAGCACGGCGGAAACCGCCAGGCCGCGATACAGGGCGTTCATGATCTTGCCGCCCTCACGCGCCGTGACGAAGAAAGTGCCAATGATGGAAGCGATGATCGAGACACCGCCCATTACCAGCGGATAAATCACTGCGTTGGGCGATTCGGTCATCAGCAAGCCGCCCAACAGCATGGTGGCGATGGTGGTCACGGCGTAAGTTTCGAACAGGTCGGCGGCCATACCGGCGCAGTCGCCGACGTTGTCACCGACGTTGTCGGCGATCACGGCAGGATTGCGTGGGTCGTCCTCGGGGATACCGGCTTCGACCTTGCCTACCAGGTCAGCGCCAACGTCAGCGCCCTTGGTGAAGATGCCGCCGCCAAGACGGGCAAAGATGGAAATCAGCGAACCGCCGAAAGCCAGGCCCACTAGAGCGTGAGTGGCTTCGGTGGCGGTAGTGCCCATCATCATGGTGAGGAAAGCGTAATAGCCCGCCACGCCGAGAAGCCCTAAGCCAACCACCAACATGCCGGTGATCGCGCCACCTTTGAAAGCCACGTTCAGTGCGGCGTTAAGACCACCCTTGGCGGCTTCTGCGGTGCGCACGTTGGCGCGTACCGACACGTTCATACCGATATAACCCGTCAGGCCGGACAGAATTGCGCCGAGGGCAAAGCCGATGGCGGTTGGCCATTTCAAAGCGAACAGAATGACGACAAACAGGATCGCACCGACAATGCCGATGGTGGTGTACTGCCGGTTCAGATAAGCCTGAGCCCCTTCCCGCACCGCTGCGGAGATTTCCCGCATGCGATCGTTACCCGTCGGCAAGCCCATAATCCACTTGGTCGAAACCGCCCCATATAGAATCGCCAAAATCGCGCATAACAGCGCAAACCCCAGTCCACCTGACATCATTTATTCTCCCCAAGTTAAGTCAACCGATCAGGGCCGGTCAATTACCCTAAAACCAAACATCCCGACATTCTAACCCAAAAAAACAACTACAAAAAACTGATCCACAACAACTAACATTCATCCAGGAACCCGCTTTTGGCGGGTGTGGGTTGAGCACCTTTTTTGCGCGTGGGAGCGACCTTAAGGCTCGCGATTTTCGCGGCGAGAACGCCGCTCCCACGCACAAAAACGGTGCCCGCACAATTTAAAGCTTGAATTCGCCCAACTTCTTCGGCACCGCCACGTTCTTGAGCCGAACGTATTGCGGCAGGCCATCCTTGTAGGGAGGGTAGTCCTCTCCCTTGATTAGAGGCGCCAGATATTCGCGGCATTTTTCGGTGATACCAAAGCCATCCTTGGTGATGAAGTTTTTCGGCATCATCTTTTCGACGTTGGCCACCTTGTTCAGCGACGCCATGCCAACCTTCCACTTGTAGGGTTTGTTCGACACCCTCTCGATGGTCGGCATCACGGAGTTGTGGCCCTTGAGCGCAAACTCGACTGCCGCCTTGCCCATCGCATAGGCTTGATCCACATCGCTCTTCGAAGCGATATGGCGCGCGGCGCGTTGCAGGTAATCCGCCACGCCCCAGTGGTACTTGAGGCCGAGACCTTCGCGGACGATGTTGGCCACCACCGGCGCCACGCCGCCCAACTGGGCATGGCCGAAGGCATCCTTGAGCCCCTGGTCGGCGAGGAACTTGCCGTCGGCGCTCATCACGCCTTCGGACACGACCACGGTGCAGTAGCCGAATTGCTTGACCAGAGCGTCCACTCGGGCAAGGAATTTTTCCTTATTGAAAATCACTTCCGGGAACAGGATCACGATCGGCTGTTCGGCGTCCTTGGTGGAAGCCAGCGCACCCGCAGCGGCGATCCAGCCGGCGTGACGGCCCATCACTTCGAGCACGAATACCTTGGTCGAGGTCTTCGCCATGGAAGCCACGTCGAAGGTCGCTTCCAGGGTGGAAACGGCGATGTACTTGGCGACAGAGCCGAAGCCGGGGCAGTTGTCGGTGATCGGCAGATCGTTATCCACGGTCTTCGGCACATGAATGGCCTGGATCGGGTAGCCCATCTTTTCCGAAAGCTGCGACACCTTCAGACAGGTATCGGCGGAATCGCCGCCACCGTTGTAGAAAAAGTAGCCGATGTTATGCGCCTTGAACACCTCGATCAGGCGCTCATACTGGAGCCTGTTCTCTTCCAGGCTTTTCATCTTAAAGCGGCAGGAGCCAAACGCGCCGGACGGCGTATGGCGCAATGCGGCGATGGCTTTGGCCGTATCCTTGCCGGTGTCGATCAGGTCTTCGGTCAACGCGCCGATGATGCCGTTGCGGCCGGCATAGACTTTGCCGATAACGTCCTTGTGCTTGCGCGCGGTCTCGATCAAGCCACAGGCGGACGCATTGATGACTGCTGTCACGCCACCGGATTGGGCATAAAAAGCATTCTTCTTCGCCATAATCTTCAGACTCCCTTTAATTATTGCTTCTGCTGCCGCTGCGCTGCGTGGTCGGCCTGAAGCTTGAGCAGGGCCACCACGCATTCGAGCAGGTCATCGTATTCCGCCTTGCCGGTGCCGTACTGTTCGCGCACCGAGTAAAAAAACTGACAGCGGAAACGATGGTCGCCCACCTTGGAAATCACGAAACCGGCGCCCTGCTCCTTCCACACCATCGCGGGACAAAGCGTCAACTCCGGCACCGCAGGATCAAGACGCAATTCGACATCGGCCAACTCCACTTCCACCGGATTGCCGTAGCGCTCCTTGAGGGTGGTTTCGACCACCCAGCGCTCGGAATCGGTGATGTCGGGGATGTCGGTCATTAGTCCGGTTTATGCGCCCAGCGCGGCGAAAATCGCGTCGCGGATGCCTTCCACCTTGCCCAAGCCAGAAACCTTGACGTACTTGGGTGCGCCAGCGGCGCCGGAAGCAGCCCAGCCGGAGTAGTACTTAACCAGTGGTTCAGTCTGGGCATGGTACACGTCCAGACGCTTTTTTACGGTTTCTTCCTTGTCGTCGTCACGCTGGACCAGGTCTTCTCCGGTAACGTCATCCTTGCCGGCCACCTTGGGCGGATTGAAGATGACATGATAAGTACGACCGGAAGCGAGGTGGGCGCGTCGGCCGGACATGCGCTTAACGATTTCTTCGTCGGGAACGTCGATCTCGACCACGTAGTCGATCGGCACTCCGGCGGCCTTCATCGCGTCGGCCTGCGGAATGGTGCGCGGAAAACCGTCGAACAGGAAACCCTTGGCGCAATCCGCTTCCAGGATACGATCCTTGACCAGGCCGATGATGATTTCATCCGACACCAGACCGCCCGCATCCATGATCTTCTTGGCAGCAAGACCCATCGCGGTGCCGGCCTTGACTGCGGCGCGCAGCATATCGCCGGTGGAAATTTGTGGAATACCGAATTTTTCCTTGATGAAAGTAGCCTGAGTGCCTTTACCGGCGCCAGGGCCGCCCAATAGAATCAAACGCATAAAACCTCCCATATCGTATGTTTGTTTGTGGTTTGCCCGGACACCTGCCCGAGCAAATTTACTTTATATTTACTTTTGCCTTGATCGTCGGCAAGGATATTCAAAAACACTGACAAATGCACATTCAAATTTTATATCCGCCCATAAAACTAGCTAGCCCGGCCATTTCATAAATTCGCGTGATGATCGCGCAGGATTTTGTTTTGTAGGGGAATTTTGTGATGGAGTGTCGTAGTGATTCATACGACCGACTGAACAAAATTTTCATACAAAACAAAAGACCAGCGAGGGCGCGCGTCAATTTATGAAATGTCCGGGCTAAGGATACGCCTAACTCTTTGCAAATCCTCCTCGGTATCCACGCCCGCGACAGGCGCTTGATCAACCATTGCAACGGCTATGCGGTAGCCGTACCATAAGGCACGCAACTGCTCCAACGCCTCGAACTGCTCGATAGCGGCGGGCTGCAGTTGTTTGTAAATTCTCAAAAACGAAGTGCGATAGGCGTAGATGCCAATATGGCGATAGGCCGGTAACCCGTCAGGGAGTGATGAGTGAGGGGTGAGGAGTGAGGGGGTTGGCCAAGCATCGCGCGCCCAGGGAATCGGGGCACGGCTGAAATACAGCGCATGGCCTTCGCGGTCGGTCACCACCTTGACGATATTCGGATTGAACAGGTCGGCGCAATCCTGGATAGCGTGGCAGGCGGTGGAAATCGCCGCCCCGGGATGGTCGTGAAGATGTTGCGCCACCTCGCGGATCAGCGACGGTTCGATCAGCGGCTCGTCGCCCTGCACGTTGACCACGATCTCGTCGTCACCCCAGCCGCGTTGACTGGCCACCTCGGCAATGCGATCGGTGCCGGAGGGATGGTCGGGCGAAGTCATGCAGACCTGGTGACCACGGGCGCGCACGGCGTCGGCGATGCCCTGGTGGTCAGTCGCCACCCATACTTCATCAGCACCACTCTCCAGAGCACGTTCGACCACATGCAACACCATCGGCCGACCGCCGATGTCGAGCAGCGGCTTACCGGGCAGGCGGGTGGAAGCGAAGCGGGCGGGGATGACGACTTTGAAGTTCATAGTGATGAGTATCGTAGTATCGGGTGGGCACGTTTTTGTGCCCACGCGGTCAGCGAAATTTATGCGTGGGCACAAAAACGTGCCCACCCTACAACTAGATTTCTTCTTCCGGCGGCAGCTTGCGCGCCTCATCCTCCAGCATCACCGGAATGTCATCACGAACCGGGTAAGCCAGGCGGCAAGGCTTGCAAACCAGCTCCTGCTCGGCTTTTTTGTAGACCAACGGCCCTTTGCACAACGGGCATACCAGAATTTCAAGCAGCTTGGCGTCCATCAATATTCCTCAATTTTTGTAGCACTGTTTGTCCGAAAGCCGGTGACAGAATGGCTTCCACCGCCAGCGCCCAAACCCGTTCGTCGGCAAAACCGGCACATTTGACCGCATCCTTCTCGGTCATCAGCAACGCATCGGCCTCATCGTAATCCAGATCGTGTGGCTGGTAGGCGTAATGGTCGGGGAAAGCGTGTTCCTCGAACGCCAGCCCGAGCCTGCGCAAATGCGCGAAAAACCGTTGCGGGTTACCAATACCGGCCACGGCATGGAGTTTCTTGCCGCCGAAATCGGCTGCCCTGGCACGTAATTCCGGCTGGCGCAGATTACGAAACACCTCGCCTTCCAGGCTCATTTCGAACTCGTTGCGGAGTAGCAGGCTACCACCGTTCACCACCACCGCATCCACCGAAACAAGGCGAGAGACACCTTCACGCAGCGGCCCCGCAGGCAACAGCAAGCCATTTCCAAATTTGCGCTCCCCATCCACTACCGCAATTTCCACATCGCGGGCCAGGCGGTAATGCTGCAAACCATCGTCGCTCACCAGCACGTCGCACTCAGGATGCGCTCGCAGCAAAGCGTTTCCTGCCACCGCCCGGTCGCGGCCAACCCAGACCGGGCAAGCGCTTTTTTTCGCCAGCAACAGCGGTTCATCGCCCACTACAGCCGGGTCGCTGCAGACATCAACCGCCACCGCGCCCTGTGTGCCCCCTCCGTAGCCGCGGCTGACAATTCCGGGATGATAGCCCTGTTGCCGCAGAAAATCAGCCAGCCAAAGCACCAGCGGAGTTTTTCCGGTACCGCCGACGCTGATGTTGCCAACCACGATCACCGGCACCGGCAATCGGATAGCGCGCAGCAGCCCGGCGCGATAAAGCGCCCGGCGCAGCGCCGCAACCAGCCCGAACAAGATACTTATAGGAAGCAGCACAACATGCCACGGCGTCAGGCCGTACCAAATTTTCTCAAGCCAGCGCATGGGCTTGCCTAGCAGCCTGTCGGACTTAAAGGAAATCGGCTGCAAATCCGACAGGCTGCTAGAGTCACTTGGCGGGCTTCGCCTGAGTAGCAAAAGTGATGTGGCTGTAACCCGACAGGCGCGCGGCCTCCATGACATTCACCACCGCCTGGTGGGTCGCCTTGGCGTCGGCATTGATGATAATCACCGGGTCCGGCTTGTCCCCTGCGGCACGGCGCAGCACCAAGCTGAGCGCGGTAGTATCCGAATCGGCCACGGCTGAACCGTTAACCAGGTAACGTCCGCTGGCGTCCACCGCCACGTTGATGGAGGCGGGCTTGTCCGCCGGTTTTTCCGCCTCGGCAGTGGGCAGGTTGATCTGTAATTCGGCAATCTGGGAAAAAGTCGTGGTGACCATCATAAAAATCAGGATCACCAGCAGCACGTCGATCATCGGGATCAGATTGATCTCGGGGTCTTCCTTGGCCCTGCCGCGCTGAAAATTCATTTATTTCCGCTCGCCGTGGACGATCTTCACCAGCTTGATCGCCTGCTGTTCCATTTCCAGCACCAGCGTCTCGGCGCGGGCACGGAAATAGCGGTAAAAAATCATGCTGGGAATCGCCACGATCAGGCCCATGGCGGTGTTGTACAGCGCCACCGAAATACCGTGCGCCAGTTCGACGGGACTGCCGCCGCTCGGCCTGAGCGCGCCGAAAATTTCCACCATCCCGATCACCGTACCGAACAGCCCGAGCAACGGGCTCACCGAGGCGATGGTGCCGAGCGTATTGAGCGAAACCAGGAAAGACAGGCCATATTTCAGGTGGGGCTGTTCGATTTCATGGGCAACGCGCCGGCCTGCTTCCTCGATCTCTTCCTGCATCACTTCACGCGAGCTCCTGGCATTCCTCAACCCGGCCGCAAAAACCTGCCCGAGGTAGGAGTGTTTTTCCAGTTGCGCCACTTTTTCCGGGGTCACCGCCCCCTGCTTGACCCATTCCTGCACTTGGGACAGTAAATCCTTGGGTGCGACGAGGTTGAACGTCCATAAATGCCAGCCGATGATCGTCAAGGAAATAACCGATGCGATGATCAGCGGCCAGATTGGCCAGCCCGCTGCTTGAATAATGGATAACACTCACCCTTCTCCCTTATAATTTCAGCTTCTCGTTAAACGCCCATAACTTTAGCCTGCCACAGTATTTTCGGCAAGCCCGGTTAAGTCGTTAAGTAGAACATCAAGAAAGCGCATTAACCTAATGTCGTAAAAAACACTTTACAGACCACCCACAAAGACTGTGGATAACGCATAAGGTTAGATCGTGATCGCGGAGCGAGCCACGATCTGAACCGTTTGTTGGACGAGCCCGGTTGAGGCTTGAAAGGCTATG
>PFJY01000207.1 GCA_002784065.1 Hydrogenophilales bacterium CG_4_10_14_3_um_filter_58_23 | reverse complement strand
GCGATTAGACGAATGGCGTTGAGTTTTTCTTCACTCAGCCCTTCGATGTCTTTGTCGTCAATCCAGCGCTCTCTGGGGCCAATTAAAGGGGCCAGGCTCAATTTAAATCAAATAACGTGGCACCGACTCTAAACTTAATTTAGAATCAAGACAAGAAAATATTTATCCGGCATTTGACCGGTTATTAACGCCTTGCCATGCCTAACTCTCCAAAATCACTCGATCAAGCGCAGGCCGTGCTGTATACGATGCGCCCATTTTTCACTCAACTACCGGTACAGATGGCGCTTGCCCTGGTGCTCGGGGCGCTCACGGTTTCCGGCTTCGCGCCTGACGCCTTATCCTTCCTGCCGCTGTTCACGCTGGCGGCGCTGTTCCTGCTCTGGTCGCGCGCCTCGTCGCGCAAGGCTGCGGCCTATATGGGCTTCGCGTTCGGGCTGGGTTTCTTCGGCGCCGGGGTGAGCTGGGTGTATGTCAGCGTCCACGAGTTCGGCGGCATGTCGATGCCGCTGGCGGTGGTCGCCACCTTTTTATTCTGCCTGGTGCTGTCCCTGTTTCCTGCCGCAGCGGGTTTGCTCCAGGCCGGTCCCGGTGGCCTGACACGGCGGCGGGCGCTATTGCTGATTCCGGCGCTGTGGGTGTCGATGGAGTGGGTCAGGGGCTGGATTCTCACCGGCTTTCCCTGGCTGGCTCTGGGTTACTCGCAGGCCGTAACCAGCCCGTTGGCGGGCTTTGCGCCGCTATTCGGGGTGTATGGGGTGTCGCTTGCCTCCGCCCTGTGCGCCGGTGCGCTGGCGTTGCTGGCGGATGCCCGGTTGCACCGGCGCGGCAGGGCGGCCATAGTTTTCCCGGTGGCGATCCTTCTGATGCTGGTGCTCGCGGGTTCCATCCTGAAACAGGTCGAATGGGTCAGGCCGCTGGGCGCGCCAGTTACCGTCAGCCTGTTGCAGGGCAACATTCCACAGGAGATGAAGTGGCGCGAGGACAAGGCAAAAACCACGCTCGACGCCTATATGGCGATGACGCTGGCGAGCTCGGGACGCCTGATCGTGCTGCCGGAAACGGCGCTGCCGATATTCCTTAATGATTTGCCTCTGTCCTATCTCGAAATGCTGTCCGAGCGGGCGAATAAACTGGGCGGCGACTTGCTGGTGGGCGTACCCGAGCACACCGGGGACGGGGAATATTTCAACAGCGTGTTGAGCCTTGGCAGTTCGCCGGTGCAGGTTTACCGCAAAGTCCATCTGGTGCCGTTCGGCGAATTCATCCCGTTCAGGTCGCTATTCGGCTGGATTACCCGGATACTGCACATCCCGCTGTCGGACTTCTCTCGCGGCGAGACCCTCCAGCCGCCGCTGAAGGTGGCTGGCCAGAAGGTCGCGATGGCGATCTGCTATGAAGACGCGTTCGGCGAGGAGTTGATTAACCAGTTGCCGGCCGCATCGCTGCTGGTCAATGTCAGCAACGATGCCTGGTTCGGCGATACCTTCGCGCCCTGGCAGCACCTGCAGATTTCCCAGATGCGCGCGCTGGAAACCGGCCGCACCATGCTGCGCGCCACCAATACCGGCATCACCGCCATCATCAACCAGCGCGGTGAAGTGCTGAAGCGTGCGCAGCCATTCACCACCGCACGGTTGGAGGGCGAGGCGCAGGGTTTTGCCGGGGCGACGCCCTATGTGCAGTTCGGAAATTTTTTGGTGCTCGGGTTGCTGGTGTTGCTGCTGGTGGCGAACTGGATCATGGCCAAGAAGAAACCGGGGCGCCGGATCTGATGAGCGGGTGGTATTGCTACATGCTGGAATGCGCCGATGGTACGCTATACACCGGCATCACCAACGACCTGGAAAAGCGCCTGGCGGCGCACAACGGCGGCACGGCGTCGAAATGCACGCGCAGCCGGCTCCCGGTGAAACTGGTGTTCGCGGAGGATATGCCCGACCGCGCCGCCGCGAGCCGCCGCGAGGCCGAGATCAAGCGCTTGCCGCGCGCAAGCAAATTAGCGCTGGTTAGCCGCAACGAGGTTTTGCCTGACTGATCCCAATGAACCTGGAAACCTCAGTCAACGTACCCGCCACGGTAAATTTGTTCTCTGAAAAACAGCTTTAAAATCAACGGTGGTAGGGTGGGCACGCTTTTGTGCCCACGCGGATACCAAACCGCGTGGGCAGGCGATAAACCTGCTTGCCCATCCTACGGTATTCTTTCAAGAACAAATTTACCGTGACGTGCCCGCAGGCGCGAATCCATTCGCACAATCTGGCCTGTCTGCATGCGACGCACAGGCAGGCGCTTGTGTGCGAATGGATTCGCGCCTGCGGGAAAACCCGGATTAGCGATGCTGTTTCGTAGCGGCCTCCAGTGTTACCTCCAACTCGGTAATCTCACCACGCCGGATGGCGACTTTTTCCGTTGCCAGTTTGTAACCGTCGCGCTTGAAGCGCAACTGGCCGACACCGACCGGCAATTCGATCTTGATCGGTGTGACGCCGTAATAGACATCCTCAACATAGACCTTGGCGCGGGTGGGGATACTGTAGACCGAAACATAGCCCACGGCAGGGCCGACATCCGCCGATGGGGGTGGCGCGGGGTGCGGAGAGGGTACGGCAATGGCGGCAGGCAGGAGTGGGGATTTCGGCAACGCGACCGGTTCATCGCGGGAGACTGGCGCATGCAGCGTGGTGATGCCGGGAATGGTTGGAATGTTCCTGGTCTGGCTGACAACGATGGATCGCGGGTAGGACTTCGCCAAGCCATCGCGGACCGCAGCCGAAACTTTGCCGGCAAAGGCGGAAACTCCCTCGCCCAGATACTTGATGAGGCTGCCGCGACTGTTGCCGGTTACCCCGGCGTAGCGGTCATCCTTCTCGCTGATGAGGCCGGACCAGATCACATCGCCGCTCCTGCCCTCGCGCAGCATGGCTTCGACGGCGATCACCCGCTCGTCGCGCCCGGCAACGGTCAGCGAGAAAGCCTTGACCACCCCGCTCAGGCGGAAATCGGCAGGATAGTCTGCGCCAACCAGCCGAAAGCCGTCGGACGCCAACTGTCCCCGCGCCGCGCCGGACAGAACGGTCGTCACATCCTGATCCAGCGCCATCTCGCTGCTGTGCATGTTGGACACTGTGGCCTTGATGTCGCCGATCTTGCGTCCGATCGGACCCGGCCGCGCATCGGTGAAGTCGCCCACTGCCAGGCTGAGGGTCTGACCGTTACGCAGGAGCGGCATCGCCCCCGGCGACGGCGCCACCTCGACATGTAGAACCGACGGGCCGCTGACCAAGTCCAGAGGATTGGGAACCGTCGGCATGCGCGAGCATCCCGTTGCCAGCCACAACAGGCCAATCGCAGCCAGCAAAGCCTGCTTGAAGATTGTCATTTGCCCTTCCTTTCGGCGAGAGATTGGCGATGGTCGGGTAGACGCGACAAGTAATCGGCCACGGCCTCGATGTCCCGTTGCGTAAAGTATTCAATCGCATTGACCATGTCGGGATGGGAATTGCCACGGACACCCCGCTGGATGTAGTCCATTTCCCGCTTCAGGTAACCGTAATGCTGGGCGGCAATCGCCGGGTAGACTTTGACGGCATTACCCTCGCCGTTGGCGCCATGGCATTTCACGCACTTGCCCTGCTCATAGAGTTCCTGCCCCCTGGCCACGAAATCGCCCTCGCCCTTGCCGCTTTCCCGTGTCGTTTCGGCAGCAGCCAGAAACACCGCGATATCGGCGATTTCCTGGGGCGAAACCGCGTGATCGGACGAAAACGGATCCATCTTTGGGTTGATACGGACACCGGCGCGAACCTCGGTCACCTGCTTGATAATTACGCTGGCATGCTGGCCGGTCAAGCGCGGATACGTGCCATCCGTTTTACCGGCGGCGTCGGCCTTGTGACAACCACGGCAACCGCGAAAGGCCTCCTTGCCGCGCTGCGGATCGCCCGTCAGCTTCATTACTTCGGCCTGCTCGGGCAGCATCTCGCCCCAGATATAATCCTTGCTGCCAAAGCGCGGACTCTTGGCGGCATCGGCTGCGTCGGCCCAAGCCGCCTGCCACGACAACAGCAAGGACAACAGCAAGGTCACAAAAATTGCGGCGACTTTTTTCATTCCGGTTCTCCCTTCAAAGTAACCATGTACTCGGCGACGGCCCGGATGTCCTTCTCGTTCATGCGCTTGGCCACCGCGCGCATTACCGCCTTGACATCATTAGCGCGCTCACCGCTCTTGAAATTCATCAGCTGCTGTATGACATAGGCCGAATTCTGGCCACCGATACGCGGATACTTGTCGGTGCCGCTGCCGTCGTCGTTGTGACAGCCGGAACAGGCCGGCACGGCGCTGCTGTCGATGCCCTCGTCGTAGATTTCCTTGCCCTGCGCCGCCCGCTTGGCATCGACCGCAACGCCCGGCTTCCGCTGTTGCTTGCTGAAAAATTCCGCCAGCGCCGGAAATTCCTTTTCGTCCACCATGGGAATGATGGTGCTCATGACCGGGCTCTTCCTGATCCCGCTCTTGAAATCCCGCAATTGCCGGACGATGTAGCCGGCATCCAGGCCGGACAGTTTCGGATTTTCCAGAATGATACTGTTGCCGTCCGGATTGTGACAGCCTGCGCATAACTGGAGTCGTTCAGCCAGTGGCACGGCCTGGGCTTGGGCAACGCCGTGGGAAAGCAGTATGCCGGGCAACAGGAAGGCGATGCCTGCCAGCCTCGAGCGGCAAATTTGATGAGGTGTCAAGCGCATTTCGCGTTTCTCCTTTTAGAAACCAGCGGACAGCATCAGGATGGTGCGAGCATCGCCCGGCGTCAGCGATCCATCATAACGCCCCACGCCGGCAGCCTTGCTGCGCGTGCTGTGCTCCAACTGCAAACCGATGTTCTGCGCATAGGCGTAGCGAATACCGAACGTGGTGGCATTGTCGGTGGCGTTCACCGCAGCGCCGGTATTCGCAATGCGGTGAGACAGCATGAGCGTCAGTTTGTTCGGAATCACCCCCAGTTCCCCGGTAAGGGTGGTCGCCCTCGATTTGTTGGGGTTGGCGTTGAAGAGGTTAGCGACCTCTCCGACAGGGGTTCCCGGCGCGGAAGCACTGGCGAAATACACACCCAGCGGCAAGTTTCCGATAGTCCCCTGAGCTTGCGCGTCAATTGAAAACGCCTTGGTTTGGAACGCTTTTGCAATATTAGTAGAATCAACTTGGTCAGAAGTCCCGCTCCATGATTGGAATCCCGCCGCAAGCTCCCAATCGCCGACCGTCGGAGTGAACGCCGCACGCAGATAGTTGGACGTAGGACTGCGACTGCTCAGGCCATTGGCGGAGGCGCCATGATTAGGCGACCACTTGGAAAAATTTGCGAAGTACATCGGATTCGTGGCCACGAACGCGACACCCACGGCGGGGGTCGCCGTATTGATGTATTGCTGAGCCGAGCTCTCGACCCGCGACTCCATCACCTTGCTGTTGCGCACTGCCCCGGTTGCGAGCAGCTCGAAGCCGTAGGCGGCGCCCAAGGCATCCGTGGTATAGGGAATTACGCCGAGTTTGGTTTCGCCTGCCTTGAACATGAAAGGCATCTTGAAACCGGCGACTGTAGCGGCGCTGGCGTTGGCAAGCTGAAGTTCCAACAGGTAGCCGACGTTCTCGGCAATACGGCCGCCGGAGAGCAAGGAGAGTTCATCGGGGACATTCCATTCCCCGCTGGCTCGCGTCGGTGTCCCTGCGACATCGGCGCCGTTATCCTTCAGATACCGCACCTTCGTGAACACGCTGAGATTCAGCACTTCGGGCAATGAAAGATCCTTGCCCTTGACCGTGCGCTGCTTGCCCATGTCGGTATAGCCGCTGGCCTTGAAGTCCCGACCGTATTCGTTGAGCGTCGGATAGTGCTGGAAGTGACAGGTACTGCAGGCCTTGCCCACTTGGCGGGCAAACGACGGCATCGCCTGGCTGGGAGTTGCAATTATGGCGGTTACTAAAAAAGCACCGCCGAGAGAGAGCATTCTGATGATTCTGCTTGGCATGGTCATTCTCCTGGTCCGTTATGAGGGTTTATCGTTTGTGTCATGAGTCGCTGGCTATTTCCAGCCATGATTCATACTGTAACAAGCTTGCCTGAGGGTTAACTTAAGGAATGTCACTCATTCTTAAGAGATGTTAAGATAAGCCGGTTCCCGTGTTAAATCCCGTATCGCGATACCCCTAATTGAGAGATTATGAAACTTCTGCTTGTCGAGGATGACCTTCTGCTCGGCGATGGCTTATGTGCCGCTCTCGGCAAGGCGGGCTTCGCCGTCACTTGGGTGAGGGATGGCAAGACCGCGCTTGGCACCCTGAAGGCGGGGGGATTCGCCGTCATGGTGCTGGACATCGGCTTGCCCGTCATGGGCGGCATGGAGGTGTTGTGCGAGTTGCGCAAAACCGACGACAACCTGCCCGTCCTGATGCTCACCGCGCGGGACACGACGCGAGACAAGGTCATCAGCCTGGACCGTGGCGCTGACGACTATCTGGTCAAGACCGCCGACATGGAAGAATTGATTGCGCGCTTGCGCGCTCTGATCCGCCGCGCCGGTCATGGCTCCGGCGGCACACTCAACGTCGGCGACTTGACGCTGGACCTGGTGGTGCATACGATCACCCGCAACGGCAAAACCATGACCATTTCCTGCCGTGAATTCGCCGTGTTGCGCGCGCTCATGGAGAACGCCGGGCGGGTTCTGACCCGCGGCCAACTGGAGGCCTCCCTCTATGGCTGGAGCCACGACGTCGACAGCAATGCCATCGAGGTGCATATCCATAACCTGCGCCTCAAGCTCGGCGCGGACTGTATCAAGACCCTGCGCGGTATCGGCTACACCATCACCAGGTCCACATCGTGATCGTGCGCCAGCGTTTTTCCCTGAGCCAGCGTTTGCTGGTCGGGCTGCTCATCGTGAGCTTTGCGTACTGGGCCGTCATCGCGTGGCTCACCATCCGGGATTCCATCAACGAAACGTATGAAATCTTCGATGCCCATCTCGCCCAGACCGCATTGGCGTTGTTACGGGTAACCGATCCTGATGACGGCGATCATCATGAGATTCCGACGGGCGGCGCACCGCCTTTGCTGGAAGAGATTTCCAGCCAGTGGCTCCATTTGCCTGAACGCATAGTCGGCGTCGGGCCTGCGTCCGGAACCCCGGATGGACGAAATATTGCTGCCGCGCCCGTTGCCACCGGATCGGCGAAAGTTGGATCGATCCGTTCGCTGCACCGGGAATATGGACAGAAGCTGCGCTATCAAGTCTGGGATGGCGAAGGACATTTGCTCTCGAGATCCATAAACGCACCCACTGCGGTCATGTCGGCGCAGGACAAATTTTCAGAATCTGTGGACAAAGACGGACAGGTTTGGCGTTATTTCGGCGTCTGGGATCGGCATCATCACTTCCGCGTCCTCGTGGCGGAATCCCACGATGTGCGCAATCAACTGATTCGCAGTATCTCCCTGCACCTGGTCAGCCCGCTGGTGCTGGGGCTGCCGGTGCTGTTTCTTCTGCTCTGGTTATCAATCAACAGGGGGCTGAGGCCACTGGGCGCCCTGGCTCGCGAAATCGGGAAAAGAAAGTCCGATAACTTGACGCTCCTGAATGCGGACAGCGCGCCGGAGGAAGCGCGCCCCATGGTTTTGGCCCTGAACGATCTGTTGTTGCGCATGACCCATACCCTGGAAAACGAGCGGCTTTTCACCGCCAATGCCGCCCATGAGTTGCGCACACCTCTGGCGGCCATCCAGGCCCATTTGCACACGGCATATACCGCCGATGGCAAAACCGAGCGGCTGCGCGTCCTGGACCAGGTGCAGCGCAGTGTTGAAAGAGGAATACGGCTGGTGAGCCAACTGCTGGCCTTGGCCCGTCTCGATCCGGAACAGGCTTTGCCGGATGTCCGGCCGGTGAGTCTGGGCGAGATGGCGGAAGCGGTATGCGCGGACATGGCGCCCATGGCACTGCAACGCGACCAGAACCTCGAACTCCAGGTCGAGTCCGATTTGCCGACCCTGCCGGGAAATGCCGACATGTTGTCCATGCTGCTGGGCAATCTTCTGGATAACGCGATCCATTACACGCCGCGCGGCGGCCATATCGGTGTTGACGTTCGGCGCAGTACGGCGGGATTTTTGATGGAAGTCAGCGACGATGGCCCGGGTATTCCAGCGGCGCAACGCCAACAGGTGTTCGACCGCTTCTATCGCATCGCCGGCCAGGATCAACCGGGCACCGGTCTCGGGCTGGCGATCTGTCAGCGCATCGCCGAACTCCATAACGCCAGGATTAACCTCACCGAAGGACCGGGCGGCAGAGGGTTGGCAGCCCGGGTATCGTTTAAAGGGTTGTAGGTGGCAGGGGGCGAGCACTTTCTCAACCCCTATCGACGCTTTTGGTCTAACGGGCATCGCAGTCGCCGCCACCCCTGATAATGAAACTGCAATGCCCATTCTCCCTCACCCCAACCCTCTCCCGGAAGGAGAGTGGGCAAATGAGTCGCTGCGCGAGTTAGTATTTTCCAATTCAGGTATGAGCCTGAAGCGGTGTCGATCCGGGTGATTCAATTGTTCAGATTGACCGGGTT
>PFJY01000224.1 GCA_002784065.1 Hydrogenophilales bacterium CG_4_10_14_3_um_filter_58_23 | reverse complement strand
ACGGAATCGGCCCGAAACCCGCTCAGTGGCTCGCTATGGCGCTTGGCGGGGCGGCTTAACAACATGATTTGCGAAAAGAGCCTATAAAAACCCAACAAACATGTCACAAAATAACGACAACTGTCACTAATCGGTGACAAACCCCCAACGCTTCATCCGCACATAAAGATTCTGGCGCGGAATCCCGCTTAAACGGGCCGCTTCGGAGACGTTGCCGCCAGCCGCTTCGAGCAGGCGGCGCAAATATTCGCGTTCGAACTCGGCGCGGGCATCCGGGTAAGCGAGCGCCTGCGCCGGGGCCGGGCTATCCGGGTGGCCGTCATCGGGCCGGAGGTCGGTGGTCGGACTGAGATGGATGGCGTCGATGGCCCCGCCGGGCTGGAGCGCGACGACGCGTTCGATGCAATGCTGAAGTTCGCGCACGTTGCCCTGCCAGCGGCAGGCTTCCAGGGCGCGCACCGCTGCCGGTGTGAAGGGACCGCATTCCTTGCCGAACTTGGTATTGTAGTGATCGAGAAAATGGGCGGCCAGGCGGATGATGTCGCCGTCCCGCTCGCGCAGGGGCGGCAGGCGTACCGCCACCACGTTGATGCGATAGTACAGGTCCTCGCGGAAGCGTCCGGCCTTGACTTCGTCGGCCAGCGGACGATTGGTGGCGCAGATCAGGCGAAAATCGGTGGTTCGCGGCTGAGTGCTGCCGATGCGGGCGAAGCTGTGATCCTGCAGCACGCGCAACAGGCTGCTTTGCAGCTTGGGGCTCATATCGGCGATCTCGTCGAGGAACAAGTTGCCGCCATGAGCCTTTTCGAAATAACCGGGATTTGCCTGGCTGGCGCCGGTAAAAGCACCCTTCTCATAGCCGAAGAGCAGGCTTTCCAGCAACGACTCCGGCAACCCCCCGCAGTTGACCTCGAGGTAGGGCTTGGCGGAACGCGTGCTCCAGGCGTGGATGAGTTTGGCGATGAGATCTTTCCCGGTGCCGCTTTCGCCCTCCAGGAGCACGGTGGTATCCAGGCCGGCGACTTGGCGGATCTGGCCCAGCAGCCGTTCCATGGCTGCCGATTGGCCGACGACATCAGGCGCTCCCTCGGTCGCGAGGCGGTTGCGCAGACTGTCGATTTCGCGGTAGGCGCGATCCAGTTCGAGCGCCTTGCCGATCACGGCTTCCAGCGCTTCCAGGTCTTCGAACGGCTTGGTCAGGTAGTCGAACAAGCCTTCACGCACCGCCGCCACCGCATCGCGCACGTCGGCGAACCCGGTGATCAAAATCGCTACCAGATTCGGCCGTCGCGCCCGGAACTCGCGCAGCAGTTCGAGCCCGTTATCCCCGGGCAGGCGCTGATCCATCAGCACCAGGTTGAAATCCACTGCGGCAAACAATTTCCGCGCTGCCGCCCCGTCCTCGGCCAGATGCACTTCGGCGGTCTTGCGCATCATTTGCTCGATGAGCGTCCGGGTGTAGCGGTCGTCGTCGACGACCAGGATTTTAGGCACCATGTTCAAGCGGATCCGATTTGTTCTCTATCCGGTAACCAGAGTGCAAATTTCGTGCCACCACCGGGCAAGTTGCTGGCGGTCACCGCCCCGTCATGCAACAGCGCCACGTGCTGCACTACCGGAAGCCCGAGGCCGGTGCCGTCGCTGCGGGTGGTAAAAAAAGGCAGAAAGATCTTGTCCATGACGTCCGGGGCGATGCCCTTGCCATGGTCGGTAACCGAGAGCACCCAGCCTGGCGCGCCGCTGTCCGGGCTTGCCGCCCGCTCGAGAGCGATGACGATTGCCCCCTCGCCGACGGTTGCCTGGGCCGCGTTGAGCAGCAGGTTGAAGAGGGCGTGCCGGATCAGGATCGGATCGACGATGAGGATGACCGGTTGCTCGGGCAGGCGAGTTTCTACCAGGCAGTGCCGGCTCTCGGTCTGGCGAAACAGCAGAACGGTCTCCTCGATCACCTGCGCCATGAGGGTAGGCATACTTTCGAAGCCGGAGACCTTGGAAAACTGAAGCATGGACTGAATAAAGGCATGGCAGTCTTCGCCGGCACGATGTATTTCCGTCAGCAGCTCGCGGGTTCGTGCCGGGTCGTCGGCCTCGCGCGCGGCCAACTGGGCGAGGTTGACCACGCCGACCAGGGGGTTGTTGAGTTGATGGGCGATTTCGCCGACCATCGTGCCCAGGACGGAAAGTTTTTCAATTTGCAGGATACGTTGATGTTCGGTGCCGAGGCGCAGAAGCTGGTGCTCGAGATCGTGCTGGCGCCGGTAATCGCGCTCTACCCGGTCGAGGGCGAAATAGAACAGGCCCAGCACCCCGGCACCGGCGAGCAGGCTCAGCATAGTCACCGCCGTAACCGATCTCTGAAACGTGGTTTGCAGCGCCGTGATGTCGCGCATCACCACCAGATCGCCGATGCGGCGACCGCCGGCATCGACGAGCGGCAGCATGGCCAGATGCAATACGCGATTGCCGTCCTCGAATACCTCGGTGCCTCCGGCGCGCAAGCTGGCGAGGACGCTGTCGTTCAGGGCCGATGGCACTTGCGCGGCAGTCTGCGCCACCGTCACATGGGAGCCAAAGCGATCCCAACTTCCTTGCCGGTTGAGCAGAGCCAATCCGTGATGCCATTGTTGCGGCAACATGAAACGCTTGTCCACCAGCACAAATAAGTCTACCGACAGGCTGTCGTGGATTTCCTCCACCAGATATTCGATCTCTTCGCCGATCTCGAGATAGCCGAGGATGCCATCGCTCCGCCTCCATGGCGTCACCAGCCTGAACGTGAGCGTCCCCAACGGGCCCAGCTCGAGCCCGTGCACGGCTTTCCCCTGATCCCTCGCCCCGATCATCGTCGTCCGCTCGATCAAGTCGCCAAATTCGCCGGGACTATGCAAGCGCAGCACGTTGACCAGGCCGGGGCTGTCGAAGTAGAGATGCGTGATGCGGTGGTCGGCGCGCAGGGTCTCGAACAGTGGTCCGACCTCGCGTATCAGCGCGTCGCGGTCGAGGCTGGCGAACACCGCCTCGATGGCGCGATTGTCCATCATGGTGCGCAGCACCGCCTGCATCAGATTCGCGTCCTTGTCGAGCTTCTGATCGAACAGCTTTGCTACGGCGGTCGCGCGTTCAGCCAGATCCCGGTCGCGAACCCGTACCTCCATGAAATACGCCGTCACCGCGAACGCCCCAAGGATGAAGGTGAGCACGATCGCGAACGGCCAGATAAAGGCCGCCTTTACACGCCGGGGTTTTCTGCCGATAGAGGAAGGTTTCACGTTCTCGTAAAAACGATGATGTTGTAGGAGCGGCCTTGGCCGCGATAGTCACCGTACCGCGGCCAAGGCCGCTCCTACGTCAGGCTGATTTTTGGTGGGCCGATGAAGCGCAAACAAACACACTACTTGCCCACACTACCATTAGCGGCCGGTTTCTGCTCGCCTTTGGTTGGCGCCGGCGGTTTCGGCTTGGGCTTCAGGAACGGGGCGCTCTTGGGATAGCCCGCCTCGTCCAGCGCCGCATTCCAGGCGCCAGGCTCGTACCCCTTCAGGCGGGTTACCGTGCCGATAGCCAGCACCGGCACTTCCAGGGTGCCAATCAGTTTCTTCAGCTCCGCCTGTATCTCCGGCGTGCCGGCATCTTTTTCGTTGAACGGGACACCGCGCTGGGTCAGATGTTCGCGCGCCTTGGTGCAGGCCTCGCCGCACTCCGAATTGTACAAGGCGACCGGAAAATTCTTTGCCGCCAGGCGGGAAGCGTAGGGTAGCTGGACATCATCCGATGCCGGTGTGCCGAGGGTCTTTTCCTCGACCTTCCTGGCCGAGGAGGGCTGCGGTGGCTGTGCGGTGTAATGCACCTTGCCCTCGGCGTCCACCCACCGGTAAAGGGAGGCGGATTGCGCCGAATACACCGCGAACATGCAGAGAAGGCAGAACAGCACGGCAAGCTTCATCTCTATTCCCAGTAATCCTTAATTGCTCAAACAATTGCGTTAGTTATTTCAAGTAATATAGCAAGTCATGTGCAAAAATCAAGGATTTTCTGCAGTCGATCAAATTCCGGTCATGCCGTTATGCTTTAACAGCGCGTCGATGCTCGGCTCGCGGCCACGGAATGCGGTGAACGATTCCAGCGCGGTACGGCTGCCGCCCACGCCGAGAATCTCGCTCCAGAAACGGTGGCCGGTTTCCGGGCTGAGCACGCCGTTTTCCTCGAACAGGCTGTAAGCGTCCGCCGACAACACTTCCGCCCACTTGTAGCTGTAATACCCCGCCCCGTAGCCGCCGGCGAAAATGTGCGAGAAATTGTTGGGAAAGCGGTTGTAGTCGGGCGGGAACATCACCGCGACGCGGCGTCGGATTTCGTTCAGCAGCTGCAAGGCCGTGCCGCTATCCGGGTCGAAATCATCGTGCAGAAGCATGTCGAACAGCGAGAATTCGATCTGGCGCACAGTTTGCATCCCGCTCTGGAAATTCTTGGCGTTTACCATCTTGTCGAACAGCGAACGCGGCAAGACTTCGCCCGTATCCACATGCTTCGCCATGTGGCGCACCACTTCCCACTCCCAGCAGAAGTTCTCCATGAACTGGCTGGGCAGCTCCACCGCATCCCACTCCACTCCGCTAATGCCGGACACGCCCAGATCCTCGATGCGGGTGAGCAGATGGTGCAGGCCGTGGCCGAACTCGTGGAACAGGGTGATCACCTCGTCGTGGGTGAACAGCGCTGGCTTGCCGCCGACGGGCGCGGAGAAGTTGCAATTCAGGTAGGCCACCGGCACCTGGATCGCGCCGTCACGCCTGCGCCGGGAGATGGCGTCGTCCATCCAGGCGCCGCCGCGCTTGTGGTCGCGGGCGTAAAGGTCGAGGTAGAACTGGCCGACCGGTTCATTGTTCTTGTCGCTCAGGGTGTAGAAACGCACCTCGCCGTGCCACACCGGCGCCGGAGTTGGCTTGATGCTCAGGCCGTAGAGCGTTTCCACCATCTTGAACATGCCGGGCAGCACGATACTTTCCGGGAAATACTGCTTCACCTCGTTATCGGAAAAAGCGTAGCGCTTGAGGCGCAATTTTTCTGAAGCATAAGCCGCGTCCCATGCCGTTAAGTCTGCGAGGCCCAGTTCGTCGCGGGCGAACTCCGTCAGCTCCCTGAAATCCCTCTCGGCATAAGGTTTTGCCCGCGCGGCCAGATCGTCGAGAAAATCCAGCACCTGCCGTGGCGACTGCGCCATCTTGGTAGCCAGGGAAACTTCGGCATAATTGGCAAACCCCAGCAGTTGCGCCGCCTCCCGGCGCAGCCTGAGAATATCCGCGATCAGTCCAGTGTTGTCCAATTCGGCCTTGCCGAACTCGGAAGCGCGCGTCACGTAGGCGCGGTAGACCTGCTCGCGCAGGCCACGGTTGTCGGCGTATTGCATCACCGGCATATAGGACGGCGCATGCAGGGTGAACTTCCAGCCCGGCTTGGCGTCCTTCTGCGCCGCTTCGCGCGCCGCCTGCATGGCATCGTCGGGAATCCCGGCCAGCTCGGACTCGTTTTCGACGATCAGACCAAAATCGTTGGTCGCATCGAGCAGGTTTTCCTCGAACCGGGCGGACAGCGCCGACAGCTCCTCCTGGATCGCCTTGAAGCGCGGCTTTTTGTCCTCGGCCAGTTCCGCGCCGCCCAACCGGAAATCGCGCACTTCGTTGTCGATGATTTTCTTGCGCGGGGCGGACAGCGCTTCGAATGCCGGGGCGCCGCGCAAGGCCTTGAATTTCCCAAACAGCGCCAGGTTCTGCGACAGGTCGGCGTAGTAGGCGGTGATCTTGGGCAGATTCTCGTTGTACACCTCGCGCAGCTCCGGGCTGTTCATCACCGCATTCAGGTGCGAAACCTGGCCCCAGGCGCGCGACAGGCGCTCGTTGGCATCTTCCAGCGGCTGCACGAAACTGTCCCAGCCCGATACCCCCGCTTCTGCCGCCAGCCGGCCCACCAAAGCGCGGTTTTCCGCCAGCAGGGCATCCACCGCAGGCGTGACGTGTTCGGGTTTGATTTCGGGGAAACGGGGCAAGCCGGAAAAGTCGAGCAAAGGATTCATGGGTAAGGTCTCTGGTTAGGCAAAACGGGAACGGATTATACTATGAGTATTTTCATTATATTGGCTCGGGATCATGCAAAATCAAGTCGGCTCCAATGTCTCGCCCTATCAGGGCAACACCCCAAAAATCGCTGCCTCGGCCTACGTCCATCCCAGCGCCCAGCTCATCGGCGACGTGACCATCGGCGAACGCGCCTCGGTGTGGTGCAATACGGTCGTGCGCGGCGACGTCAATTTCATCCGCATCGGCAGCGAAACCAACATCCAGGATTTGTGTACCCTGCACGTCAGCCACCGCCACCCGGACAACCCCGACAGCGGCGCAACGCTGATTATCGGCGAGCGGGTGACGGTAGGCCACAACGTCATCCTGCACGGCTGCGAGATCGGCGACGAATGTCTGATCGGCATGGGCTCGATCGTCATGGACAAGGCCGTGCTGCAACCGCGCGTGATGCTCGGCGCAGGCAGCCTGGTGCCGGAGGGAAAGGTGCTGGAAAGCGGCCATCTCTACCTGGGCCGTCCGGCCAAGCTGATACGCCCGCTCACCGGGGAAGAACTGGCGCGCTTTGCCTATTCCGCCGCGCATTACGTCAAGCTGGCGGGGAACTACCGGCCGGGCTGACCCCGGAATTTCGTTCGACCCAACAAGGAAAAATCATGAGCATCAAGACCATCGTCACCACCCCGTTCGCCGACCAGAAGCCCGGCACCTCGGGACTGCGCAAGAAGGTCACGGCATTCCAGTCGCCCCGCTATCTGGAAAACTTCGTCCAGGCCATATTTGATACCATCCAAGCCCCGTCGGGCAGCACGCTGGTGTTGGGCGGCGATGGCCGCTACTACAACCGCGAAGCCATCCAGATCATTCTCAAGATGGCCGCCGCCAACGGCTTCGGCAAGGTGCTGGTGGGGCAGGGCGGCATCCTGTCCACCCCGGCGGCCTCCTGTGTGATCCGTAAATACGCGACCTTCGGCGGCATCATCCTGTCCGCCAGCCACAATCCGGGCGGCCCCGACGGCGATTTCGGCATCAAGTACAACACCGGCAACGGTGGCCCCGCGCCGGAAAAGATCACAGAAGCGATCTATGCGCGCAGCAAGGAACTGACCCGCTACCGCGTGATTGAAGCCCCCGACGTGGCGCTCGACCAGACGGGCACCTACGCCTTGGGCGAGATGAAAGTCGAAGTGATCGACCCGGTGGCCGACTACGCCGAACTGATGGAATCCCTGTTCGATTTCACCGCCATCCGCGCCCTGATCGGCGGCGGCTTCCGCCTGTGTTTCGACGCCATGCACGCAGTCACCGGCCCGTATGCGCGGGAAATTCTCGAAAAACGGCTGGGCGCACCGACCGGCAGCGTTATCAACGGCGTGCCCTTGCCCGATTTCGGCGGCGGCCACCCCGACCCCAACCTGACTTACGCCCATCAACTGGTGGAAATCATGGTCGGCGCCGAAGCGCCCGATTTCGGTGCGGCATCCGACGGCGACGGCGACCGCAACATGATCCTGGGTCGGCAATTCTTCGTCAATCCGTCCGACAGCCTCGCCATCCTCGCCGCTAATGCCGCGCTGGCGCCCGGTTATGCTGCCGGGCTGGCCGGCGTGGCGCGCTCCATGCCGACCAGTGCCGCCGCCGACCGGGTCGCCGCCCAACTCGGCATCCCCTGCTTTGAGACCCCCACCGGCTGGAAATTCTTCGGCAACCTGATGGATGCCGGCAAGGTTACCCTGTGCGGCGAGGAAAGCTTCGGCACCGGCTCCAGCCATGTGCGGGAAAAGGACGGCCTGTGGGCGGTACTGTTCTGGCTCAACATCCTGGCCAAACGCGGCCTCCCGGTGGAAGAGATCGCCCTTCGCCACTGGGCGGAATACGGTCGCAACGTCTACTCGCGCCACGACTACGAAGGCCTGCCGTCCGATGCCGCCAACGCCCTGATGGCTCACCTCAAGGGCCAATTCGCCAAACTGCCGGGCCAGCGCTTCGGCAACTACCAGGTGAAATTTTGCGACGATTTCAGCTACACCGACCCGATCGACGGCAGCGTCAGCACCGGGCAGGGTCTGCGCATCGGCTTCGAGGATGGCTCGCGCATCGTCTTCCGCCTCTCCGGCACCGGCACCGAAGGCGCCACCCTACGAATTTATCTGGAAGCCTTTGAACCCGATCCCGCCAAGCACGGGCAAGACGCCCAGCAGGCGCTGGCCGGGCTGATAGTGATAGCGAATGAGTTGTCGGAATTGAAATTGCGGACGGGACGCGAAAAGCCGACGGTGATTACTTGAGTCAGGCTTTGTAGGGTGCGCCATGCGCACCGAATGTTTGATAGCCGGGGGTAGCCCGGCGGGCTAGTCCCTTTCTTTGAACGACCAAAGAAAGGCGCCAAAGAAAGCCGCCCCTGCCCACCGCCCTTCGCTGCGCTACGGGTTCCCTGCGTTGCTCGCCAAGCCGGGCTGCTGCGGAACTCGCGCGATGCGCTCAAACATTCCTCGCAGAAATCCCCCGGCTTGTCTGCGCTACTCGGCGGTGGACCAAGGGGACAAAAAAACCATGCTTATCCGGTTAGTTCCCAAAATAGTTAAGCGTATCCAATGCTATATGGGGTTTTGTAGGGCGGATGAGCGTAGCGTTATCCGCCGAATGAGCGACCCGCATACGGCGGATAACGCTA
>PFJY01000136.1 GCA_002784065.1 Hydrogenophilales bacterium CG_4_10_14_3_um_filter_58_23 | reverse complement strand
AAGAAGATTCACAGCGATCGACGTATAGGTCAAACCTTGGTGAGTCCCCCGGCATAGCCGGGGGTTTACCTTGTTAAATTACGAGAAGAGGGCAACCGATACACCTCTTCGAACGATAAAATCCGGTCGAGACGGATTTCTTCCACGCCGCCATCCTTGCCGCGGAATTTCAGCCATTCCGCACCGTCACGTGTGGCCACATCCAGCGGCATCACTTTCTCGACCCTATCCTGGCCCTCCAACCGGTATGCCAGCATCAACGGTATCCGGCGCAACACACTGAGTTCCAGCTGCTCATGCTGCATACAAGCGATTGGCTGATAATCTTGTTCCATATCTAATGCAAGCTCATTTCGCCTTTTGCCAGCGGATTGATGGCGCTCGCTGTGGCCGCGCCGAAACGCTTGGCAAAGCGCTCCGCAATGCCTTCCTGCGGCGTGAAATCGATAATTTCCTCGGCCTTGATGATCTCGCGCGCCACGTAATCGGCACTGCCGAGGGCATCGGCCAAACCGAGCTGGATGCTCTTTTCGCCGCTCCAGAACAGGCCGCTGAACATGTCCGGCATTTCCTTCAGGCGCTTGCCGCGCCCCTGGCGCACCACGCTGATGAATTGCTGGTGGATTTCATTCAGCATCTTCTGGGCATGTTCCTTCTGGCTGGCGTTCACTGGCGAAAAAGGGTCGAGGAATCCCTTGTTTTCACCCGCCGTCATCAACCGGCGCTCGATTCCCAGCTTTTCCATCGTCCCGGTGAAGCCGAAGCCATCCATCAGCACACCAATGGAACCGACGATGCTGGCCTTGTCGACAAATATCTTGTCGGCAGCTGCGGCTGCGTAATAGCCGCCCGAGGCACAGATATCCTCAACCACGGCATACAAAGGGATTTGCGGATATTTTGCCCGCAGACGCCGCATTTCGTCGTTGATATAGCCAGCCTGAACCGGGCTGCCGCCTGGGCTGTTGATTAGCAGGATGACCCCCTTGGTTCCCCTGTCCTTGAAGGCTTCGCGCAAACCACTGATCACCCTGTCGGCATCGGTGTCACCTCCAACGGCAATCACTCCGCGCAGTTCCACCAGCGCGGTGTGCTTGCCGGAAAGAGGGGTTTCCCCTTTGTTGAACCAGCCCATTATGGCAAACAGCAAAATGAACAGGAACACCAGAGTCAGCAGTCGAAAAAAGATCGACCACTGCCGCGCCCGGCGCTGTTCCTGCAAGGCTGACAATGCCAGCTTCTCCAGGGTTTTCCGTTCCCAGCTCTCGAAGTCAGCCATGATTATCCTTTCAATTTTAAGTGGTTATAATTCTAGCATTATCAGGCATGATCGTTCAGCCATCGGCTCAGCTCGCCGAAATCATCGGCGCAGACAAGAGGCGACAGCGCCAGCAGACTCTCCCGTGGATGCGCGCCGTAGCATACGCCGACTGCGGACACGCCAGCATTGTTGGCCATTTGCAGGTCATGGCTGGTGTCGCCGATCATCAGGGTCTTCGACTGCGGCACACCGAGTTCGTCCATGATTTCCAGCAACATGCAGGGATGAGGCTTGGAAAAGCACTCATCGGCGCAACGCGAAGCGTGGAAATATTGACCCAAACCGGTTTGCTCAAAAACCCGATCGAGTCCACGCCGCCCCTTGCCAGTTGCCACTGCGAGCAGAAACCCCTCTTCATGCAATACGGCTATGGTTTCGGCTGCACCGGCAAACAGGGGAATTTCAGTATCCTGCGCAAGGTAATAATGGCGGTATCGCTCCACCAGAGCCGCGTAACCGGAGCGGGGCAATTCGGGGAACAGGGCGGCAATCGCCTCGTTCAGGCCCAGACCGATAATATGGCGAGCCGCGCTGTCGCTGGGTGCCGGCAAGCCGACATCGCGGCTGGCCGCCTGAATGGAAAAGGCAATGACCCCGGCTGAATCCATCAGCGTGCCATCCCAGTCGAAAACCAGCAAATCGAATTGTTTCGGCATGTTCCCTTTATCTACTCCGCATCCAAATGGCGGAGGAATCGTTCCAGATCTTCCGGCAGAGGCGCCTCCAGAGACAACTCCTCGCCCGCCAGTGGGTGTTTGAGCACCATCTTGAAGGCGTGCAAAAACATACGCTTCAAACCGCGCTTCTGCAGTGCCTTGTTCAAGGGAAAATCGCCATATTTGTCGTCCCCAACGATCGGGAATCCTAAATGTGACAGATGGACACGGATTTGATGGGTACGCCCTGTTTTGAGTTCCGCTTCAAGCAGACAGAATTCAGGCCAGGATTTTTTCAGGGTAAAAATCGTATGCGCGCTCTTCCCTTCCTCATTCACGCTGACCCGGCGTTCGCCGGAACCGGTCACGGATTTGAGCAGCGGCAACTTCACGCTTTGTTTGGCGTTGCGCCATTGCCCCTTGACCAGGGTGAGATAGCGTTTTTCCGTCTCGCCTTCGCGCATTGCACGGTGCAGTTCGACCAGGGCACTACGTTTTTTCGCCAGCAACAGGACGCCGGAGGTTTCCCGGTCCAGTCGGTGTACCAGTTCAAGAAACTTGAATTCGGGATGCTCCAGGCGCATCTGCTCGATCACGCCCCGGCTGATGCCGCTGCCACCATGCACCGCCACACCGGACGGCTTGTTGAGTGCAATTAGCGCATCGTCCTGATACAGGATATGCCGGGAAAGCAGCTGTGGCGCAGCAGCCTTGGGCTCCCCGTTATCCGCCGGTCGGGACGAACGTACCGGCGGAATGCGGAGCACATCACCCACGACCAGGCGGCGGGCGGCATCGACACGCTTGCTGTTGACGCGCACTTCGCCGCTGCGCAGGATGCGGTAAACATGGCTTTTCGGCACGCCTTTGAGGTACTTGAACAGGAAGTTATCGACACGCTGGGATTCGCTGCTTTCGTCGATTGTTACCCAGGACACAGATTCTTTGCTTAAATCATTCAATTTGCTTATACTTCGTGAATGCGCTGGAGGAAACGAACGATAAATTCGCCGTTACCGAGACGATTCATGAATGCCAGGATACGGAATCGGTCGCTACCAGCCTGAAAACCCTGTCGGTTAATTTCGCTCACCACAAGAAAAAGTAGCGATGGTAAACGAATTGCGCGCTCAAAGCACTCGCAGATTTTTCAAGTCTCGTTTCAGTAACGGGACTTAAAGAACGACAAACTCGCACCTCAGGCTTAATTTTAATCGTAAAGTAGGTTAATGACTAAGTAGCCAGTCACGTTAAATTCCGGGATGTAGGTCGGGCTTCAGCCCGATTATATCGGGTCAGAACCCGTCCTACGATGGTGACTTTCATGTTGACTGACTACCAGATAGTCCATTCAATTTTACGCCAGCTAGTTAGCGCAGCGGTTTGTCTCCCCGTGTGAAAAGAGCGCGGGAGAATATAACAAATGAAACGCATGTTGTTTAATGCAACGCAAGCCGAAGAGTTGCGCGTTGCTATTGTGGACGGTCAAAAGCTCGTTGACCTGGACATTGAATCAGCAGGAAAAGAGCAACGTAAAAGCAATATCTACAAGGGTGTCATCACCCGCATCGAGCCCAGTCTCGAAGCCGCCTTCGTGGATTATGGAGTCGAACGTCATGGCTTTCTGCCCTTCAAGGAAGTTTCCCGTGTTAATTTCCTGCTTCCGGAAGGCACGGACATTTCCCATGCCCGCATTCAGGATGTATTGAAAGAAGGCCAGGAACTCATCGTTCAGGTGGAGAAGGATGAGCGCGGCAACAAAGGGGCTGCGCTCACCACCTTCATCAGCCTCGCTGGCCGTTATCTGGTACTGATGCCCAACAACCCGCGCGGTGGCGGTGTATCCCGCCGTATCGAAGGTGAAGAGCGCAACGAGTTGCGCGACATCATGGCACAGATGGATGTTCCCGCTGGCATGAGCATCATTGCGCGCACCGCAGGTATCGGGCGCACGCAGGAAGAGCTGCAGTGGGATCTGAACTATCTGATGCAGCTATGGCGTGCGATTGAAGGCGCTTCCCAACAACAAAGCGGCGCCTTTCTCATCTATCAGGAAGGCAGCCTGGTCATTCGCGCCATCCGCGATCTGTTCCAGCCCGACATCGGCGAAATCCTGATCGACACAGAAGCGATCTACGACCAGGCCGTGCAGTTCATGAGCCACGTCATGCCCGGCAATGTGAACAAGGTCAAACTGTACCGGGATGACGTGCCCCTGTTCTCACGTTTCCAGATCGAGCATCAGATCGAAACCGCGTTTGCCCGGGAAGTCCCCCTGCCCTCTGGCGGCGCCATCGTCATCGACCATACCGAAGCGCTGGTGTCGGTGGACGTCAACTCAGCCCGTGCCACTCGTGGTGCGGACATTGAGCAGACCGCATTCAACACCAATCTTGAAGCCGCCGAGGAAGTGGCGCGCCAATTGCGCCTGCGTGACTTGGGCGGCCTGGTGGTGATCGATTTCATTGACATGGAAAGCACCCGCAACCAGCGTGAAGTTGAAAATCGCTTACGTGACGGACTGCATTACGACCGGGCTCGTGTCCAGATGGGCAAGATATCCCGTTTTGGCCTGATGGAACTGTCTCGCCAGCGCCTGCAACCCTCCCTCGGTGAAACCAGCCACATCGGCTGCCCGCGCTGCAATGGCACGGGTCACATCCGTGGTACCGAGTCTTCCGCTCTGCATATTCTGAGGATACTGCAGGAAGAAGCCATGAAGGACGGAACAACCGCCGTTCATGCCCAGGTTCCAGTGGACGTGGCTACCTTCCTGCTGAATGAAAAACGTGCGGAAATTCACGAAATTGAATCGCGTTTCAGTACCCGCATCATGCTGATCCCGAACATCCACATGGAAACACCGAATTATTCCGTGGTCAGGGTGCGAAGCGATGAAGTTAGTAACGAGGAAACACCCAGCTACCGCATGGTTGAAATGCCGCCTGAAACCGCCGCAGAAAAAACCTTGTCCGCGGAAGACAAGCCGCAACGCCAGATCGCCGCAGTGCGCGGCATCACGCCCGGGCAACCGGCACCGATAGTGGCTGAGGACAAAACCAAGCCAACCTGGTTTGGCAAGGTCAAGACTTGGCTACAAGGCTTAGGTGCCACTCAACCGGAAGAAGAGATCAAGCCCAAGGCACGCCCAGCGGCAAGCGGCAAGCGCCGCGAACCGCGTAGTGAAGGTCGTAGCGAAGGCCGCGGAGGCAAGCGCGACCGGGACGCGGAGCGAGGTGAGCCTCGCCGCACCGAACGCGGAGAAAGTCGTGGCGGGCAAAAGCCGCGTGCGCCCGCTCAGCCGCAAGTAAAGAAGGAAAAGGAGATTATCACCCCTCAGGCAACTGCCCCGGCAACCGCTGACAAGACGGGAGAAACCGAAGCCCAGGAGCCCAGGAGCCGACGCGGACGCCGTGGTGGGCGGCGTGAGCGAGGGGAACGCATAGAGCGTCCGGAGGCGCCACTCAATCTTCCTGAAAGCACTGAAGTTTCAAGCGAGAAAGCGCCCGAAGTCGCTGCTCCAGAGATGGCAAGCACAAGAGTCGAAAAAGTCGAAGCCGTACCTGAAAAAGTGTCCGAAATTTCTCAGCCCGTAGTCGTTCAGGAGCCAGATGCGTTTTCAGTAGCTCCTTCCGAGCCATCCAAACCGGTTGAAGCGGAACCCGTTTCTGCCGCCTCAGCCGACATCGCGCCATCTGTTGCCCCGGTCGAAAGCAAGCCGCGTGCTCCGCGTCGCCGTGCCCCACAAGCCGTGCCGAATGATCAAATCGCTTCCAGCGGATTGGTTATGGTGGAAACCAGCCCTGATAAAGTCAAGGCGGTTGTAGAAGACGCCGTAGCCAAAGCCCCGGAACGCACACCACGGCCACGCCGTGCACCACGCCCCAAAATCGTGGAAGAAAGCACTCCGCTGGTCCAGGTCGAAACGCAGCACAAGTAGGTCTGGCTTCTCGGGAAGCTGCCTACACGCAGCTTCCCGATGGGTCGTGCTATCTCGCATCAACCCTTTACGATATTTCTTGCCAGGATTTCTTCCAGCAAACCGGACGCAGCATCCTCAACCATATTCAGAACGTTTTCGAACCCCTTATTTCCCCCATAGTAAGGATCGGGCACCTCGCGTTGGTTGAATCCCCTGCTGAACTCCATGAACAGCTTGAGTTTGTGCTGCTCCTGCGGCGGGCAGATTTGAAACAGATTGGCCAGATTCTCCCTATCCATCGCCAGAATATAATCGAATTCGTGAAAATCCATGGCGCCAACCTTCCGCCTGCGCAGGCTGCTCAGGTCATAGCCCCGTTGTAGCGCGGCCTGCTGGGCCCTTCTGTCGGGCGACGAACCGATTTGGTAATCATGGGTACCTGCCGAGTCGATAATGATATAGTCGGTCTGGCCAGCCTTAGAGACTTGATGGCGAAACACACCTTCTGCGGTCGGAGATCGGCAAATATTGCCCATGCAGACAAATAGTACTTTAATCATTAGCTTCCCAATCAAGGTGATCCATCCAATAGCCAGCTCGCCGACACGTCGATGGACGTCAAGTCCGACAGGCTACTCTCCCGTTTGCAGTTCGAAGAACTTCTCCACTTCCACCACTTCCCGAGTCCGTTTCATCGGTGGCAGGCTCTGCCAGATGCGGCGGCCATACTGCTTGGTGAGGAGACGCGGGTCACAGATCATCAGCACGCCGCGATCGGTTTCGTCGCGGATCAGACGACCGGCACCCTGTTTCAGGGTAATGACGGCATGGGGAAGCTGGTATTCCATGAAGGCGTTACGCCCTTCCTGGTTGATCTTCTCGATGCGCGCCGCCAGCACCGGGTCGTTTGGAGGGGAAAACGGCAGCTTGTCGATGATAACCAGAGACAGCGCAGAGCCACGCACGTCGACACCTTCCCAAAAGCTCTGACTCGCCACCAGCACGGCGTTGCCGAGATGGCGAAAACGTTCCAGCAGCTCGGTGCGGGTGCCCTCCCCTTGCAGCAGAAGGGGGAATGCCAGCCCTTCCTTTTCGAAAGCCTCCTTCAGTAGTTCGTGCGCCTCGCGCATCGCGCGCAGGCTGGTGCAGAGCAGAAAAGCGCGGCCTCCGCTGGCCTTGATGACAGGCAGCGCGGCCGCCACCACCGCCTCGGTGTAGCCGCTGCTGTTCGGCTCCGGCAACCCCTGCGGCGAGTAGAGCACCGCCTGGTTCTCGTAGTCGAAAGGGCTGTCCCAGAAAGCTGTGGCGGCTTCGAGCAGGCCCATCTGACTCTGGTAGTGGCTGAAATCTTTTTTAACGGCGAGCGTGGCGGAGGTGAAAATCCAGGCGCGGGTGTGATCGTCGATCTGCTTGCGAAAAATCTCGGCGATGGAAAGCGGCGTGGCGTTGAGTTGCATAGCGCGATTGAACACCTCCACCCAGCGCACGCTACCGTTGTTCTCCTCGTCCATCCAGCGCTTGAGTTGTGCCGCGTACTGGGTGCCGCGCTGCCAGCAATTCTCCAGGCCGGGGCTGCGCTCGGCTTGGGATTCGAGCAGTTTATTGAGCGCGTCGAGATTGGTTTTGACTTCGGCAAGGGCGTCCGCGAAGCCACGCATCCCCTGCGCACCGGCCAGCGGCAAACGCACGCTGTCCTGCGGGAACACCAGGCGCAGGTCGCGTGCGGCCTTTTCCAGCGCCGCAGCGCCCTCGGGCAGCTGGGCGAAATCCTTGGCCGACACCATGCCCTCGGCGTGGGCGTCGTGAGCCAGTTCGAGCAGTTGCGAGGTGCTCAGGTTCTCGCCGAAGAACAGGCTGGCGGTTTCTGGCAACTGGTGCGCTTCGTCGAAAATCACCGTGTTGCTGGCAGGCAAAAGTTCGGCCACGCCCTCGTCGCGCAGCATCACGTCGGCGAAAAACAGGTGATGGTTGACCACCACTACGTCCGCACTTTGCGCCCGCTTGCGCGCCTCCATCACGAAGCAGTCCTTGTGCTGCGGGCAGTCCTGGCCGAGGCAGTTTTCTCGCGTCGAGGTGACATAAGCCCAGATACCGGCATTCTCCGGCACCTCGCTCAGGGCGCTCTTGTCCCCGCTGTCGCTACGCTTGGCGAACTTTTCGATTTTCGCCAGGTAGACCGAATCGTCGCGGGTCATGAAGCGCCCTTCGTTCTTGGCGCGCTCGAGGTGGAGATGGCAGACGTAATTGGCTCGGCCCTTGAGCATCGCTATCGTCACCGGCACCTTCAGGGCATCGCGCATCGCCGGGATGTCGCGGAAAAAAAGCTGATCCTGCAGAGTCTTGGTGCCGGTAGAAATAATCACCTTGCCGCCAGCGAGCAGCGCCGGAGCCAGATAGGCGTAGGTTTTTCCGGTGCCGGTGCCCGCTTCCGCCACCAGAATTTCGTGCTTTTCGATGGCGGCAGAAATACTCCGCGCCATTTCAAGCTGCTGGCTGCGAACGCGGTAATCCTTGAAGGAGCGAGCGAGAACGCCGCCTTCGGCGAAAATGGAATCCAGATCAAGCACGCTCAATTGTCACTCCAGAATGGATACTCATGCGGCATCCCGTTTTGCTAGCGGCTTGATCTGCGCCGGAGGGGTAAAGCCGGGCCAGAGACGGTTTTCCTTGTCGAGAAAAAGCAGCTCCATCTGGCGCAGTTTATTCAAGTCGCGCTGACGAGTCTTGTCGTTGCGTTTGAGGTACAGGCTTGCGTACCACGGCGCTTGCCGGACTTCTTCAAGAGGTATCGAGCGGCCCTTGTCGAGCAACTGCGAGAGTATGGTGTACTGGCGAACATTGATGCTCTTGTCGCTAAGCGCACGCCGGATATTGCTTTCATAAAGCAACATGGCGATCAGTCGATTGACGCGGTCGTGCAGATGGTTGATAACCACGCGCAACCCTTCGAGGTGCAATGCGACAAAAGGGGCATTCGGAGCCGCTGCGTGCTTGTCCGCCGCCTTGCGGCAAGTGTTGAACAAGGTAAAGTAGGCATCAATATTGTCCAGATAGTAACGCGCCATGGCGAACGGCGCGTAACGGTAACCGGCCGCATGCAGCAGGGTCGCCTCAAGCACGCGGCCGACGCGCCCGTTGCCGTCCCAAAAGGGATGAATCAGCTCATAGTAGAGGTGAACCAGCGGTGCCCGGATCAGCGGCGAAACGCCGACAGCCACCAGCGCGTCATGCCATTCAACCAGCTTGAGCATCAACAAACGCACATCAGCGCCACATTGTGGCGGCTTGTAGCGCCCACCGTGGGCGGCATCCCCGACATAGGTAAGCAGATTTTTCGGGTTGTCCCGAAACAGGCCGGGGCGATTATGCGGATGAGGCAAATCGCGGGTGACGGCGGCGTGAATCTCGCGGATGAAATCGAGATCAGGCCGCCAGCCGGGGCGATTGGCTGCCGACTGGGCATGGTCGTAGGCCGCCTTGATATTCACTACCCGGCGCTGCTCGATTTCTGCCACTTGCGCCGGGTCGAGCTGCAATGCATCCTCGGTTTCCGCTTCGCTTAACGTGCCGCCCTCGATGCTGTTTGTGCCGAAAATGCTGCTTGCCACCACCTCGCGCTCAAGCTGGCTGGCCACCTGCGACAGCGGCGATGCGGCGAAGCGCTCGTGGGCGTCCGCCACGCGCTGCAAGGCGAGCGCCAGCACCTCCTGATCCACTCCAACCTGAAAGGTGAAAGGGCCTGAGCGATGGGTTTCGACTCTTAGTTCACAGTAATTCATGCCGGATAAAATGTCTCAAAGAATGTCCTGAAACATTAACACAAAAATGATTTGTATATATAAGGTTATATCGTATAAGAAAAAATTTTGAATACAAAAATGTCCAGCATGTGCCATGCAATATTCCGACTATTGCACTGGAATGGCAGCGCTCAAGGTTTGCCATGCTTCGTAATCCGGATGGGCGCACAATTGCAGCAGCAAGTTCAGCGCCGCATCCCGGTTCTCAACCGCCACCCGGCTTAGCGGTTCGCCCAGGTTGAAGCTTTCCCCTCGCACCGAGAGCAGGAAAGCCGGGGGCGCAGGCCGCTGATAAACCTGCTCGAACACGTGCAGCAGGGCTTCCGGCGACATTTCGTGGGTGGTGTATCCGGCATCCTGCGCCGGTCGAATAGGGGAAAACAGGAATGGGCTCGGACAGGACACGCTGGCGTCGATGAACAGGACGAGATCGCGCCGCTCCATATCCACCGCGTGCTCGACCTGCAACTGAAAATCGGTAACCGGCTCGAATTCGGGCCACTCGGGGCGTTGCGCCCGGCCTTCGGCAAGCAGATCGAGCAACTGCGGCCCGAGGGCATCGTCGCCCCGGCTCGGATTGCCGTAAGCGAAGATGAGCAGCGGCGCCATCAAGCGTCGCACCGGCCGTCTGAGGTCTTGTTCAAACGGTCGATGATGTTCCCGCCCGCATCCACCAGATCCACTTCCAGTGGCATTTTGCCCACAGCGTGGGTGGCGCAGGACAGGCACGGATCGAAGGCGCGGATCGCCACTTCGATGTAGTTGAGCAGCCCCTCGGTGAGCGTCTGGCCGTCCAGGTATTGCAGGGCCACTTGCCGCACCGCTTCGTTCATTGCCTGATTGTTGTGGGTAGTGGACACGATCAGGTTGGCGCGGACAATCAGCTCGTTCTCGTTGATGTGGTAGTGGTGGATCAGCGTTCCGCGCGGCGCTTCGATCACGCCCACGCCCCGTAACGCCCGCTCTCCCCGGCTGACCAGGTCGCTGCCGAGCAAATCATTGTCGTGCAGCAGTTCCCGGATGCCTTCGGCGCAATGCAGCATTTCGATCATGCGCGCCCAGTGATAGGCCAGCGTGGCTTGGGTGGCGCTGCCGCCGCCGAACACCTTGAACGTCTTCCTTTCGGCCTCGGCCAGGGGCGTCGGGATGAAGTCGCAATTGTTGATCCGGGCGAGCGGGCCGACCCGGTACCAGCCCTCCTCCCTGCCCTTCGACCGGATGAACGGGAATTTCATGTAGGACCAGGGTTTCACTTCCTCGTGGACATAATCCCAGTAATGGCTGTAATCGACATGGTCGAAAATCGTCTGGCCAAGCTCATCCATGGCTCTCAATCCGCCGTGGTAAAGATCCAGGGCGCCGTCCTCCCGCACCAGGCTCATGAAGCAGGATTTGAAATAACCGAACCCATTGTAAAAATCCGCCTGGCCGCAGTAGATTTTCTTGATCAGTTCCACCGCATCCCGGCTCCAAGCGATCACCTGGTCGATGTCCTTCAGCAGCACGTCCCGCTCTTGCGGCGACAGGTTTTTGTTTACGCCGCCGGGAATCGCCCCGGTGCCGTGAACCCGCTTGCCGGACGTGATCCGGATTATTTCCTGCCCATACTTGCGCAAAGCCACGCCCTGCCGGGCGACACCAGGATAGGCTGCGGCCACGCCGACGATGTTGCGCCTGGCCACGTCGCTGTCGAAGCCGAACAGCAGGTCGGGGGAAGCCAGATAATAAAAATGCAGCGCGTGGGATTGCAGCACCTGGCCCAAGTGCATGAGGCGGCGCAGCTTCTCGGCGGTCGGCGTCAACTTCGCGCCAACAATCATGTCCATCGCCTTAGCAGCCCCCAGGTTGTGGCTCACCGGGCAGATGCCGCACAAGCGCTGCACGATCACCGGCACTTCCCAGTAGGGCCGCCCCTGAATGAATTTCTCGAAGCCGCGAAATTCGACTATATGGAACCGCGCCTGGTGTACGCGGTTGTCGTCGTCGAGCAGGAGGGTGACCTTGCCGTGGCCTTCGACCCGGGTAACCGGCTCGATCACTATGCGCTTGAGCCCTTCCGGATTTGCGGCTGTTTCCAGTTCAAAAGTCATAGTTTTTTCCAGGGATCAGGGGCTAGGGATCAGGGGTTGGAATTTCCTAGCCCCTGACCCCTGATCCCTAGCCCCTGAACCTAATCAAAATGCAGCATCTCATAATCCAGTTTCGGCTCCCGGCCGTTCAACAAATCGGTCAGGAACTTCCAGATCGCGTCGCCTGACGGCGGGCAACCGGGCAGGAAGTAGTCCACCCTCACCACCTCGTAGATCGGGTGCACCTTGTCGAACGGCAGGGGTAGTTCGGGGTCGTTGGGCACTTGGCCGCCGTCCAGTCCGCCTTCGTACTGATAAACTTCCTGGAAGCATTCCCACAGGTCGATGTTGTTGCGCATCGCGGGAACGCCGCCGTTGATGGCGCATGCGCCAATCGCAACTAATACTTTACAAGTATTGCGGAACTCCTTGAGAACGTGTACATTTTCTGCATTGCACACCCCCCCCTCGACGATGCCGACATCGCATGGCCCGCAATGCTTGATGTCGGTGAGCGGGGTGCGGTCGAATTCGACCAGCTTGATCAGGCCGAACAGGCGCTCGTCGATGTCGAGCAACGACATGTGGCAGCCGAAGCAGCCCGCCAGGGAACAAGTGGCAATTCGAATCTTTTTAGCGTCGCCAGCAGGCGACACAACCTCCCCCTCGCCCACTGGTGGGAGAGGGATGGGGAGAGGGCCACGATCGCTTTGCTCACTCATGGCCACCCCCAGTCTGCAAGTCCTTGATGGTGAGGTGGTCGAAAACACGCTGGCCGATCGGCACGGTAAAGCCGCGCCGCTTGACCAGGATCGCCCCGGTCGGGCACACCTGGACGGCCTTGTCGGTGACGGCGAGATCGGTGTCGCCCAGCAGGCCGCTAGCCGAATTGACGGCCAGGATGGTTTTGATTCCGCGCCCGGAAAGGCCGAACACGTTCTTGCCGTCCACCTCGCGGCTGGCCCGCACGCAGAGTTCGCAATAAATGCAGCGGTTGCGGTCGAGCATCACGTCGGGATGGGAAGCGTCCGCCTCGCGTTGCGGATAGAAGTGGTTGTAGTGCGGGCTCATCATGCCGAGATAGTAGGCCACGGCCTGGAGCTGGCAGTTGCCGCTTTTCTCGCAAGCGGGACAGAGATGGTTGCCCTCGACGAACAGCATTTGCGTCAGGGCAAGCCGTTCCGCATTGAGTTCCGCGATGTCACTCAGCACCTGCTGGCCTTCCACTGCGGGTAGGGTGCAGGAGGCGACGTTGCGCCCGTTGACGTTGACGGTGCATAGCTTGCAACTGCCGTGGGGCTTGAATTCCGGGTTATGGCACAGGTGCGGAATGTAGACGCCGGCAGACAGCGCCGCGTCCATGATGGTCTGTCCTTCCCGGAACGGCACGGTCAGTCCGTCGATGGTGATGGTTTTGCTCATAAGTGCGCCCAATCGTCGTCGCGGCCGGTCATCTTGCGCGCGGTTTCCAGCGCGCCATCGAGGTCGAAAGCCGGCTCGAAGGCCAGCGCCTTCAGTTTACGCACGTAGACGTCGGGAAACTTTTCCAGGGTATCCAAAACCGGGTTGGCGGCGCTGCTGCCCAGCCCGCAATGGCTCATGGTTTTGAGAATATGACCGAGGCTTTTCATCTCCTCCAGATCGGAGGCGGTACCGTGCCCGCTTGCGATCTTGTCCATGATCTTCTTCTGCAGTTCGGTGCCGACCCGGCACGGCGTGCAAAACCCGCAGCTCTCGTGCGCGAAGAAGTGGACGAAATTCCGCGCGGTTTGAAACATGTCGCGCTTGCGCTGAAACACCATGAAAGCGCCCGCCGTGGGCAAATCCTCGAAGGCAATTCTGCGGTCGAATTCCTTCCATGAAATCAGGGTGCCGGAAGGCCCGCTAACCTGGACCGCATAAGGCTCCCTGGCGCCGCAATCGGCGAGTATCTGGCGCACCGTGACGCCGAACGGGTATTCGTAGATGCCTGGGGTCGCGCAATCACCTGAAATCGAAAGCAGCTTGGTGCCGGTTGACTGCGCCGTGCCCATTGCGGCGAACCAGGCGCCGCCCCGCTCCGCGATTTTCGCCACACAGGCGAAGGTTTCGACATTGTCCACCACGGTCGGCCTCCCCTTGTAGCCGTGCGTCACCGGGAACGGCGGACGGTTGCGCGGGCGGCCGCGCCTGCCTTCGAGCGATTCGATCAGGGCGGATTCCTCGCCGCAAATGTAAGCGCCAGCGCCGAGATGGATTTCGATGTCGAAGCTGAAGTCCGCCCGGCCGAGGATGGCGTCGCCCAGCAGGCCAGCCTCGCGGCGTTTTTGCAGTACGCTTTCAAGCTGTTTCAACAGATAGCGGTACTCGCCGCGCAGGTAAAGGAAGCCTTTGCTCGCGCCGACCACGCGCGCGCCCACCGTCATGCCCTCGAACACCAGATCGGCGTAACTGTTAAGCAGCACGCGGTCCTTGAAGGTGCCCGGCTCGCCTTCGTCGGCGTTGCACACGATGTAGCGCTCGGGGTGGCCGCCGACATCGCAGATCATGCTGCCTTCTTCCTCGACGATGGCGGCGTGGCAGAACGACCATTTCGATGCGGTCTTGAAGCCTGCGCCGCCGCGACCGCGCAGATTGGATTTGTCTACCTCTGCCAAGGTTTCTTTCGCGCCACGCGCCAGCGTGGCGCGCATCGCCGCTCCCGGTTCGAACGGCTGCCCCAGCAGGACGTCGCTGCGGCGGATATTGTCCGCCACTTCGAACAGCATGGGCGGCCAATCCGCCACCGGCTTGCGCGAGCGGATCAGTTCCGCAATCAGATCGAGCCGGTTCCGATCCAGGTTGGTCAGCGGCCAGCCGTTGACCAGCGCCGCCGGTCCCTGGTCGCATAGGCCGGTGCAGGAGGTGCTGGCTACGCTGACCAGGCCGTCTTCCGACACCTTGCCCGGCTCGACCCAGAGCTTGTTGCACAAGTACAGCATCAACTCGTCCTTGCCGAGCATCTGGTCGGTGATGTTGTCGCTGAACAGGATCCGGTATTCGCCGACTGGCCGGGTGGAAAGGAAGGAATAAAAGCCGGCCACGCCTTCCACGTTCACCCGCGGCACGTCGAAATGGGCGGCGATCTGGTCGATGGCCTCGGAAGGAATGAAATGACAGGCATCCTGCACTTCGAGCAAAACTTGCAGAAGGCGTGAAGCATCGACGTCATGCCGAGCAAAAATCGGCGTCAACATTCGGGAAATGTCAGAGAACTCGAACTGCTGCATGCGGACGATCACTGTTTTTAACTATCCCTGCCGGAATGCCAGATCGAAAGAATCAGCCAGACGCTGTTGAAAAATGCCACCATAAAACCGAGCAGACCGAACAGCGGCAGGCCGAGCAGAGTGGGGCCGCCTTGCACCGTCATCACGATCGAAGAACCGATCACCAGCGAGGCGGTAAGGATTCCCAGCGTGAGGCGGTTGACGCTGTGGTCGAGCTGATGGGAAAAACGTTCCAGGCGCTTGAGGTCGAGATCGATCTTGAATTTTCCGCGCCGCGCTTCCTTGATCAGGCGCGCCGCATCACGCGGCAGACTGGTAACAAGGGAAATAACATCATGAAAATTCCGCTTGCCGCGCTTGAACAGCGCATCCGGCATATAACGCTCGGTGATCACCCGCCGCACGAATGGCGTCAGGTGCGCCACCATGTCGAAATCCGGGTCGAGCTGACGGCCCAGGCCTTCCAGGGTAATCAGCGCCTTGAACAGCATGGCGAGGTCGGCGGGCATTACCAGATAGTGGTCGCGCATGACCACGGTCAGCTCGCCCAGCAGCTTGCCGAGGCGCAGATCCTTGAGCGGCACGTTGGCATAATTGAAGACGAATTCGTTGACGTCTGCGGCCAGCTTCGATTCGTCCACCGCCGCATCGCCAGTCCATTCCAGCAGCACGTTGAGCATCGCTTCGTCATCCTTGTCGGCCAGGGCTGCGAGCAGGTCGACAATCTGGTTACGGCGTTCATCCGTCAACCGGCCTACCATGCCGAAATCGATCATGGCGACACGGTTGCCGGGCAGATAGAACACGTTGCCGGGATGCGGATCGGCATGATAAAAGCCATCGATCATGATCATCTTGAGCACCGCATCGGCTCCATTCGTAGCGAGCAGCTTGCGGTCCAATCCGGCGGCTTCGACCGCCGCCAGATTGTTGCCGGGTATGCCGTCCACCCACTGCTGCACGTTCATGACTTCGCTGGTCCATTCCCAGTACACCCTGGGGATCACGATGGTGTCCGAACCGGCAAAGTTTTCGGCGAATCGGTCAATGTTGCGCGCCTCGGCCGCGAGATCCAGTTCGCGCCGGATGGAGCGGGTGAACTGCAGGACGATCTGGATCGGCTGGTAGCGACGCATTTCCGGCATCTCGAACTCGATCAGACGAGCGAAGTGCATCAGGATGCGCAGATCGGCCTCGATCTTGGCACGAATCTCGGGGCGGCGAATTTTCAGGATCACCGGAGTGCCATCCTGAAGCTTGGCATGATGCACCTGAGCGATTGAGGCGGCAGCGACTGCCTCAGTCTGCAACTCCTGGAAAATGTCATAGGGGGAGCGGCCCAGAATAGCTTCAAGCTGCGGCAACAGGCTTTCGAAAGGCACCGGCGGCACGCCGCTTTGCAGCTTTTCAAACTCGTTGATCCAGTTGGGCGGGAACACGTCCACCCGTGTCGCCATCACCTGCCCTAGCTTGATGAAGGTCGGGCCCAGTTCCTCGATCGCGCGCCGCACCCGTACCGGCGCATCGAGATGCATGACATCGCCCTGTTCCTTCCAGTGGAGAAAGCGTCCTGCCCGTTCGAGCAAAGTGCCGATTCCCAGCGTGCGCACGATATCCGCCATGCCATAGCGGATCAGGGTAGAGGTAATTTCGTGCAGGCGCGGCAGGTCACGCATTACATTGATGGTTTCCCAGAGCATCATCGGTCTACCAAACGTGAATCCAAATTACTCACTCTCCGCTCTTCCCCTTCAGCTTTTCGGCCTTCTCGTGCAGCGCGTCCGCCATGCCGGCAAGTATCCCGCTTGCCAGCGACGCCAGGCGCGCACTCATCTCGCGTGCCGCTTCCTTGCCGACAACTTTGCCTTCATGCAGCGTCGCGGAAACCTTGTTGTTGAGGGTACCCACCGTTTCGGCGACTTTGGCGCCGGTGTCAGTGCCAGCGCGTCGGGCGTGGACGACCATATCCTTCATCTCCTGCTTGATCCTGCCCGCAGCGGAATCGGCCACCACGCTGACGGTGTCGAGAAATTCCTCCTCCAGTCGCTTGAGGTTGACCAGCGCCCAGCTCAAGTCGGTTTCGGAGAAATCCCTGGCATGCGATGTGAGCTGCTCCAGCGCCAGGCGCATCGCCTCGGCCGCCTTGGTCAGCGCCTCATCCAGTCCGGCAAGCCCCTCTGAAAGCGCAGTTCTCACTTCGCCCACATGTTTCGCCGCGCCCATACTGATCCCCTCGGTCACTGCGGCGATCACCGGTTTTATCTCATCGTAGTCAAGCCTGCGAGTTCTCAACGCCTGCAGCGTCAAATCACGAACCTTGGTGCGAACATCCACGCCGCCCTCAACCGAGGTGCTTACCGCTTGTTTGATTTCATCGGGGGAAAGAATGTTCGGGCTGTTTTTACTCATGATGATCTCCTTCTCTATTCGAGTTGTCCTACCCTGAAATCTAGCAGAAATTGCTTTATAATGCGCGGTTTTCGTTGCTATTCCATGTTATCAGGCCAACCCCTTCCCGCCCCCGGATCGCGCAAGCGCTACGCCAGCCTTCAAGGCTCGAGCGATGCCCTGGCGCTGGCGCAGCTGGCGGGACAAAAACGGCCTCTGATCATTCTGACCGAAACGGCTGCGGATGCCCAGCGCCTGCACGATGAAATCCCTTATTTCGCGCCGGCTCTTTCGGTTCACCTGCTACCGGACTGGGAAACCCTGCCCTACGACCAGTTCTCCCCGCACCAGGATCTGATTTCGGAGCGTCTGGCCACGCTCTACCAGATTTCGCAAAACGCCTGCGATGTCGCCATCATTCCCGCCACTACCGCGCTTTACCGCCTGCCGCCGCGCGAATTTCTGGCGGCGCACACTTTTTTCCTGAAGCAGGGCGCCCAGCTCGATCTGGACGCCCTGCGCGGCCAGTTGACCCTGGCTGGCTATACCCACGTTACCCAAGTGATAAGCCCCGGCGAATACAGCGTGCGCGGTGGCATCGTCGACCTGTTCCCGATGGGCAGTCCGCTGCCCTACCGCATCGACCTGTTCGACAACGAGATCGAGAGCATCCGCACCTTCGACGCGGACACCCAGCGCAGCATCTACCCGGTCAAGGATGTCCGCCTGCTGCCGGCGCGAGAGTTTCCGCTCGACAAAATCGGCCAGGACACTTTCCGCCGCAACTTTCGCGAAAAATTCGAGGGCGACCCTTCCAAGAGCCGTCTGTACAAGGATGTCAGCGCGGGCCTCGCGCCGCCCGGCATCGAATATTATTTGCCGCTGTTTTTCGAAAGCACCGCCACGCTGTTCGATTACCTGCCGCAGGATACCCTGATCTGCCAGTACCACGGACTGGAATTGGCAGCGCAAACTTTCTGGCGCGATACCCAGTCACGCTATCAACTGCTGCGCGGCGACCGCGACCGACCGCTGTTGCCACCTCAGGAGCTGTTCTTGCCGGTGGAAACCCTGTTCGCCGCACTCAAGCCCTATCCGCGCATCGAACTGAGCGCCGACACGCAGGACTCAGCACTGCCGCTGCCCTCGATTCAGGTGGATCGTCGCGCCGACAATCCGGTCAGCCGTTTGCAGCAGTTCGTTGCCGATTTTGATGGCCGCATCCTGTTGCTGGCGGAAAGCCTGGGGCGGCGCGAAACCATGCTGCAATTCCTGGCGGAGCATGGCCTCAAGCCGGTACCCTGCGAAACCTATGCCGATTTCCAGGGAAGTCAGGAAAAATTCATGCTCGGCGTAGGCCCTTTGAACGCCGGTTTTGTTCTTCCCTCCTTACCCCTTGCCCCTCCTCACCCCTCACTTGCTTTCATCACCGAAAGCGAGCTGTATGCCACCCAAGTGCGCCAGATCCGGCGCCGCGATGCTGCGCGCAAATCAACCGTGGAAAACATGCTGCGCGACCTGTCCGAGGTTCGCATCAATGATCCGGTGGTGCACGAACAGCACGGCATCGGTCGCTACCTGGGGCTGGTCAGCCTTGATCTGGGCGAAGGCGAAACGGAGTTTCTACTCCTCGAATATGCCGGCGGGGACAAGCTCTACGTGCCGGTTTCACATCTTCACCTGATCGGCCGCTACAGCGGCGCCTCGCCGGAATCCGCCCCACTGCATAAGCTCGGCAGCGGCCAATGGGAAAAGTCCAGGAAGAAGGCGCTCAAGCAGGCGCGCGACACCGCTGCGGAGCTGCTCAATCTCTACGCCCAGCGCGCCGCGCGCCAGGGGCATGTGTTCAAGATCAAGCAGCGGGATTACGAGGCGTTCGCCGCCAGTTTCGAGTTCGAGGAAACCCCGGATCAGGCTGCCGCGATCCAGGCCGTGATCGAGGACATGACTGCGGGCAAGCCGATGGATCGCCTGATCTGCGGCGACGTCGGCTTCGGCAAGACCGAGGTCGCGCTGCGCGCCGCCTTCGTCGCGGTCGCAGACGGCAAGCAGGTGGCGATCCTGGTGCCCACCACCCTGCTCGCCGAGCAGCATTTCCAGAACTTCTCCGACCGCTTCGCCGAATTTCCGATCAAAATTGCCGAACTGTCGCGCTTCCGCTCCGCCAAGGAACAGACCGAAGCGCTCAAGGGCATGGCCGAGGGCAAGATCGACATCGTCATCGGCACCCACAAACTGATCCAGAAAGACATCAAATTCAAGAATCTGGGGCTGGTGATCGTCGACGAAGAGCACCGCTTCGGGGTGCGCCAGAAAGAGCGGCTGAAAGCCCTGCGCGCCGAGGTCGATGTGTTGACCCTGACCGCCACGCCGATCCCGCGCACCTTGTCGATGTCGCTGGAAGGACTGCGCGATTTTTCCGTCATCGCCACCCCGCCGCAGCGACGCCTGTCCATCAAGACCTTCGTCAGCCCTGACAGCGACGGCGTCATCCGCGAGGCGGTGCTGCGCGAACTCAAGCGCGGTGGACAGATATATTTCCTGCATAACGAGGTTGAAACCATCCTCAACGTGCGGGAAAAACTGGCCAAACTCCTGCCCGAAGCGCGCATCGCCGTGGCCCACGGCCAGCTGCGCGAGCGCGAGCTGGAACATGTGATGCGCGACTTCTACCAGCAGCGCTTCAACCTGCTGCTGTGCAGCACCATCATCGAAACCGGCATCGACATCCCCACCGCCAACACCATCATCATCCACCGCGCCGACAAGTTCGGCCTCGCCCAGCTGCACCAGCTGCGCGGGCGTGTCGGACGTTCCCACCATCAGGCCTACGCCTACCTGCTCACGCCCCCCGGCGAGGAGGGCATCACGCCGCAGGCGAGAAAGCGCCTGGACGCGATCCAGTCCTTGGAAGACCTGGGCGCCGGTTTCTATCTTTCCATGCACGACCTGGAAATCCGCGGCGCGGGGGAAATTCTGGGCGAATCGCAGAGCGGGGAAATGCAGGAGATCGGCTTCAACCTCTACACCGAAATGCTCAACCGGGCGGTAAAGGCGCTCAAAGCGGGTAAGGAACCCGACATCGACCAGCCGCTCGGCATTACCACCGAAATCAACCTGCACAGCCCGGCCTTGCTGCCCAACGACTATTGCGGCGACGTCAACGAGCGCCTGACCCTGTACAAGCGCCTGGCAAACTGCGCTTCCCTGGAGGAACTGGACCAGCTCCACGAGGAACTGATCGATCGCTTCGGCCTACTGCCGTCGCAGGCCAGCGCCTTGCTCGACACCCACCGCCTGCGCATCCTCGCCAAGCCGCTCGGCATCATTAAGATCGATGCGAGCAGCGGCGACATCCTGCTGCAATTCATCCCCAATCCGCCGATCGATCCGGTTAAAATCATCCAGATGATCCAGAGCAAACCCGGCTGCAAGCTGGCCGGACCGGACCGGCTGAAAATCAGCCGCGAAATGCCGGAAGTAAAAAACCGGATGGAAGAGATTGTGCGGTTGTTGAAGGAACTGGGGTAATCGGTGGACAGACCGCATTTGCGGCTAGACAACCCCGATGACCGTGCCGCAGGCCTTCTTGCGCTTCGCACTGTTGCTGAAGCGTATGGCGGTCTTGGTGCGCGGAATAATATGTAGGTTGGGCTGAGCAGTTTTATCGCGATGCCCAACAAACCCAAACAACAAAACCTGTTTTTGAAGTTTGGGTTTGTTGGGTTTCGCAAAGACCGCTCAACCCAACCTACATGACTGAAGCGCCAGTTTCATTCGGCGCAATAACGATTGCGCTACACAGGCTTTACCGGGCGGCGATAATGGAACGCCAACGCCTATTGGATAATAAACGATTCAAAAAGCGTGTTGGAAATTCCCTGTTTGTCAGTCGAGTGGATGACTTTGTTGACGGCGTGTCTAACCTCCTGCAACAACGCCTGTTTCCCTTCAAAAGTCGAAATCTGACCGGCCTCTTTGCTGCTGAGCAATAGAATCAGTTCATGGCGAATGATTGGCATATTCGCTTTGACATCTTCACCCACAAACGGGTTTGCGGCCATCAGGGTAATTGAGACCTGAAGGTATTGGAATAATCCCTGCAAATTGACTGTAAAAGCATCCAATTTTATGTATAGCCCGCCACCTTCCCCTTTCCCTGCTGATTCCGAGGCATAAGACTGGCCCGAGGTTAGCGCCAGGCTAATCAGGATGATTGAGAAGGCCGTTACGATGCTGGTTTTGATTTTTTTCATAATCCATGGTGGGGTTGAGGTTAAGGATGGCTGAAATCCGCTGAGCATTATAAGGACGAACACCTATTCCAGCTAGTCTTAACTGTGCTGAATCAAGTCATAATATTGGCGCCTATCCCTCATTCCTGGACCCAATCAGTCAGGTCATCGCGGTCTCGCTACCAAACACGATTGACCTAAAAGAATGCATAGACTAGACTGTCCAGTCCATAACGTTTAAATTTTGGGAGAGTCATGTCCAGTCCCGCAGAAGCCGCCGCAGAGACCCGTAACCGCCTGATCCAGGCGGCCAGGGAAGCCTTCATGGCGGAGGGATACCGGGCTAGCGTGGATGGCATCGCGGCCCGCGCCGGCGTGGCCAAGCAGACGCTCTACAACCATTTCCCCAGCAAGGATGAGCTGTTCAGCGAATCAGTTGGCCTGGTTTCAGCCGCCATTGTAGTTACGCTGGACGGCCAGACGGATGACGTGCGCGCCACCCTCCTCCGCTTTGGCGCGACCTTCCGCCAGAAGGTGCATGGAGCCGAGGGACTTGCGCTGTTCCGCACCCTGATGGCCGAAGCAGCACGTTTTCCGGCTCTGGCCCAGGCCTTCTTCGCCAAGGGACCGGAGCAGACCGCCGCCCGGCTGGCGGATTTCCTCGGCCGTGCGATGGCAGCTGGCCACCTGCGCCAGGACGACCCTCGATTTGCCGCCGAAATGCTGTTGGGCATGTTCCACAACATCGATCATTTTCGGCGCCTCAGCAACAACACCCCGCTGCCTGAAGCCCTCGAAAAATCTCGAATCGGGCGGATCGTGGACTGCTTCCTGCGCGCCTACGAACCAAACCACTAATCAGGTGAAATTAATTTGAAATTTATGTGTTGAGCAAAAGCAACTTGAACACGGAGTCACTCTCCACTATTACGCAGATAAATAAATGTAGGTTGGGTTAGCGGCTTTACCGCGTAACCCAACAAATCTAAACATTCACAAAAAGTAGGCGCCTCCAGGCAAAACTGGTGTTTATTTATAAGGAAGATTGGGGTTTGTTGGGTTACGGCGCAAAAAACCGCGCCTAACCCAACCTACATAAATGCGCGTCTTCGACCCAATACACCAACAAAGGACAAAGGACTCGAACATGAACCGAAATATTCTGCTGATGCTTCTGCTGACAGCCACGCTTGCGGGTTGCGGTAAGGGAGGCGACCAAAAATCCGCCACCGGCCCGGGCGGCCCGGCCATGCCGCCGCCGGAAGTCGATGTCGTCACCGTTACGCCGGGTGCGGCCACTCTCACCCAAGAGCTGCCGGGCCGGTTGCAGGCCTTTCGCACCGCACAGGTGCGGGCGCAGGTGGATGGCATCCTGGAGAAGCGCCTGTTTACCGAGGGCACCGATGTCAAGGAAGGCGCCACCCTGTTTCGCATCGACCCGCGCAACTACCAGGCGTCTTTCGACGCGGCCAAGGCTGATCTGGCCGTCGCCCGCCTGACGCTGGATCGCTACCGTCCTCTGCTCGAAATCAAGGCGGTGAGCCAACAGGAAGTCGATCTGGCCGAGGCCAGGGTGAAGCAGGCGGAAGTGGCGCTGACACGCGCCCGCATCGACCAGGAGAACACCACCGTGCCGGCGCCGATTTCCGGCCGCATCGGCCGCGCCCTGGTGACCGAAGGAGCTCTGGTGAGCAAAAGCACGGCGACGCACCTGGCCACCATCGATCAGATCGACCCGATCTACGCCGACTTCACCCAACCCGGCGGCGATTTGCTGCGGCTCAGGCAGGCTGTGAAGGCGGGCAAGCTCAAGATGGCGGAACAGGCCCGGGTGGAACTGGTTTTGGAAGACGGCAGCATTTATCCGCAGCCGGGGAAGCTGCTGTTCTCCGACCTCGCCGTCGATCCGGCCACCGGCAGCGTTTCCCTACGCGCCGTGTTTCCTAACCCAAGGCATGAATTGCTGCCCGGCGCCTTCGTGCGCATACGCTTCCCCGAAGCCCTGCTCGATCAGGCTATCCGGGTGCCCCAGCGCGCCGTACTGCCGAGCCCCCAGGGACAGCTTGTCATGATCGTGGATAAAGAAGGCAAGGCGGCGCCCAGACCGGTGAAAACTGGCGGCATGAGCGGTGGCGATTTCGTCATCGCCGAAGGCCTGAAAGGCGGCGAGCAAGTCATCGTCAACGGCCTGCAGAAAGCCCGCCCCGGCACACAGGTAAAGCCGGTGCTATGGAATCCGAACGCCACCCCTGTCGCGCAGCCGCCGGCAGGTGAAAAAAAATAGGGGTTCGCCATGTTCGCCAAATTCTTTATCGACCGCCCGGTTTTCGCCTGGGTGATCGCCCTGGTGATTCTGCTCGCCGGCGGCCTCGCCGTCAGGGGTCTGCCGCTGTCCCAGTATCCGGCGGTCGCCCCTCCTTCCATCGCCTTCAACATCGTCTACCCCGGCGCCTCGGCCAAGGTGGTCGAGGATACGGTCACTGCCCTGATCGAACAGGAAATGAACGGAATCGAACACCTGCTCTACATGGAGTCGGCCTCGGAACTGGGGACGGGCACGGTGACCCTGACTTTCGAGCCCGGCACCAATATCGACATCGCCTCGGTGGAAGCGCAGAACCGCTACAAGCGCATTGAGGCGCGCCTGCCCGACGACGTGCGGCGGGTGGGTGTAACGGTGACCAAGCCCTCGCGCAACTACGTGATGTTCGTCGCCCTGCATTCGCCGGACAACAGCCTGAAGGCCGTCGATCTAGGCAGTTTTGCCGCCGCCAGCGTGCTCGACCCACTGCGGCGCGTCAAAGGCGTGGGCGAGGCACTCCTCTTCGGCACCGAATATTCGATGCGCCTCTGGTTAAAGCCTGAAAAGCTCCAGGCCTACAATCTCTCGCCCGCCGACGTGACCCGTGCGGTGCGCGCCCAGAACGTGGAACTCGCCACCGGCGAACTGGGACAGGCGCCGGCGGCACCCGGCCAGCAATTGAACGCGGTGATCGTCACGCGCAGCCGGTTGTCGACGCCCGAGGAGTTCGGCAATATTCTCGTCCGCACCCAACCAGATGGCTCTGCGGTGCGGGTGAAGGATGTTGCACGGGTGGAACTGGGCTCGCAGGACTACAACATCTTCGCCCGCCTCAACGGACAGCCGGCCGCAGCCATCGCCATCCGCGTCGCGCCCAACGGCAACGCGCTGGACGTGGTCAAGGCGGTGCGCGCCAAAATGGCTGAGATGGCGCCCTACTTTCCCAAGGGCGTGACTTGGGACGTGCCCTACGACACCTCCCGCTTCGTCGATATTTCCATCAAGGAGGTGTTGCTGACCTTGGTGGAGGCGATGGTGCTGGTGTTCCTGGTGATGTTTTTGTTCCTGGAGAATTTCCGCGCCACCCTCATCCCCACCATCGTCGTGCCGGTCGCCTTGACCGGAGCGCTTGCAGGGCTCTATGTCTTCGGCTACTCGATCAACGTGCTCACCCTGTTCGCCATGGTACTGGCCATCGGCATCGTCGTGGATGACGCCATCGTGGTAGTCGAGGCGGTGGAACGCATCATGCGTTCGGAGGGGCTGGCGCCTCGGGAAGCCGCGCGCAAGGCGATGGATCAGATTTTCAACGCCATCATCGGCATCACCCTGGTGTTGTCCGCCGTGTTCGCGCCGATGATTTTTTTCGGCGGTTCGGTCGGTGTCATCTACCGCCAGTTTGCCGTCACCCTCATCCTCACCATGCTGTTCTCGGCCCTGATGGCGCTGACGCTGACGCCGGCCCTGTGCGCCACGCTGCTCAAGCACGAAGCTGGCAAGGAATATCGGCCCACCAAGGGCTTCTTCGGCTGGTTCAACCGCTTCTTCGACCGCACCACTCAGGGCTATCAATCCTGGGTCGCGCGCGCAATCGGGAAAACCGGGCGCTACCTGGTGCTTTACGCCGCCATCATCGGCGGCACTGGCTGGCTGTTCATGCACCTGCCCGGCAGCTTCCTGCCCGACGAAGACCAGGGCTACTTCATCAACATGGTGCAATTGCCGCCTGGCGCCTCGCAGGAACGCACCATCGAGGTGCTCACCCAAGTCGAGCAGTATTATCTCAAACAGCCGGAAGTGGCCAAGGTCATCGGCGTGGTCGGTTTCTCCTTTTTTGGCCGTGGACAGAACGCAGCCCTCGCTTTCGTGCGGCTCAAGGACTGGGACGAGCGCAAGGGCGCTGACCATACCTCCACGGCGCTGGTGCAGCGCGCCAACATGACTTTTTTCCAGATCAAGCAGGCGATGATTTTTGCCGTTAACCCGCCGCCCATTCCTGAACTCGCCTCCACTGGCGGCTTCGACCTCCGCCTGCAGGATCGCGCGGGCCTCGGTCGGGACAAACTGCTCGAAGCGCGCAACATGGCGCTGGGGCTGGCCGGGCAGAACCCGAATCTGGCCGGTGTGCGGCCGGAAGGTCAGGAAGCCGGGCCGCAGCTGTTGCTCGACGTCGACAGGCGCAAGGCTGAAACCCTCGGCGTTTCCATTGCCGACCTCAACGAAACCCTGCAATCCACCTTGGGGGTCGCCTACATCAACGACTTCGAGCGGCAGGGCCGGATCCTGCGCGTGCAGATGCAGGCCGAGGCGGACTTGCGTACCGCGCCCGAGAAGCTGCTGCGCCTGTCGGTCAGGAACCGGGATGGGGGAATGGTACCGCTGGCCGAACTGGTCACCCCGCGCTGGATCGTCGGTTCGCCGAAACTCGACCGCTACAACGGCCTGCCGGCCATGAAAATCTCTGGCGGCCCGGCACCCGGCCACAGCACCGGCGAGGCGATGCTGACCTTGGAGGATCTGACCAAAAAACTTCCTCCAGGCGTTGGATTCGAGTGGTCCGGCACCTCGTTCGAGGAAAAACTCTCCGGCAGTCAGGCGCCCTTCCTTTTCGCGTTGTCGCTGCTGGTGGTTTTCCTCGCGCTGGCCGCGCTGTATGAAAGCTGGTCGATTCCCTTTGCCGTGCTCCTTGTGGTACCGCTGGGCATCTTCGGCGCGACGCTGGCGGTGACCTTGCGCGGCTTGCCCAATGACGTGTATTTCAAGGTCGGCCTCATCGCCATCATCGGGCTATCCAGCAAGAACGCCATTCTGATTATCGAATTCGCCCGCGACTTGCAGGAACAAGGCATGGGGCTGGTCGAGGCCACCCTGGAGGCCTGCCGCCTGCGTTTCAGACCGATCCTGATGACCTCCTTCGCCTTCATTCTGGGCGTGCTGCCACTGGCGATCTCAACCGGAGCCGGAGCCAACAGCCGCCACGCCATCGGCACCGGTGTCATCGGCGGCATGCTTGCGGCCACCTTCCTGGCGATATTCCTGGTGCCGGTATTTTTCGTCGTGGTGCGGAAAATATTCCCCGGCCATGCACGCCGACACGAGGAGAACGATCATGCGTAAGTCATTCGTCATCGCCCTTGGGGCCGCTTTGGCCGGCTGCTCGCTGATGCCCGACTACCAGCGGCCCGAACCGCCGGTTGCCGCGCAATGGCCGCAAACGGCCCAGCCGGACGGCGCGCGCAAGGCAACTGAACTCGACTGGCGCAACTTCTTCCCCGATCAAAGACTGCAAGCCCTGATCGCGGCCACCCTCGAACACAACCGGGATCTGCGCATCGCCGCCGCACGCGTCGAGGAATCTCGCGCACTCCATGGCATTACCCGCGCCGACCGCTTGCCCAACGTCGATGTAGCCGCTAGCGGGCAAGCGACGCGCACGCCAGGTGACTTGTCCCCTACAAGGAAAGCAAACACCGCCCATCGCTACGACGTGGGATTCTCCTTGCTGTCTTTCGAGCTGGATTTCTGGGGGCGGGTGAAAAGCCTCGATGAAGCGGCGCTGTCGAGCTTCCTTGCCACCGAGGAAGCAGGGCGCGCCCTGCGCCTGTCGCTCATCTCCGAGGTCGCCAATGCCTATTTCACCCTGCTGGAAATGTATGAGCGCACGCAGCTTGCCCGTGAAACCGTAAAGAGCCGCGAGGAAACCCGCACCCTGATCGCCCGCCGGCGGGAAGTGGGGCTGGCCGGCGACCTCGACTTCCTGCAGGCTGACGGCGCACTGGAACAGGTGCGCGCGGACTACGCCAGCCTGCAAACCCAGCAGGCCGCCGCATCGAATGCGCTGGCTCTGCTGGTCGGCCAGCAACCGTCCAGCCTGCCCGATGGGCGCAGGCTCAAGGATCAGGGCATCGTTGCCGACCTGGCTGCGGACCTGTCGGCGGAAGTGCTGCTCCAGCGGCCCGACGTGCTGGCTGCGGAAAAAAGACTGATTGCCGCCAATGCCAATATCGGCGCAGCGCGCGCCGCCTTCCTCCCGCGCATTAGCCTGACCGCTGGCCTGGGAACGGCGAGCAGCGCCCTTTCCGGGCTGTTCGGCGGCGGCAGCGAAAGCTGGAATTTCCAGCCGGCGTTGCGCCTGCCGCTGTTCGACGCTGGCCGCAGCGCCGCCGGAGTGGATCTCGCTGAGGCCCGCAAAGTCATCGCCGTAGCCGAGTATGAGAAAACCATCCAGCAGGCCTTCCGCGAAGTGGCCGACCTCCTCGCCGCCCGCACCTATCTGGTCGAGCAACTGCGCGCGCAGCAAGCTGCAGAAAAGGCCCAGAACGAGCGCCTGCGTCTGGCGGAAGCCCGCTACAAAGCGGGCGTCACCAGCCACCTCGAAGTGCTGGATGCGCAGCGTGAATCCTTTTCCGCCCAGCAAGCCACGGTGCAAACCCGGCACGCATGGCTCACCGCTGCCGCCCAGCTTTACAAGGCTCTGGGCGGCGGTGGGCTGTGAAATGACTGGAGTGGGAGAGGAAAACGGTGAGCATGTTTGACATGACAGAAACGACGAAGCTGGCTGGCGTGGCACTGGCGTTGCTGCTCGCCGGCTGCGCGGTCGGGCCCGACTATCGGACGCCCGAAGTGTCTGTCCCGGCGGCCTGGCACAGCGCCATGAAAGGCGGCTTGAAATCCGTCTCACCCGAAGCTGCGCAACTCGCCCAATGGTGGAACGGTCTCGACGACCCGCAACTGTCGCGGCTGATCGAGCAAGCGACGGCCAACAACCTGGACCTGAAGCAGGCGCAGGCGCGCCTGCGCGAGGCGCGCGCCCGTCGCGGGATATCCGCAGCCGACCGTTTCCCGACCTTGAATGCCGGTGCCAGCGCCAATCGCAGCCGTTCCAGGGGTCGTCTCAGAAAACGGAATTTAAAGTACGTTAAGGCTTTGGCAGCGGCTGTAACGGCCTGAACTTCCCTGCACCGACCTTGGCGCTGCTGCGCCAGAGGTAATCGCCGGTCAGATTGATGTGCTCCCAGCCCAGCGGCGACAGGTACTGCAACAGCGCGTCATCGACACCTTGACCGTGATTGCGCAAGGCGTTCGCCGCCCTTTCCAGATAGACGGTGTTCCACAACACGATGGCTGCTGTCACCAAATTGAGGCCGCTGGCCCGGTAGCGCTGTTGCTCAAAGCTGCGGTCGCGGATTTCGCCCAGCCGGTTGAAGAACACCGCCCTGGCCAGCGCGTTGCGCGCCTCGCCCTTGTTGAGTCCGGCTTGCACACGGCGGCGCAGCTCCACACTTTGCAGCCAGTCGAGAATGAACAGCGTGCGCTCAATGCGCCCCAATTCGCGCAGGGCGACAGCCAAGCCGTTCTGGCGCGGATAGCTGCCGAGTTTCCTGAGCATCAGCGAGGCCGTCACCGTACCCTGCTTGATCGAGGTGGCCAGTCGCAGGATTTCGTCCCAATGGGCGCGAATTTGCTTGATGTTCAGCCTGTCGCTGCTAATCATCGGCTTGAGCGCGTCATAGGCGGTATCGCCCTTGGGGATGAACAGCTTGGTGTCGCCCAAGTCTCGAATGCGCGGCGCGAAGCGAAAGCCCAGCAAGTGCATCAAGCCAAACACATGGTCGGTGAAGCCCGCTGTGTCGGTGTAGTGCTCCTCAATGCGCAGGTCAGATTCGTGGTACAGCAGGCCATCGAGCACATAGGTCGAATCGCGCACGCCGACGTTGACCACCTTGGCGCTGAAGAGCGCGTATTGGTCGGAGATATGGGTATAAAACACGACAAATTTGTTCTCACTTGTAAGTCATTGATTTTTCTTGACCAGTGGCTGCCGTCTCCGCCAACTGATTGTATTTCAATATGTTTTCACATGGCACTTCGGTTACCATCTGGATTGAGTACAACCCAATGTATTTAAAGGCGGAATTCATCAGGACAAATTCACCTTGGGGTATAAAACGTCCGCCCTGGACTGCTTCCATACTTCGGGTTGATATGCCCGGTGCTCTCCGCCTTGCTGCCGGTTCTGAAGTTCTGGCCATCCGACGATGACGTGGTGCCGTCGCCCCAGTTTCCGGCGAAGGGTTGCCGAAACTGCGCGTTCACCAGCTCGGCCAGCGCCGTCGAATAGGTTTCAACGGACGTGCCAAGCTTGCAGCCAGGACAGCTTGGCATAAGTTGTGCCGGGGCAGGACTCAGCCATTTTAGTCAAGCCCAGGTTGATCGCATCAGCCAGAACCGTCGTCATCAGCAAGGTTTTGTCCTTGGCGGTGTCGCCGGTCTTCATGTGTGTGAAATGGCGGGTGAACCCTGTCCACTCATCGACCTCCATCAGCAGCTCGGTGATTTTGAGGTGCGGCAGCAGCATGGCCGTCTGGTCGATCAGGGCTTGAGCGGTGTCGGGCACCGCCGCATCCAATGGTGTGATCTTCAACCCCGACGCGGTGGTGATGATGGCGTCCGGCAGGTCATTGGCCGCCGCCATGCGGTTGACCGTAGCGAGCTGCTCCTCCAACAATTCCAGTCGTTCACGTAGGTACTGATCGCAGTCGGTGGCTACGGCCAGCGGCAATTCGCTGGCCAGCTTCAGAGTGACGAACTTCTCGACCGGCACCAGGTATTCGTCGAAGTCTTTGAACTGGCGCGAACCTTGCACCCACACGTCGCCCGAGCGCAGCGCATTCTTCAGCTCCGACAGGGCGCAAAGCTCGTAGTAACGCCGGTCAATCCCCTCGTCGGTTAGAACCAGCTTGGCCCAACGCGGCTTGATAAATGCGGTCGGCGCATCAGCGGGCACCTTGCGGGCGCTGTCGCTATTCATGCCACGCAGCACGTCGATGGCATCGAGCACACCCTTGGCGGCGGACGCAGCTCGCAGCTTGAGCACGTCGAGGAATTGCGGCGCGTAGCGGCGCAAGGTGGCGTAGCTCTCGCCAATATAATGCAAGAAATCAAAGTCCGCAGGCCGCGCCAGTGTTTTCGCCTCTGTGACGCTGGCGGCGAAGGTATCCCACGGCATGATGGCCTCGATGGCGGCAAACGGATCGCCGCCGCTCTGTTTGGCATCCAGCAGGGCTTGGCCGATGCGTCCATACAGCCGCACCTTGTCATTGATCGCCTTGCCGCTGGCCTGAAACTGCTGCTGATGCTTGTTCTTGGCCGCGTTGAACAGCTTGCCGATAATGCGGTCGTGCAGGTCGATGATTTCATCAGTGACTGTGGCCATGCCTTCGATGGCCAGCGCGACCAAGGTGGCATAGCGTCGCTGCGGCTCGAATTTGGCCAGGTCGGCGGGCGTCATCTGGCCGCCCTCGCGGGCGATCTTGAGCAAGAGGTTTTGGTGTACCTGCCGTTCGATGCCAGCAGGTAGGTCAAGCCCATGCCAGGATTTCAAGCGTTCGATGTGTTCAAGCATGTGGCGCGAGTTCGGTTTTGCAGGCGATTGGCGCAGCCACGCCAGCCAAGTCGCTTTGCTGCCCTCCTTGCGCTTGAGGAGTTCGTCCAGGCGTTGCCGGTGGACGTTTGTCAGGGTGTCGGTCAGAGCGGCGTGAATGCGCCGATTGGCGCGGGTGATCGCCTCGGCGCAGATGCGCTCCATCACGCAGACCGCTGGCAGCAAAACGTTCTTGCGGCGCAACCCATCGGCCAGCTCGCGTGCCAGCACAATACCCTTGTCGGTTTGCCAGGCCAGATCGTCCAGGCTATGCACGGCAGCCCGATAATGGCTCAGAGTCGTGAACGATTGGAAGCCATAGGCTGACTGCAATTCCAACAGATGTTCGCGCCGCGTTTCGGCGCGTTGGCCGTAGTCGTTCCAGATGTCGCCGGGCAGCTTGAGCTGGTCGGCCACCATGCGCAACAAGGGCGCATCGGGTTCCGCGTCAGCAGTGAGCGCGATGCCCGGATAGCGCATGTAGCAAAGTTGCACCGCGAAGCCCAGTCGATTTGCCGCGCCTCGATGCTGTCGAATGCGGGACAGATCGGCGTCGTTGAAGGTGTAGAGCCGGATCAACTCATCTTTGGCGTCGGGTAGTGCGAGCAGGCTTTCGCGCTCAGTGGCGGACAGGATCGAACGGCGCGGCATGCAGACTCCTTCTTCTTAAAAACGGAGGGATTTTGAGAGGCCGCGCCAAGCCGCCGATGCAGCACGGTAATCAAGGCATTGAGATTCTCGAAAATAGTTCTTGAAATGTTATTCTCAATCGCATACCATTTCAATGAGTTTCGATAAAGAAAGGTGCCCATGCGACCATCATTAGTGCTTAACCTCAAGCGAGGGGCCGTCCGTGAAGCGGCGAGCCGCTTTCGCACGGCGAACCCGCGCATCTTCGGTTCGGTGCTGCATGGCACCGATCAAGACGGCAGTGACCTTGATCTGCTGGTCGATGCGTTACCCGGTGCGACGCTGTTTGACCTAGGCGGATTGCAAGTCGAACTGGAGTCCATGCTTGGCGTCCACGTCGATCTACTGACCCCTGCCGACCTATCGCCGAAGTTCCGCGCCCAGGTGCTCGCGGAGGCGCAGCCGGTATGAGCGAGAACCGCCTTCCCGACTATCTCGACCACGTGCAGCAGGCCGCAACGGATGCGTGTGCCTTCGTGGAGGGACTGGGCAAACCCAACTTCCTTGAAGACAAGCGCACCCAGCAAGCCGTCATCATGAGCCTCATCATCATTGGTGAGGCGGCGACGAAGGTGATGGACAGTTACGCCGAGTTCACACAGGCGCACCCCGAAGTGCCGTGGCGCAGCATGCGTGGCATGCGCAACCGCATCGCCCACGGTTATTTCGACATCAACCTTGAAGTGGTGTGGGATACGGTGCAGGCAGCGCTGCCGGATTTGTTGAAGCAACTGCCCGCCGTGCGCCAGGACGCCGACGACGAAGACCGCAACGACCATGGGATGGCACCATGACCCCGATGCGAGACAAGTCATGCTGATCGGCTATGCACGTGTTTCGACGCAGGACCAGAACCTTGAGTTGCAGCGGGAAGCCTTGACTAAAGCCGGGTGCCAGAAGGTCTTTGAGGACAAGGTGAGCGGCACGCGGGCTGATCGCCCCGGCTTAGGCAAAGCGCAGGAGATGCTGCGCGAGGGCGACACCCTGGTCGTGTGGAAACTGGATCGCCTGGGCCGCAGCGTCAAGCAACTGGTCGATCTGGTCGGCGAGATGCACAAGCAGGGCGTCCAGTTCAAGAGCCTGACCGACGCCATCGACACCGGCACGCCATCTGGTCGGTTTTTCTTCCACGTCATGGCCAGCCTTGCCGAAATGGAGCGCGAGTTGATCGTCGAGCGCACCCGTGCCGGGCTGGAAGTCGCCCGGCAGCTTGGTCGCAAGGGTGGCCGCAAGCCCAAAATGACCGATAGCAAGATAGAGTCCGCCAAAAAGCTGTTGGCCAGCGGCGTTCCGCCCAAGGACGTGGCCAAAAACCTCGGCGTGTCCGTTCCTACGCTCTACCGCTGGGTGCCAGCCTCTGCGCACGCTTAGCGTACTTTAAATTCCGTTTTCTGAGACGACCCCTTAATGGATGAACCGACCAACCACATGGATATGGAATCCATCGAATCCCTGAATACCGCGCTGGACAAATACAAAGGCACCCTGTTTTTCGTCAGCCATGACCGCGAATTTGTGAGCTCACTGGCAACGCGTATCCTGGAAATCCGCGCTGATAGAATTATCGACTTCAGCGGCAACTATGAAGACTATCTGGCAAGCCAAGGCGTTGCTTAAAGGGTGCGCCTATAAGCTGCATTAACTAGTTCCCATCCAGAAACGTAACTGTTTGATTATTTTTAAACCATTACGGGAAATCCCCCGGCTGTGCCGGGGT
>PFJY01000018.1 GCA_002784065.1 Hydrogenophilales bacterium CG_4_10_14_3_um_filter_58_23 | reverse complement strand
TTTGTTGCAAAGGGATAATACAAGGGCGGATGAGCGTAGCAGATCAAAACAAGCGCCCTTCTCGTTTGCCCCCTCGCCCGCTCGCGGGAGAGGGTTGGGGAGAGGGAAATGTGCCATCCGCCAAATATTCAATCCACCGAAACGATGTGCGGGCTTCCCATACGGCGGAAGGCTCTATGCTTTTCCGCCCTACATTGTGGGTGCTAATTTTAACACATGGGGTAACACGCCCTGTAAAATGACCACATAACCCATTCAGGACTCGGAACTATGGCCACTTACGCCATCGGCGACATTCAAGGCTGCTTTCAGGGCCTGCAGCTACTGCTGCAAAAAATCGGCTTCGATCCCGCGCGCGACAAGCTATGGCTGGTGGGCGATCTGGTCAACCGAGGGCCGGATTCGCTGGCGGTGCTGCGCTGGGCAAAAAACCTGGGCAATTCCGCAATCATCGTGCTCGGCAATCACGATCTGCACCTGCTAGCAGTCGCCTACGGCTTCGTCAAGCCGCATCGCAAGGATACGATAGACCCAGTGCTGGCGGCGCCCGACCGCATCGAGCTGCTCGACTGGCTGCGCCACCAGCGTCTGTTTTATGCCGAAGGCGACTATGCGCTGGTCCATGCCGGCCTGCTGCCGCAGTGGTCGGTGAAGAAAGCCGCAGCCCTCGCCCACGAAGTCGAGCAGGAACTGCGCGGCAAGCATTACCTGGATTTTTTCGAGCACATGTACGGCAACGAACCCAAAGCCTGGAGCAAGGACCTGCATGGGATGGCGCGGCTGCGCACGATCACCAACGCGATGACGCGGCTGCGCTTCTGCACCCCGGCAGGAGAAATGGAATTCGACCACAAGGGACCGCCGGAGATTTTCCCGGCGGGCCATCTGCCCTGGTATGAAGCCCCCAACCGGAAAAGCGCCGATACCACCCTTATTTTTGGCCACTGGTCGGCACTGGGCTTGCAGGTGCGCAGCAATCTGATGGCGCTGGATACCGGCTGTTTGTGGGGGGGGGACCTTACGGCGGTGCGACTGGAAGATAGACAGGTTTATCGGATTTCCTGCCAGGCGCTGCCAGGTTCAACGCATTGGCAATAGCCTTCTCCGCCAGCGCGGCCAGTTCGCGCCGGCTGCGCCCCTGAACCGGCAACGGCTCAAGGTAAGTGATTTCCGCTTCCATATCCGGCTGATTCAATATTCGGAACAAGGAAGCGCCGAAGCTCATGTCGTCCACATAAGCCGGGGATAAATTTGCCGTGCCGTCGCGATGCACGTAGCGTATCGCCACCGGCCAAAGCCGGGCTCCGCTGGTAATTGCCGATTGCAGCAGGGAGGCATGAAAAGGCCGCAACCATGTGCCGTTGCTGGTGGTCCCTTCGGGAAACACCGCCACGCAATCGCCCTGCCCGAGGGCATCGACCACTTCCCGACCGGCGCGCGCCGTGTCATGGCGCCGCGCTCTTTCGATGAACAAGGTTCCTATCTTCACCGCCAGCCAGCCGATCACCGGCCAGGCGCGCACCTCGGCCTTGGAAACAAAACGCACCGGGCAGACCGCATCGAGCAGGTAAATATCCAGCCAGGAAATATGGTTGGCGACGAACATCACGCCCGCCGCCGAAGGATCCGGCACTTCGCCCTTGACGCTGAGCCTGACGTGGAGGATGGCGAGCACGCGTACCGACCAGCGACGGATCAACGCTGTGCGCCGGGCCTGGTTGGCGTGGGGAAATAACAAGGCCACTTTTATCACCCCCAACAGCAGGTGAAGAACGAGCCTCGCCAGCCGTAACGTACGGATCAGAAAGCCATTACTCCGATTAAGCGACCGTTCCCAGGAAGTGTCGTGCATATCGCCTGTTCACCTTGGACATAGGCAACAGCACCAGAAAGTCCGCAGTATTGAAATCGGGATCCCAGGCGGGATCACCGCAAATGTAAGCACCTGCTTGCAAGTACCCTTTGAGCAGCGGGGGAAGATGGGCAGGCATGGAATACTCGCGCGTGAGCTTGTCCAGGGGAAGCGCGCAACGCGGGAAAACGCGCCACTCGATGGGGCTCATGTTATCGACTCTGAGATTATTATAAAGGCTGGCGGCGGCGTGTCCACCATCAGCCATGCTTACGCTGGCACAGCCCATCAGGTATTCGTAGCCGTAATCACGCATGTACTTCGCCAACCCCGACCAAAGCAGGCTGATGACTGCGCCGCTGCGGTAATCGGGATGTACGCAAGAGCGCCCCACTTCCACCATGCCGGGAGAAAGGTGCAGCAGGCGCGTCAAATCGAACTCGTTGGCCGAGTAGAGCCCGCCAATTTTCTTTGCCCGATCCGGCGGGAGAAGGCGATAGGTGCCGACCACCTCACCGGTATCGCCGTCGCGCACCAGAAGATGCTCGCAGAACGGATCGTAAATATCCTGATCCAGCCCGGCTTCTCTGCCAGAAAGGCGTGCCCCCATTTCCTCTGCAAACACCTGGTAGCGCAGGCGTTGCGCCTCTTCCACCTGATCCGTTGACTGCGCGTAAGAGACAAAAAGCTTGTTTGATGGCTCGCCGCCTGGCGTCTGTACCTGTTGTAGTTGCATTTGTTCCTCCTATCCGTTGATGGATGAAGGAACAATAAGCGAGGCGTATTACGGCAAAATGTCAGCAGAATGACATTTATATGACAGCGCGCCTATTAGGCTGGAATCTCAATGGGTGACGCGGGTGACGCCGCCGCCAGACAATACTCGTATCCGCTCGCCAGCCCTGAACTGTTCATCGGCTTCCTGGGTGACGGCGATCATGCGGCCATTGTCCAGCTTGACGGTAATTTCCAGACCGTCCTTGCTCATCACGCCCTCTTCGATCATGGAGCCTGCCACGCCCCCGGCCACGGCGCCCAGTATCGTGCCGACGGTACTGCCCTTGCCCGCGCCAATATTGCTGCCGGCGATGCCGCCGACCACCGCGCCCGCACCGGCTCCGACCGGGCTCTTGGTGCCTTCGATCTTGACGTGACGCACGCTTTCCACCATGCCCATTTTGACTTCCTGGGCCTGCCGCGCCTGCCCACGGCTATAAGCCCCGCCCGACATGCTCGACGCGCAACCGCCAAGCACCGCGACAGATACCGCCGCAACCGCAATCAATTTCACCAGTCTGATATTCATTGTTTAATCCTCAAGGTTGATTCCAAAGTGTTCCTTAAACCGCGAGTGCAGCTCTTCGCGCGCCAGCGTGTGGTTCTGCCCGCCACGGCTGGCGATCTTGACTGCGCCCAGCAGCGAAGCCAGCCGCCCGGTGATCTGCCAGTCCATGCCGCGAGCGATCCCGTACAACAGGCCGGCGCGGTAGGCATCGCCGCAGCCGGTGGGGTCACACACCCCCTGTGCTTTAACGCAGGGGATTTCATGGCGTTGACCCTCGGCATAAATCTCCGAGCCCTGCCCACCTCGTGTGACAATCAGCGCCTTGACAAGTTTTGCCAGTTGCTCGATTTTCTGCCCGGTGCGCTCCTGCAACAGCTGCGCCTCGTAGTCGTTGAGGGCGACGTAATCCGCCAGCTCGACGAAGTTCAGCAATTCCTCGCCGTCGAACATCGGCAGGCCCTGGCCGGGATCGAACACGAATGGAATCCCTGCTTCGCGGAACTCGCGGGCGTGTTGCAGCATCCCTTCCCGGCCATCCGGCGCAACGATGCCCAGGCCGATGTTCTGCACATCGCCGATATGGTTGTGATGAGAAAAATTCATGGCGCCGGGGTGAAAAGCGGTGATCTGATTGTCGGCCAGATCGGTGGTGATGAATGCCTGCGCCGTGAAGGTTTCTGGCACGCCGCGCACATGCTCCTGCGCCAGGCCGAGCTTCTCCAGCCGCTTCGCATAAGGAGGGAAATCGTCGCCCACGGTCGCCATGATCTGCGGCTCGCCGCCGATCATCTGCAGGTTGTAGGCGATGTTGCCGGCGCAGCCGCCGTACTCACGCCGCATGTCCGGCACCAGGAAGGCCACGTTGAGAATGTGGATCTGCTCGGGCAGAATGTGGTTCTTGAAGTGGTCGTGAAACACCATGATGGTGTCGTAGGCGAGAGAGCCGCAAATCAATGTGCGCATGGCGTGTGAGCCGGATGGTTGGAATTGGCGAAGTATAACATTTCTCCCTTATCCCATCGTCGTTCGGGAGGGGGTAGGAGCGACCTCCAGGTCGCGAACCACCGAATATCGCGACCTGGAGATCGCTCCTACAGGGGCTTGGTTTCGTTATCCCAGAAAAAATATTTACGCAAATATGTCAGGAGCTTGCCACCAACGTGAAGGCTATCGCGTGCAGGGCATGGCCGAAAAAACTATTGTGACAAGCGAGAATTTAACCGAACAACACCAGCGCCCACACCACTGCGAGGTTGACCAGGCTCAGCAGCACGGCAGCGCTGCCGATATCCTTGGCCCGTTTGGCGATCTGGTGGTCATCCAGGGAAATCCGGTCCACCGTGGCCTCCACCGCCGAATTCAGCAGTTCGACGACCAGCACCAGCAGCACGCTGGCGATCATCAGCGCCTTGCCCACCGCCCCCGTCGGCAGGAACAGCGCAAGCGGAATCAAGACCGTCGCCAGCAGGGTTTCCTGCCGGAAGGCGTCCTCGCACTGGTAGGCGGCCTTGAATCCCGCCAGGGAGTAGTGAATAGCGTTCCACAGGCGTCTCAAACCTGTTTTGCCCTTGTGTCGGTTTTCCATGTCAGGCCGTTATGTTAGGCAAGCCAGATGACAATTTGATGAAAATCAGGCTTTCTTCCACACCAGATCCAGCTCGCGCGCCGCTTTCACGTCATCGAGGCGCCGCACCGGCATGGTGTGGGGCGCGGTCTTGACCAGCTCCGGACTGGCATGGGCCTCGTCCAGAATTTCCTTCAAAGCCGCGACAAAAGCATCCAGCGTCTGCTTCGACTCGGTTTCGGTCGGCTCGATCAGCAGGCATTCCGGCACCAGCATCGGGAAATAGGTGGTGGGCGCGTGGAAGCCCTTGTCGAGCAGGCGCTTGGCCACGTCCATCGCGCTCACCCCGGTTTGCTCCTTCAAGCCCTTCAGGGTGATGATGAACTCGTGGCTGGCGCGGCGCTCTGGGAAGGCGATATCGAAGCCGGCCTCGCCCAGTTCCGCCATCAGGTAGTTGGCGTTGAGGGTGGCGAAATCCGCCACGCGGCGCATCCCTTCCGCGCCCAGTATGCGCGCGTAGGAATAGGCGCGCAGCAGAATCCCGGTATTGCCCATGAAGCCGGATAGGCGCCCGATGCTTTGCGGCAGATCCTTTTCCGTCACCAGACGGTAGCGCCCGGACTCGAAGGCGACCACAGGTATCGGCAGGAACGGCAGCAAGCGCTCGCTGACGCCCACCGGGCCGGAGCCGGGCCCGCCGCCGCCGTGCGGGGTAGAAAAGGTTTTGTGCAGGTTGACGTGGATCACGTCGAAGCCCATGTCGCCCGGCTTGACGCGGCCCAGGATGGCGTTGAGGTTGGCGCCGTCGTAGTAGCTCAGGCCGCCTGCCCGGTGCACGATCTGCTGGATCTCGCGGATATTCTTTTCGAACACCCCGAGGGTGGAGGGGTTGGTCAGCATCAGTCCGGCCGTCTGCGGCCCGACGGCTGCCCTGAGCGCTTCCAGGTCGACGTTGCCGTCGCGGTCGGTGGGAATTTCCCGCACCGTATAGCCGCACATCACCGCCGAGGCCGGATTGGTGCCGTGCGCCGCATCCGGCACCAGCATTTCGGTGCGGGCCGCATCATTGCGGGAATCATGGTAGGCGCGGATCATCGCCACCCCGGCGAATTCGCCCTGCGCCCCGGCCATCGGCGTGAGCGAAACCCCGGCCATGCCGGTCACGTCCTTGAGCATTTCCTGGAGTTCGTACAGGCAGGCCAGCACGCCCTGTCCGGTGGCCTCCGGCGCCAGCGGGTGGCGCGCCAGAAACTGCGGCAACATGGCCTGCTGGTGGGCGCCGCGCGGATTGTATTTCATGGTGCAGGAGCCGAGCGGATAGAAGTGGGTGTCGATCGAGAAATTCTTCTGCGACAGCCGGGTGTAATGGCGCACTGCGTCCATCTCGGAGACTTCCGGCAGCAGCGGTTTATCGCCGCGACGCAAATGGGCGGGAATATCGTTCGCTTCGGGCTGAGCCGCGGGGGCCTGGGCCAGGTTTTTGCGTCCCGGACGGGAGAGTTCGAAAATCAACATGCTACGAATTATCCTTTCACCGCCACCAGCGCCGCATCGTAATCCGGTTCGTCGGTGATTTCCGGCACCAGTTGCGAATAAATGACCCGGTTGTTCTCGTCGAGCACGATCACCGCCCTAGCGCACAGGCCGGCCAGCGGATGGGTCCTGATCAGCACGCCGTAGTCCTTGGAAAAATCGCGTCCCCGCAGGGTGGAAAGCATGATTACATCGTTCAACCCTTCCGCGCCGCAGAAGCGCGCCTGGGCAAACGGCAGGTCGGCGGAAATCACCAGCACCACGACATTGTCGAGCCGGCTCGCTTCCTGGTTGAACTGGCGCGTTGAAGTCGCACAAACCGGGGTATCGATGCTCGGCACAATACTCAGGATTTTGCGCTTGCCCTCAAACTGGCTCAGGGAAACATCGTTCAGGTTCTTGTCCACCAGCATGAAGCTATGCACCAACTCTCCCGGCAAGGGGAAATGACCTAGAACTTCGAGGGGGCTGCCTTCCAGCGTTACAGTTGCCATGATCGCGCTCCTTTTTCAGGTTATCAAACTTACCACTTGCTAGTGGCGCCAGGTTTAAGTCTAGTACAGGCAGTACCAGAACTGCGTCGGGAAACGATGCGTTCCAGGTTTTCCAGGAATTTCCGGATGTCCTCCGGGGTTTTGGTTTCCGTGGCGCACACCAGCAGGGCGTTGCCCAGCTCGGGATACCAGGGCGTCAAGTCCAGCCCGCCCAGTATGCCCTGAGCCTCCAGGGCGCGCAGTACATCGGCGACAGGGATGTCGAAGGTGATTACCACCTCGTGGAAAAAGGGATGGGGAAATGCTCGTTCCACCCCCGCAATCAGGCACGCCTGTTCGACCAGCATCCGGGTGTTGGCATGGCAGGCCGCCGCGACGCGCTCCAGACCTTCCAGACCGAGCAGCGCGAGATGAACCGTCGCCGCCGTCGCCATCAACCCCTGGTTGGTGCAGATATTGGAGGTCGCCTTGGCTCGGCGGATATGCTGCTCGCGCGCCTGCAACGTCAGGCAGAAGCCGGGCTTGCCATCCATGTCCACGGTGCGACCGACGATGCGTCCCGGCATCTGCCGTACCAGCGCCTGCTTGCAGCACAGGAAACCGAAATAAGGGCCGCCCGACGATAGCGGCGCGCCCAGCGGCTGCCCCTCGCCCACGGCGATGTCGGCGCCCTTGCTTCCCCACTGGCCGGGTGCCTTGAGCATTCCGAGGGAAATCGGATTGACCGCGCCGATCACCAGCATACCTTGAGAATGAGCCCAATCGGCCAGTTCGTCCACTTCCTCCAGCACGCCGAAGAAATTCGGCTGCTGGATCACCAGCGCGGCAAAATCCTCGCCTTCGAAACGCTTCAGCGCTTCGGCCACGGTGTCGCCGCCGCCGGTGCGGTAAGGTACAGGAACCAGTGCTATGCCCTGGTTCTTCACCAAGGCATCGGCCACCTGGCGCCAGATCGGATGCACCGCTGCCGGCACCAGAACGCGCCGCGCGGACTTGTGCGCTCGCACCGCCATCAGCACCGCTTCGGCCAAGCCGGAAGCGCCGTCGTACAGGCTGGTATTGGAGATATCCATGCCGGTCAGCGAAGCCATCATGGTCTGGAATTCGTACAGCAGTTGCAGCGTGCCCTGGCTCGCTTCGGCCTGGTAAGGCGTGTAGGCGGTATAGAATTCGCCGCGCCCGGCGATCTGCCACACTGCCGCCGGTATGTGGTGCTCGTAAGCGCCGGCGCCGATAAAATTCAGGTAGCGCCCATCCTGTTCCGCCCGTTCCTGCATCAGGCGGCCTGCGGCCATCTCGTTCAGGGCCGGTAGCACGCTTACCAACCGGTCGGCGCGCAGCGCAGCCGGGATTTCGTCGAACAAATCTTCGACCGAGGCCGCGCCGATGCTGGCCAGCATGGCCTGGATGTCTTCTTCGGTATGGGGGATGAACGGCATGAATTGCTTTCCAACTTAAATTTATCACAAAATCTTGTAGGAGCGGCCTTCTGGCCGCGATTTTATGCATCGCGGCCAGAAGGCCGCTCCTACACGACGTCAATCCTTAATGCGCTTCGCTCTCCACCAGCGCCTGATAGGCCGCAGCATCGAGCAGGCCGCCGACATCGGCGGGATTGCTCGGCTTGATCTTGAACATCCAGGCCGCATAGGCATCCTGATTGATCGCTTCGGGCGCATCCGCCAAGGTGGCGTTAACGGCAACCACCTCGCCAGCCACCGGCGCATAGACATCGGAGGCGGCCTTGACCGATTCCACCACAGCACACTCTTCACCTGCGGCAAGCTGGCGGCCGACAGAGGGGTTTTCCACATACACCATGTCGCCCAACAGTTCCTGGGCATGATGGGTGATGCCGACCGTGACCGTGCCATCAGCCTCAAGCCTGGCCCACTCGTGGGATTGGGTGTATTTCAGATCGCTAGGGATGCTCATGCGTTTCTCCTAAAGTAACAATCCCCCGGCATAGCCGGGGGCCTTCATTATGTGAGCCGCTCAAAGCGGCTATACGGGGACGCTAACGCGGCCCCGCGTTTTTG
>PFJY01000071.1:9122-11069 GCA_002784065.1 Hydrogenophilales bacterium CG_4_10_14_3_um_filter_58_23 | reverse complement strand
GAGTCCTGGAAAACCCGTGTAGATACACCATCTCTGGGGTGTCGGTCATCTCATTTCTCCGTAGGATTTACCGGAAGAGCCAAAGTTTCTCATGCATCATCGTGAGGATAAGGACCGCCCGGATGGAAAAAATTACGTTTTCCCAGGCGGCCGACTTAACGCGGCGGATTTGCCACCAGCCCAACGAGGGCCAGAAGCACTGCCCGAGCTATTCCAGTCGGCGTCCCCCCTTGCCATGGGATATTTGCCAAAAACACTCGAACGGGAACTGAACGAAGAATTGAAGCTGGTTGTCGGCGAAGACTACAGCTATGAGGATTTTATGACACTGCTGCCGTTCAGGCAGGTAGAAGGCGCACGCAACAACCACGCCCTGACAGAATATGGCATCAAAATTTTCCAGGTTCGCCTGACGTTAAAAGGCGAAGCCGCGCTTTATGATCGCGTATGCAATGAACCAGGGCGTTTCAGCTGGTTCAGCGCGGAAGACCTGACGCGCCAAACCTTGCCGGATGGTCGTTCAGCCTATATTGATGCGTTGAAATCCGCGCTGGGGGATGAAGTTCAGCCCACGCTTGAAAAAGCGCCGGATTCTTCATCGTTTACGCCGCGCTTTTCCGGCGAGAACCAACTGCTCACGATTCCTTCTTCGCCTGACCGTCCCTTCCTGTTCGGCAAAACAGGCAAGGAAACGACCATTCAGCTCGCCATGACAAATGACCAGTGGGGTTTACTATTTACGCTTGCCTGGTACCGCAAGGGGTTGGAGCTCAAACTTGGATCAAAGGAAATCTCGTTATTACCGAGTGGGTGGGTGAGACTGAATGACCCCAGCCAAATGGTAGAAGCCAAACAGTTTGCTTCTGTCCTCGCCGATGCAGGCCTACCGCTAATAGAAATTACGGGGGATGTTTACCTGCGTATTGCCGTGGGGAAAAGCAACCTGTTCTTTGATGATGAGCTATATTCCTACTCACTGAATCGAGAGGGCGATAGTGATGGAATCCTCGACGTCTCAACCCATGCGCTCAGCACACGATGGGGAACGATCCATTCAAGCAAAGCTGCCGTTCCTATTACCAAAAACATCTGCCGAGTTATTGTAGCCATCCAGCAAGGGCTTGATCCCGTTTCGCAGCCCAATATCCGGGGCGAAGATTTGCAGCGCGATTTACGGGAAAAAATTGATACGCGCACCCGGCAAATTGGCTTGCGGAAATTCATCCGCATTGATTCCGGGCAGCACATCATTGCACCGGCCAGCGCAGCTTAATCATTTCTCCGGTAGCTCTCCTTTAGCGTTATCCCGGCGAGGTTCAGAATGCGCTTCATCGCATACGAACATCTCACCACAACCCAGGAGGAGAGCACCATGAGTTACAACGACGAATACGATCAAGAGGTGGTGCAGGAGCTTCTTGAGGAAATGCAGGAAGATTCTGAAAACTGGCACCGTTCGGAAGAGGATGGGTGGTATTACCCGGATGATGGCGCAGACTGCTCTGGTGAATAAACAGGGACAAGCAATAATAAGCGTCAACGTAATGAACAAACTGCCCGAGAACAAAAATGACCCACAAAAATAAATCCCAACCAATACGTGACGCTTTCTTCGTTGAACTCATCAACAAGCTTCGCCAGAAACCGGTAGCAGACGAGCATCCGTCGGCTATTGAAGACATGAAGGCGCTAGCAACGGAGGGGCATGCAGGGGCGGCGCGGGTTCTGGCTATCCTTCATATGCGAGGGAGGTGCGTGCCGAAATCGATGGCGCTGGGGCTGGAATGGTTACGCCGAAGCGGTGAGTTGGGAGAAGTGGGCGCGCAGTTTCATCTGGCACTACGTTACGAGAAGGGCTGGGGCGTTTTAAAGGACGAGACAGCGGCATTCCACTGGTCTCTGAAGGCAGCAGAAATGGGGCATTTAATTTCTCAAACTAACACTGGT
>PFJY01000071.1:0-9087 GCA_002784065.1 Hydrogenophilales bacterium CG_4_10_14_3_um_filter_58_23 | reverse complement strand
TTCTCAAACTAACACTGGTTTGCGTTATCTCCTTGGAGATGGAATATCAGAATCAAATGAGCAGGCTGTTTATTGGCTTCGTCTCGCGGCCGAGCGTGGAGAAGTTATTTCACAATATTTTATGGGGAGTTGCCACAAGGGAGGCACGGTCTTGCCACAATCTGACGAGGAGGCTTTACGTTGGCATCGTCTCGCGGCAGAACAGGGTTTAGCTGATGCGCAAGTAGAAATGGCAGAATTTTATGCCGAAGGCAAGGTCGTGCCACAATCCGATGAAGGGGCCGAACGCTGGCTGCTACTTGCTGCAGAGCAGGGCAACTCCGATGCTCAAGAAAAGCTGATTGAATGCTATGCCTTGGGGTGTGGCGTTGAAAAATCTGATGAGAAGGTATTTTACTGGCTCACGAAAAAGGCGGAGGGGGGACGCCCAGAATCTCAGTTTCTGCTGGGCATTTCCTATCTCATTGGGAAAGTTCCTGATTTTGCCCGAATGGAGGCCGAAGATGAGGGGTCTCATGGCGAAAGTATTATGGATGCCTTTGGTAATTTCATTGGGACATTTTCCGCTGATTTATTCTCTGAGGATAAACAGGCTGAATCATATTTTAAAATATTCATTCCGATGGCCAAAATCAACATGCTCAAAATGGGTTTTTTCAGTTTAACTGATGAAGCATTGTTAGAACAACTAGAACAACTGACCCAGGAATGGGAGTTCCTGACTTTAAAATATCTTATCCCAGAGCTAGACCTTGAGCTACCAGTGCAATCAGCGTGGCAATCAGACGAAAAGGCACTTCTGTGGTTAACCCGCGCGGCAGAAAAAGGACTTGAACCAGCAAGATCACTCTTAGATTTAGTTGTAAACCATATGGAGGGTGACTTGGGCGGAACACAAGGTGGCGAACCTTTGTCCGTAATGTCTCACCGGTTCAACCGCGAAATACCACCGATTTTCCAAGAGGCTGGTGTGCGTGTGCTCAGGCGCGCAGCGGAATCCGGTCATCGTGACGCCCAATTCTCTTTAGGGGAAAAATACGACAAAGGTGAGTGGGTGCCCCAGTCCGCTCAGGAGAGCTTCAAATGGTTTCTATGCGCAGCCGAACAGGGACATCCCCTGGCTACTCTAAATGTAATCCGGAGTGAGACCTTCAACCATGAAGATCAGGAAAAAGCCTTCCACCTGCTACGTCAAGCGGACAACCCAGGTGATTGGCAACCCGAAATAAAGAGAGCACTAGGAGACTTGTATGTCAGCATGCAATCTTATGATCTTGCGCTGGAGGCCTACATAGCAGGCTCCATTTTTGATTCGGCTGCGGGATTGCTGATTGAGGAGCTGGCGCTGGTGTCTCACCCTGATAACGCTAAGGCGCTAGAATTGCTCAATTGTGTCTCTGAAGTGGGTGACTTGATTGCTGGGTTGCTACCCAATACACATGGTGCCAACCAACGATTGAGAAACGCAGTCGAATCGCTTTATCCGCTGGTCAATGAAAACAGAAAGATACCATTGCCGAAAAATCCAAAGCTCTGCACTTGGATTGTATCTCGCCTCGCCGAATTGGAAACACCGCCATTACCCGAACAACAGATTGCTCCACCAGCGACTGCATCCACCAGTTCGGCACAAATTTCTAGCGCTGAAAGTTTTAGTCGCCAGGCTAAAAAACTTGGCAGAGAATTGGCCAGATTTTCGATTAAAGTAAATCCGAACCACAATGTCACAGCTTCTCTCTTGTTGGCATTTCTGGAGTCAGGTAAAGATAGGACCAAAGCAGAACCGCATCTCAAATTGGCTTTTGAAAACAAGGATGCTGTTGCAACATATCTTATGCATGACTTCTACCCTCCGGCCAGTGAAGATAGACAAAATCTGTTGAACTCTGTGCTCGATGGGGGAATAAGAGAGCATATTTTCCCTAACAGCATTATTAGATCTGTTAGAAATTCGCGATTAGCGCTGAATACAGATGGCTATTCTCATGAGTTTCTTAGCCGCCTGCTTGACGATGCACAACAGGCTCGCAATGAAATCCACCTTTACCGCGAGGCTGAAACCCAGCGCAAGCTTGCTCAGGCAGAACAGGAAAAGCGGGAGGCGATGGAAAACATGATGGCGATGTTCGCCCACAAGTTTCGTGGCCCGGTGGATAGCATCCTGTTCAACACGGCGCACCAGCACGACGAGCGTGTCTATGTGGATGCGGCCCGTACCATGAATGGGCTGCTCGATATCTTCAGTGTGGTATCGACCTGCCCAGACAAATTGCTTGGCAGCCTCAAGGACGACACAAGCGGCGAGGGATCGCCAGCCGGAGTGCTGCTCCACGCGATCAAGCTTGCGCTGGTGCAACTGCTGTCGCTACGCAACCGTCGCCGCATGTCGCCATATTATCTTGCCTACGCCAAGAAACAGGGAGATGCACCACAAGAACTCCGGCTTTCGGAATGGACGCGCGAGAAATCTTGGCAGGAGTCGGAGAAATCGCTCCAGACCCGCTGGGAACAGGAAGTGGGGGGGATGATCGTCACGGCCAGCCTTGATGTGGTGAATGCCTGGATGGCAACACATCTGCTTCCCACCAGTACCGATGGTTTTGCCGAAAGTGAAACCCGGTTTGCTCAATATGGCCCCAAGGCTTCACTGCTGACGGTTATTTTCACGGAAGTGCTGGTGAATGGAATCAAGCATTCGACCCCGGCGGCAGTAGAGCCAATAGCCCTTTCCTGGTGCGAGGGTGACGAGGAGACGGTTTTTTCCTGCGTCAACCCAAGTTCTAAGGAATCACGTACTCGTGAAGCGAGCAAGGGCAGTGGGCGGGGGCATAAATTCCTCGGTCTGATCGCGGATCACCTGCAAGGGCGTTTTGACGCCGACGTGTTTAACGATACGTCGCGCGTGAGCATGACGCTACCAAGTTCAGCAATAAAGGGAGAGACAAGGTGAGCGCATTTTTATGGGTGGAAGATTTTGAGGGTGGGCAATATCGTGAATTCGGCCATGCCTTGTTTGGACGTGCTCTGGGCTTGGCAGCAAACGATTTTCCGGATAATGAATCCGGCTTGCGTGATTTCATGAAGTCACGCCAGGTAGAGCTGACTACCAGCTTTGCCGAAGCCGCACGCCGCATGGATGAAAATTTGCGGGATTATGATTACGTGGTTCTGGACATTGATCTGAACTTGCTTGGCGAAGACGTGGACGATGATCTTCCCTGGGTACTGCCACTTCTCGAACGCTGGTACGGCTATGATCCAAAGGCAAAAAGCGTTGAGGATTCCTACAATGCGGCGCGGCAGAAAATGAAAGAGGTCGCGGGATATCATCTGTTCATCGATTTGGTGATGAATCGTGGTTTCCCAAGAGAACGCATCCTGTTCTGCTCTAATCATGGCAATCATCTCGACACAATCAACAAGAGCTTCGAGCCTGCCCGGATGGAAGCCCCATCCATTTACAAGAAAAGTGACGACACGGTAAAAGAATGGATTGCCGATCAATCCGAAAAACCTTACATCAAATTGCGCCGCTGGGTGATTCTGGCGTGCCAGGAATTACTTGAGCAGATGAGGCGTGGCAAGACCCACTTCACGATGCGCGATCTGCTACCAAACGGTGATACACAACTGGCACCAATCAATGCCGAATTTTTGCTTGAAACACTAGCTAGGCTATTGCCCGCACATGAGAATAGTGAATTCGAACGGAAAATAGCTTTTCGGCTGTTCGCCAGAACGCTTACCCAGGATTGGGATAAGGTGGATTACAAGAATAAGGAGAAGAAAATCAAGCAGCCTGTAAAGGCCTTTTCCGCTGTGCTAGTCAATGTTCGCAACTGGACAAGCCATGACGCTAAGGCACTTTCTGTGATGGATGAGGGCGATATAGCGTATTTGTTTCTGATCGCGATGCGGAGCTGTTTCGAACTTCCCAACGATAAACTGGAGGACTACGAAAAAGCCTTGTTTCCGCTAATTGGGGATATGGCGGATATTGATATGAGCGAGCTGGCGCAAGATTACATGCGGTCTTATGAAGAACTCGAAAGCAAATATGTCCTTCTGAATATGGCCGATTCCAAGGACTATTTTTCAATCAGGGTCAATGCACTCCAGCAGGGCGGAAAAATCACTCCAGTGGAGCAGGCGAAATTGCTCTACCAGATTCTGTGGCACGAGTTGCACTGGGGAAGGGATAAAGTTTTTTCTCCCCAACCTGGATATTTCAGCAAGCCCGCATTCCTAGATCAGCTGACGCGACGCATTTACCGAAGAAGTTTCCACAGCTAATGCAGCAGTGATGCTGAACTCCGGTAGCTCCCCTCTAACTTCTATTTCCAATCTAGTTAAATGCGAACTATCAAAACCAACAACAAAGGGAGAAAACCATGTCACTGACCAACACGCTGAAGCAGCAAGTCACCGAAATCGAGTTTCGCCAGGATATGAGTGCAGAGGAAAAAATCTCTCGCATCACGCATATCACCTGCACTACCTGCTCACTGTTGGCCACGCAGCCATTGCCGTTCGCTGACATTTTCATCCTGACGCCGATTCAGGCTTATATGGGCACACGCATTGCCGCGATTCGCGGGGTGCCGGTCAAGGAATCGGAAGTCACCGACCTTATCAAGGAAATTGCTGGCGTGGTTGGCATGGGGGTCATCGCTCAACAGACTGCGATTGGCCTGTTCAAGACCATTCTGCCGTGGCTGGGCGGGTTGATGACTGTTCCATTGGTTTACGGCCTCAGCTTTGCGATCATGCGGGTGATTGATGTCTGGTATGAAGCAAAATCACGCGGCGCAACCCTGACGGCGGAAGACATCAAGAAAATTTGGAAAACGGCACGTGCAGAAGGAAAAACACGGGGCCAGCAGAGTCAAAACGGACGCTAATTGAGGAGCAGCCATGGGCTTGCTGAAATTCACGGGGAAAATTTTGCTTGGGACGGCCTATCTGACAGGCAAGACTGCTGTCGCCACTGGAAAGCTTGCCGCCAAAGGCACGTTTATCACGGCCAAGGCTGTCTACAATCATCGTGAAGGAATTGGCCAAGTCGTCGGCAAAACGGCAAAGGTGGCTGGCACTGCCGCTGCTATAGTGGGCTATGGTGGCTACAAAGCGGCAGAATGGGGCGTTAAAAAAGTTGTTGATCATCGCCACGAGATTGGCGGGGCGGTTTACGGCGCGGCATCCGGCACAAGCGCCGCGATAGCGGATGCTTCCGGCCATGTGTTCGCCCGGGAAGATCGCATCAAACCCTTGGTCGAGCGGTTGGCAGAGCAAAGTGCTGAATATCGTGAATGTGTCTCCGTCCTGTACCGTCGTCTGGAAAATATTCCTCCTCGTGTCAGCAAACGGGATGTCTATCTCGACACGTTGACCGTGGGCGGAGAAACCCTGGCATCCTATGCCGCTTTTGCGGTGGCCGTTCCAGAAGATGTCGAGCGCGCCTATCAGTTGGCCTACCCTGGCTTGGCGGCCAATGCGGATTTTGCCGAAACCGTTCGCCGGATGAGTAGTCCGGATGAGCTGCAAGGTTTGGCATCCGGCGTGAAGGGCAAGCTCTTCGAAATCGAGTATGCGGATTACCTCAATGCCGGCAACCTGCCGACAGGGTATCAGGCAGAATTGGCAACTTCCGCCACCCAGCCAGGTTGGGATATTCAGATTCTCGGCCCGGACGGGCACATGAAAGACGTCATTCAGCTCAAGGCAACCGACTCGATCGACTACGTGCGTGAAGCCCTGGATCGCTATCCACATATTGATGTAGTCACCACTTCGGAAGTGCAGGGTCAGTTGCTCATGCGGGGATTGTCTGAACATGTCACCAACAGCGGCATCTCGGATTCCGCACTTCAACAGGTCATTTCGGACACCACTGATGGTGCCGCCCTGCAATTCGACTGGATGCCCTCTGCGCTGTCACTCGCACTGATCGCATTTACCGCCTATTCCAAGGACGGACTGGATGCCTATGAAAAAAGTCGCAATTTCGGGGAACGCGCGAGTAAAACTTATCTGGCCTATCTGGCTGGTGGTGCGCTGGCCGTGGCAACCAACACTTGGTGGCTGGGCGTTCTGGGTGGAATGGGGACGAGGTTTATCATCGAGAGTGGCAAGGCAAAGCGTGAGCGACTGGCTTCTTTGCAGATACTTATCCGAGCTAACAATCAGACGCTGGCGCGGATAAGATAATGCCCAGAGAGTCCTGTTGCGCAATATCGAACTGGGGGGAGGTGCGCTTTTGAATGTTCAAGATCGGATGGCAACGCTCGGCGGCAGCGGCGGCGGGGATGCATTATGAGCAAACCCTATTCCCCACCCTACACCCTCACCTCCGCCATCGTCTCCCTGGTCGCCCAGATCGGCGAGGCCGTCGGGCGGCTTTCCGCGCATCAAGCCGCCACAACGTCGCTGCGGCTGCGCCGCATCAATCGCATCCGTACCATACAAGGTTCGCTGGCGATCGAAGGAAATACCCTCAGCGAAACGCAAATCACCGCCATCCTCGAGGGCAAGCGTGTCATCGCCCCACCACGGGAGATTCAGGAAGCGCGCAACGCCATCAAGGCCTATGACCTCTACACCAAGTGGCAACCTTCGGCCGAAAAGGATCTGCTGGCAGCACACAGCGTCCTCATGAGTGGGCTGCTCGACGCGCTTGGGACTTACCGCAGCGGTGGGGTCGGCGTCATGGCAGGCGGAGAGGTCATACACATGGCCCCGCCCGCCAATCGGGTTTCGTCACTGATGCGTGACCTGCTGCACTGGCTGAAAACCACGAGCGAACACCCGCTCATTGCCAGCTCGGTGTTTCACTACGAATTCGAGTTCATCCACCCCTTCGAAGACGGCAATGGCCGCATGGGACGGCTCTGGCAGACATTGATCCTCAGCCAATGGAACCCGCTTTTAGCCCACATTCCCGTGGAAACCCTCATCCACGAACACCAGCAGGAATATTACGCCGCCCTCAACCGCAGCACCCAACACAGCGATTCGGCGGCATTTATCGAGTTCATGCTGCAAATGATTCTCGACGCGGCGCCAAGGGCCCAGTCAAAGGCCCGTCATTGGGCCCAGTCAGAGTCGATACTGAGCGCGCTTGCACCGGCGCCACTCTCGGCCAGTGAACTCATCGCCCACCTCAACCTGCGGAGCAAGACCGGTGCATTCAAACGCGCCATAAAAGCGTTATTGGACGAGGGACTCATCGAATACACCCTCCCCGACAAACCCAACAGCCGCTTGCAGAAATACCGCCTGACCGGAAAGGGCCAGGCAATGCCCAACGCCGCAGGTCATCATGGATGAGATCGTCGCGCTGGATGCGGAGAGCGCAGAAATTTTAGGAAAAATCGTACAATTACTGCAAGCTGACACAGGGAGTACGCCATGACACAAGACATTCGATGGAAACAGCGATTCAACAATTACACAAAGGCACTCAATGAGCTGAGCGCAGATGTTGCCCTGCGCGAATCACGCAAGCTTTCCCGTCTCGAAGAGAAAGGGCTGATCCAGTCTTTCGAAATGGTGCATGAACTGGCCTGGAATGTCTTGAAGGATTACCTGGAGGATGTGGCGGGAACCACCGGACTGTTCGGCTCCAAGGACAGCACGCGGGAAGCGTTCAAGCGGGGTCTGATTGAGGACGGCGAGGCATGGATGGAGATGATCAAGTCCCGGAACCTCACCTCGCATGTCTATGACGAAAGCACTGCACGCGATATTGCCGAGGACATTGCCGCGCGGTTTCACCCCAGCTTCCTGCGCATGCATCAACACTTCCTCTCCCTGTACGAACGCTCATGACCGAGCGCAAGTTCGGCTTGTCCGCTGCCGTGATCGACAAAATTCACGGCGTTCTGGCACGGCATCCCGCTGTCCAGCGCGCCGTGATCTATGGCTCACGGGCAAAAGGCAATTTCAAGCCGGGGTCGGATATTGACCTCACGCTGGTGTCCACCGAAGGACAGGAAATCAGCCAACGCGAGCTGGCCGCCATCCTTGACGAAGTGGATGACCTGCTCCTGCCCTACACCATGGACTTGTCCGCATTCGACCGGCTGAACCACGACGAGCTGCGCGAGCATATCGAGCGGGTGGGTAAGGTGTTTTATGAGCGGGGTGGTGTTGGCGATGAGCGGGCGCCGTGATGGCACATGCGTAAAAAACCAAGGGTTATCCATCCATGAAATTCATCCACACCGCCGACATCCACCTCGATAGCCCGTTATCCGGGCTTGCCGCTTACAAGGATGCCCCTGCCGATCTGCTGCGTACTGTCACGCGCGATGCGTTTACCCGGCTGGTTGATGAAGCCATCGAGGAAGCCGTGGATTTCATGGTCATCGCGGGCGATCTCTATGACGGTAGCTGGAAGGATTACAACACCGGCCACTTTTTCTGCCGCGAAATGGGGCGTCTCAACAAGGCCGGCATTCCTGTCTATCTGTTGTTCGGCAACCACGATGCCGATAGCGACATGACCAAGAAACTGACGCTGCCGCCCAACGTCCACCAGTTTGAATCCCGCAAGGCCAACACCTTCCGCATCGATGAGCTGAAAGTTGCCCTGCATGGCCGCAGCTACAAGGAAGCAGCCACGGTGGACAACCTGGCTGCCGGTTATCCCGCACCGGTCGCCGGCTGGCTCAATATCGGCGTGCTGCATACCGCGCTGGAAGGTTATGTGGCCCATGCCAGCTATGCACCCTGTTCTCTGGCCGAACTCAGCGCCAAGGGCTACGACTATTGGGCGCTGGGCCATGTGCATGAACACGCCATCTTGCAGGAAGACCCGTGGGTGGTGTTTCCAGGAAACTTGCAGGGGCGGCATATCCGCGAAACCGGTGCGCGTGGCGCGATGCTGGTCACGGCGGATGAGTCCGGCATCCATTCGGTAGAGCGGTTGCTGGTGGACGTGCTGCGCTGGCATGAGGTGGATGTCGATGCCGGTGAGGCGAACACGCTGGAGGAAGTGGTTGGACGAAGCCGCTATCGCGGAGAAATATTTCCCACCAATCTGATTTATTGACATAATTCCTCCTCGACCCGCAAGGGATTGTTAAT
>PFJY01000229.1 GCA_002784065.1 Hydrogenophilales bacterium CG_4_10_14_3_um_filter_58_23 | reverse complement strand
AGTATTAACAATCCCTTGCGGGTCGAGGAGGAATTATGTCAATAAATCAGATTGGTGGGAAATATTTCTCCGCGATAGCGGCTTCGTCCAACCCACATTCTGGGAGGCTTTTGTTTACTGGCTCAAGCTGGGTTTCATCAGCTTCGGTGGCCCCGCTGGGCAAATTTCCATGATGCACCATGATCTGGTGGAAAAACGCCGCTGGATTTCCGAGCGCCGCTTTCTGCATGCCCTCAACTACGCCATGGTGCTGCCGGGACCGGAGGCGCAGCAACTCGCCATTTATATCGGCTGGCTGATGCACCGCACTTGGGGCGGCATCGTCGCCGGCTCGCTGTTTTTGCTGCCCTCGTTGTTCATTCTCTCGGCGCTGTCCTACGTCTATATGGCTTACGGCAACCTGCAATTCGTCCAGGGCGTATTTGCCGGGATCAAACCGGCGGTGGTGGCGATTGTGGTGTTTGCTTCCTGGCGCATCGGATCGCGGGCGCTGAAAAACAAGGTGCTGTGGGCCATGGCGGCGGCTTCTTTTGTCGCCATCTTTGCGCTAAAGGTCCCTTTTCCGGCTATCGTGCTGGCGGCGGGTGTGGTGGGATACCTCGGCGGCAAGTTTATGCCTGACAAGTTCAAGGTCGGCGGCGGTCACGGCGCGTCCAGCAAGCAATACGGCACGGCTCTGATCGACGACGACACGCCGACACCCGAACACTCGAAATTCAAACTGTCGCACCTGATCATCATGATGATCGCCTTCCTCGCCATCTGGGCGGCGGCGATGTGGGTGCTGATGGGGAGCCCGGTGCTGCTGGACATGGGCGAATTCTTCACCAAGGCCGCGCTGGTCACCTTCGGCGGCGCTTATGCCGTGCTGCCCTACGTTTACCAGGGCGGCGTCGAGCATTACCAGTGGCTCACCGGGTTGCAGATGATCGATGGCCTGGCGCTGGGCGAAACCACGCCCGGCCCGCTCATCATGGTGGTGGCTTTCGTCGGCTTTATCGGCGGTTGGACCAAGGAAATATTCGGCCCGGAGAGCCTGCTGCTGGCGGGATTCGCCGGAGCCTGTGTCGCCACCTTCTTCACCTTCCTGCCAGGCTATCTTTTCATCCTGGCCGGCGGTCCGCTGGTGGAAACGACTCACGGTGACCTCAAGTTCACCGCGCCGCTGACCGGCATCACGGCGGCCGTGGTGGGCGTGATCCTGAATTTGGCCCTGTTCTTCGGCTACCACGTCATCTGGCCGAAGGGCTTCGACGGCCCGTTTGAATGGTTTTTCGCCCTCATGTCCGTGGCCGCCTTCTTCGCCCTGTGGAAGTACAAGCAGGACATCATGCGCGTGATCGGCGCTTGCGCCGTGGTGGGATTGATTTATACCTTTGTCGTTTCCTGAAGGAGTCTGAGCATGGACCGTACAATTTCCTCCAACGACCTCAAAAAACTGAGGAATTCATCGCCCTTTGTATTACTCGATGTGCGTCGTAAAAGCGATCTCGATGCCTCCCGGGAAAAAATCCTCGGCGCTACCTGGTGCGACCCGGACATACTGGAAGAATGGGCCGACAAAATACCCAAGAATCGCGAAGTGGTGCTTTACTGCGTGCGTGGCGGTTCGGTCAGCAATGCCGTGGTGGACGCCTTGCAGGTTAAAGGCGTCCAGGCCCGCTACATCGAGGGCGGCATAGAAGGCTGGAAAGTGGCGGGCGGCGACACGGTGGGCAAGTAAATCCTTTGTTCCTGTTAAGGAGAAAATCATGAAGTGGATCACCCGAGAGCGCCCGAAGATCGACCGCATCGCCTGCCCTTGGCTGATCGCGCGCTTCATCGACGAAGCGCCGGAGTTCCTGTATGTGCCCGGTGGCGACGTGATGAAACTTGCCACTGAAACCGGCGCCGTTCCCTACGATGTATCTGGGGTGGAGCTGGGCCATCATGGCGACCAGTGCAGCTTTGATGCTTTCATCGCCAAGTATGATCTGACCGACCCGGCCTTGGCCAAGCTCGCCCGCATCGTGCGCGCCGCCGACACCGGCAAACCCGATCTGGCGAAGGAAGCGGCGGGACTGCTGGCGATCTCGAAAGGCTTGTCGCTCAATTTCGAGGATGACCACGAAATGCTCGAACACGGCATGGTGGTCTACGATGCGCTCTATGCCTGGTGCGCGGACACGCCGCTGAAGAAGGTCATGGGCCTGCTGCGCCGCGCAGTGAGCTAGGCGAAGAACATGCTCCGCAACCGGCGCATCCTCTATGCCACCGCCTTCCTGCGCGCGCTGGCCACCGGCATGATGGGGGTGCTGCTCGGTATTTATCTCGCCCGCATGGCGTTCACGCCCTCGCAAATCGGTCTGGTGATCAGTGCCGGCCTGGCTGGCGCGACGCTGGCTGCCTTGCTGGTGACTTTCGCCGGTGACCGTCTGGGCAGGCGCCGCCTGCTGTTCTGGCTGGCGATGCTGAGTGCCTTGGGCGGCGCCGCGGCGGCGTGGTATTCCAGTCCAGTCGCGGTCGGCATCGCCGCCTTCGTCGGCATGCTCAACGGCATGGGACGCGATCGCGGTGCCGCGCTGGTGCTGGAGCAGGCGATCCTCCCGGCTACCGCCACCGATCAGGAGCGCACCCGCGCCTTTGCCTGGTACAACGTGCTGCAGGACATCGGTCATGGCGTCGGCGGATTGCTGGCGGCGCTTCCCAGCGTTTTGCGCATGGCCGGAATCGGCGAGCTGGCGTCGTTCCAGGCTGCGGTAATGTTGTATGCCTTGCTGCTGTTCGCTACTGCCGTGCTCTATCTGCGTCTTTCGGCCCAGACGGAAGCACCGCCGAAACAACCGCTGGTCGTCTCGCCGCAAAGCCGCAAGGTGTTGTGGCGCATTTCCCTGCTGTTTGGGCTCGACAGCGTGGCCGGCGGCTTTGTCGGCACGGCGCTGCTGTCGTACTTTTTCTACCAGCGCTTCGGCGTATCCGAATCGGTGATCGCCGTGCTGTTCCTCGGCGCGCGCGGCATGAACGCCGTCTCGCACCTCGGTGCCGCCTGGCTTGCCAAACGTATCGGGCTGGTGAATACCATGGTGTTCACGCACATTCCTTCAAGCCTGTTATTGATGACCGTCGCCTTCGCACCGAATTTCTGGGTGGCGGCAGTGCTGTTCCTGCTGCGCGAAGGGTTGGTGGAGATGGACGTGCCGACGCGTCAGTCCTACGTGATGGCGATGGTACGACCGGAGGAGCGCACTTTCGCTTCCGGTATCACCCACCTGGTGCGGCTGGGAGGTTGGGCGGTCGCGCCTTCTTTTGCGGGATTCCTGATGCAGTTCCTGACACTTTCCACCCCGCTGTTCATTGGAGCGGGGATGAAGATCGCCTACGATGTGATGCTGTATCGGGCGTTTCGCGGCCTCAAACCGCCGGAGGAGCGATAGCTAAAACGCGTGCAGCTTCCCATAAGCTTCAAGCAGGCGCTGGTGCATCTCGCACCCTTCCAGCGCCATCCCCGGCGCGTGCAGGCCGAAAAAGCGCTGTTCCCCGTTGAGCAGGGCTTGCGCCTGTTGCAGCGTGTCCGCGCCGTAGAGGTGCTTCAGAGCATCGCTGTACGGGCCGGAATCGGCCATATTCAGCAGGCTTTCGATGCAGCGGTAAACCTTGCGGCGCTGTTCGTTCAATTGCTCGAAATGGCGTATCCAGTCGCAGCCTTCGCGGATCGCCTCTGCGTCGCCGAGCGCCAGCGCCAGCAGGGTTTTCAACTCGCCCACGCGCAAGTCTTGCCAGAATGAGCCGGCATCGGCGGCGAGGCCGATCAGCGCGGCGACCGGGCGCTGGTCGTCGAGGCTGAGTTCGTTCAGAGTGTCCAGCAGGTCGGCGCATTCGTCGTCGTCCAGCTCCGGCAGGCGCAGAATGGCGGGGCGGATGGCGTTGCCGACGCTGTTGTTTTCCCATTCCAGGTCGTCGATCGGGTAAATCTCCGACATGCCGGGCACGATGATCCGGCAGGCGTAGACGCCCAGATGGGTGTAGTCGGCGATGTAGATGTCGCCGCCTTCGGCGTGGATGCGCTCGACCAGCCAGGCATAGTCTTCTTCGGTGGTGTTGCTGAAATTCCAGTCGCAGAAGTCGAAATCCGGGGTGTCGCCGAGGAAGCGCCAGCCGATGATGCCGCTGGAATCGACGAAGTGGATTTCCAGATTCGGCGAGTCGGCGATTTCTTCCAGGTCGAAGCCCGGTTCGGGGAAGCCGCCCAACGCATCCAGCGCGCGGCCTTGCAGCAGCTCGGTAAGTGCGCGCTCCAAAGCGATCTCGAAGCGCGGGTGCGCGCCGAAGCTGGCGAAGCAGCCCTGGTCGTGCGGGTTGAGCAGGGTCACGTTCATCACCGGATATTGCCCGCCCAGCGAGGCGTCCCTGACCAGGATGCCGAAGCCCGCCGCGCGCAGGGCGCGGATGTCCGCCGCGATGGCGGGAAAGCGGGCGATCACCTCGTCCGGCACCTCCGGCAGGCACAGCCCTTCGCCGATGATGCGGAATTTGATGTAGCGTTCGAAAATTTCCGACAGCGCCTGGGTGCGCGCCTCGGCGGGGGTGTTGCCCGCCGACATGCCGTTGCTGACGTAGAGGTTGCCGATGATGTTGACCGGGAACCAGACGCGGAGGCCGTCGCGCTGCCGGATATAGGGCAGGGCGCAAACGCCGGCTTCGGCATTGCCTGAGTTCAGGTCGACCAGCATTTCGGCGGCTATGCTGCCTTCCGGGTTGTAGAATTCGCGTAGTTCCGGTGTAAGCAGTTCGTCCGGCCAGTCTCCGGCGTTATCGTCCGGCTTGAACCATTGCTCTTGCGGGTAATGCGTGAACGCGCGCTTGGAAATCGCCTCACCCAGGTAGTAATGCGACCAGAAGTAGTTGCAGGAGAGGCGCTCGAAAAACTCGCCCAGCGCGCTTGCCAGTGCCGCCTGTTTAGATGAACCCTTGCCGTTGGTGAACAGCAGCGGACAGTCGCGCTCACGGATATGCACCGACCAGATATTTTCCACCGGGTTCAGCCAGGAGCGTTCTTCCACATGGTAATCCAGGGCGGCCAGCCTGGATCGCAGGGTGCCGATCGACGATTCGAGCGAGGCGTCTTTGCCCGCGATGTAGTGTTCTGTGTGCATCTGGGCATCCTGCCGGGAAATAAAAAACGCCCGCTCGTGGCGGGCGTTGGACAAAGAAGTTTACAGCGGGCGCTTGATGCTGAAGCCGCCGCGGATCTGGTCCAGAGTGTAACCGGTGGCCTTATCGTGGGGGTAATCCGTTTTCAGCGCATCCTTCACGTTCTGCGGGATGGCTTCGTCCGTGCCATGACATTTCAGACACACGCCCTGCATAGGGATCGCTTTCATGTAGCGATAAAATTTACCCTGTGGCTCGGCGACAACTTCGGCAAATTCCAGGTTGGCCGGATTTTCTTTCTCCATGCGTTTTTCGAAGTCGGCCAGCACTTTCTGCTCCCAGGCGTCCGGCATCCCCAGCGCAGCGTTGCGCGTTTTCAGGGACTTGCGACTGACATTCCAGCCAGTCTTGCGCGAGGCTTCGGAAGCGATGGCGGGCGCCGCGTTGCGGCACACCTTGATGGCCGAGGCGGGGCCGTTGGTTTTCATTTCCTTCTGCAGTTCACCGCCCAACTGCGAGACGAATTCCTTGACGATTTTGCGGCTTTCATCCTGGTACTGGGCCATGTCGTCGGCCAGTGCGGGAAGGGCGCTCATGGCAAGCAGCAGGGTAGTGGAAATAAGACGTTGTTTTTTCATTTTTTGGGACTCCGGTTCAAATGGTTCTACATGATTATGATTATCCGATTATTCTAACATTTTCCAGGCATTCGAGGTAAATCGCCGGGTCTGGCGGAGTGCGCTGGCGTTGCGCCTGCCAGATCATTTCCCCCAGGCAGCCCATGATTAAATGCTCGGCGTCGTGCGCGCTGCCGGTTTTTTCCAGCAGGCGCCGGTAGTGGGCGGCGATGCCGCGCGGCTGGTCGATCGGCAGTTGCTCGCGGATCGCCAGATGCAGGCTCAGGTGCAGGAAGGGATTGGTTCCGCCGGATTCCGGCAAATAATCGCGCTCAACGTAGCGTTCCGGGTTGTCGAAAATGGCGTGGTATTCGGGATGTTGCTGCATCAGGTCGAGCGCGATGGCTTCGAGGTCGGACAGCGGCTGGCTGGTGCGGAATTTTTGCCAGGCATCGAAGAAGAAGCGGCGCGCCTGGTCGCGGGTCGGGCTAAACATGGCGGAACAGGCCGAGAACGGCGGCGTACTGCAGCAACTGGTTGGCGCCGTCCAGCGGCCCGATTTCGCCATTGCCGTAGAAGCCGATTAGCGGCATGTCCGGGAAGCACTGCTTGACCAGGTCGAGGTCGCGGTCCACCCCGCCGTAGAAATAGGGGCCGCGTCCCATGCAGGGAAACAACAGACCGAAATCGGGCGGGGCATCGAGTTCCTGCTGCAAGCGGTCAATAGTCAGGCGCATGTCGCGTTCGGCGGCCAGCGGCTGGCGTACCACCCAGAACATCTGCTCGCCGGGCACAAGCCGCGCCGACAGGGTGACCGAGCGATCCTCGGCATTGGCGGAAATGATGGGTGCGAGGCGGAAGCGGCCCTCGGCGATGGCCGTAGCCGGATCGCCGTGGACGATTCCGGCCATCAGCAGGTGCAGGGGAAGGTTGTCCTCGTTGCGGAGGTCGAGAGGTAGTTCGCGCGTCAGCACGTTCATGGCAGGTTGCTGCCCGAGTGAGATCACGTCATAGCCGCTGGCCTGGGTGATGGCTAGCGGCTCGTTCAGGGCTCGGATGCCCAGGGAAACACCGACGACACCGCTTGCACCGGCCAACAGGGTTTCGCAGCGCCCGTTTTCTGCCGTTCTGCCGCCGCACCACACTTTGAACGGCCCCTGCCCGGTCGCGTCTCCCGATACCCCGCCGAAGCGCCGCCCCGGCTCATTGATCCAGGCGGAGTTGAGGGCGTTGGGGGCGGCCAGCGACAGGAGCAGGTCGTCCGCCTGCGGTTGCGGCGCAGGGGCCAGGCTGACGTCGCCGCCGAATACCATTGCGGCAGCGGCAGGGGCATCCAGCACCCAGTCCTGCTCGGTGAAAATGCCCGCCGCCGAGCAGCCGATAATGCGGGTGCAGTTGCTGGCGCGGGACGCGGCCAGAAGGGCGGGCCTGGGGTCGCGGGCGAACTCCGGGGTGAGGAAAAGCAGCACGCTGTTGGCGATGGTCAGTCCCGCCTTCTCCATGGCGGCCGCAACGGCTAGTCCGGCAAGATGGGGTTCGGCGACGGGGGCGGAGGCGAGTCCGGTGGCGATGGTCATTTCATTTTCCGAGTTTCGCGGCCGACGGTGCTAGGAGCCTGTCGACAAGAAACGGAGGCATGTGGGAGCGACCTCGCTGGTCGCGAATTCATCGCTTCGCGACCAGGAGGTCGCTCCCACATACCGCAAATTCAACGTGACTATCTCCTAGCATTCCATAGTGGTAGGGAACTTTACACTACGCCGCCAACTTGAGGGGGCGGATGACAGGCCGCGGGTTTTGCTCCGCCTGCCAGATTTCCCATTGAGTTTGCATGTCGGCCCAAACCTCCGCGCTGGTGTTGAGCCATGCGGCCAAGCGTAGGGCCATGTCTGCCGTAATGCCGGATTTCCCGTTAAGTATTTTGGATAGCGTGACACGGGATACGCCAAGCTGTCCGGCGGCCTGACTCACCGTCATGCCCTCCGGTATCCACTCGCGCAACACTTCGCCTGGATGTGCCGGATTGTGCATTCTGCTCATGTTTTCACCTCAGTGGTAGTCCAGATAATCAACCAGGATCGCGTCCTTGCCTTCGAAGGTAAAGGTTACGCGCCAGTTGCCGTTGACCCATATCGACCAGTGATCGTTGCTCAACGGGTGCAACCGCCAGCCCGGCGCATTCATGTCCCCCGGATTGTTGGCTTTCTCAAGCTGAGTTAGCTGCACTCTCAATTTGGCAGCGTGGCTCGGCTGTATCCCGGCCTTGCTGCCGGAGCGAAAGAAAGCCTCAAGCCCTTTGTGGCGGAATGTTTTAATCACGCTTCGATTGTAGCGTGTAAATTAACGATTTGCAATTGGCCCGGCTTCCTGCGCCCGGCAGTAGCGAATTTATGTAGTTTTCTCTTCGTATTCGCACAGGTCGTTGATCAAACAGTGCGGGCAGTCCGGCTTGCGCGCCCTGCACACGTAACGGCCATGCAAAATCAGCCAGTGGTGAGCATCGTGGCGGAATTCAGGGGCGACGAATTTGAGCAGATTCTTTTCCACTTCCAGCACGGTCTTGCCCGGCGCGATGCCGATACGGTTGGCGACGCGGAAGATGTGGGTATCCACGGCGATGGTGGGCTCGCCGAAGGCGGTGTTTAAAATTACATTGGCGGTCTTGCGCCCGACGCCGGACAGCTTCTCCAGTTCTTCTCGATTACGCGGCACTTCACTGTCGTGCTGTTCCAGCAGCAGGTGGCAGGTTGCGATCAGGTGCCTGGCCTTGCTCTTGTACAGGCCGATGGATTTGATGGTGGACTCCAGCCCCTCTTGGCCGAGGGCGAGCATCTTCTGCGGCGTATTGGCTACCGGGAACAGTTTGGCGGTGGCGAGGTTGACGCTCTTGTCCGTGGCTTGGGCCGATAGCACCACCGCCACCAGCAGTTCGAAGGGGGTGCGGTAGACCAGCTCGGTGGTGGGCTTGGGGTTGGCAGCCTTGAACCGGGTAAAAATTTCGCGGCGTTTTTGGGCGTTCATAAAAAAAGCTTACCACAAAAGGGAAACGGCCCCTCGGGGCAGCCTTGTCCAATGAGGAATGAGCCTGAACGAGGCCTGTATTTCCAACCAGGAATGAGCCTGAAGCGTCAAGATTAGGT
>PFJY01000125.1 GCA_002784065.1 Hydrogenophilales bacterium CG_4_10_14_3_um_filter_58_23 | reverse complement strand
TTTGCATAGCCTTTCAAGCCTCAACCGGGCTCGTCCAACAAACGGTTCAGATCGTGGCTCGCTCCGCGATCACGATCTAACCTTATGCGTTAGCCCGTAGGCTGAGGTAAGGGAACCGAATCCCGGCGATTCGACTCCCGCTCCTGCTGGGGTGCGCTATGCTTACCCCAGCGACAGATCGCTCCGAGTTTCGTTTTTCGAGCTAGCCGGCAAGCTGTTCGCGTGGTTTGACGTTTGTCTCGATTTCCTGGCCCACGGCTACACGCGCTTTTTTGACGTCGTAGCTGCTTTGCAGGCTCATCCAGAAGTCGGGGCTGGTGCCGAAGAATTTGGCAAGGCGCAGGGCGGTATCCGCGGTAATGCCGCGTTGCTCGTTGAGGATGGCCGTGATCCGGTTGGTGGGTACGGCCAGCGCCTTGGCAAGGGCGTTTGCCGAAAGTTTTAGTTCGTCCAGTTCATCCTTGAGGATTTCACCGGGGTGTATAGCGCGCATTCCGTTCATGTTCATTCTCCTTAATGGTAATCCACGATTTCCACGTTGTAAGCGTTGGCATCTTTCCACTCGAAGCAGACGCGCCATTGTTGATTGACGCGGATGCTGAACTGACCGGATCGGTCGCCGCTTAAAGCCTCGAAGCGGTTGCTGGCCAAGCCCATCAAGTCATGGATGGTTTTTGCGTTGTCCAGAATTTCCAGCCTTCTTTCAGCTTGTGCGGCACAGGATTCAAATTTCCTGACGCGCTTGCCTTGGTAAAGTGCTTCTGTATCCGGGCAGCGAAAAGATTTAATCATGGTTGAATATATTTCGTTTTATGCTGTACGTCAAGCGTAACAAACGGCCAAAGACATGGTGTCCATAGGGTTGCGCGTGGCGCAACTTTTTCCTGTAAAATCACCGTATCCCGCAAACTCACTTGCACACCATTATGCTAAACATCAAACGTTATTCCACTGCACAGCCTGATTTTCAGGCCCGGCTGACCGATCTGCTGGCCTTCGAGGGCGCGCAGGACGAGGCCATCGACAACGTCGTCGCGGGCATTCTGCACGACGTCAAGGCGCGGGGTGATGCCGCCGTGCTGGAGTACACGCGGCGTTTCGACCAGCTCGAAGTGACCTCTGCCACCGACTTGGAACTGTCGCAGCCACGCCTCAAGCAGGCGCTCGACAATCTGCCCGCAACGCAACGCGAGGCGCTGCAACAGGCGGCGGAGCGGGTGCGGGTTTACCATGAAAAACAATTGATGCAGTCGTGGAACTACACTGAAGCCGACGGCACCATGCTCGGCCAGCAGGTCACTGCGCTCGACCGGGTCGGCCTGTATGTGCCGGGCGGCAAGGCAGCCTATCCTTCATCGGTGCTGATGAACGCGATTCCCGCCAAAGTGGCCGGGGTGAAGGAACTGATTATGGTAGTGCCGACGCCGGGCGGACTGGTCAACGAACTGGTGCTGGCCGCTGCGGCGATATGCGGCGTGGATCGGGTGTTCACCATCGGCGGGGCGCAGGCGGTGGGCGCGCTGGCCTATGGCACGCAGACTGTGCCGCAAGTGGACAAGATAGTCGGCCCCGGCAATGCCTATGTTGCTGCTGCCAAGCGCCGCGTGTTCGGCGTGGTCGGCATCGACATGGTGGCCGGGCCTTCTGAAATCCTGGTGATTTGCGATGGCAAGACCGACCCGGACTGGATTGCGATGGACCTGTTTTCCCAGGCCGAGCACGACGAGCTGGCACAGTCCATCCTGCTGGCTACCGATGCCGCCTTTATCGACGCGGTGCAGGCCAGCATAGTAAAACTGCTGCCGCAAATGCCGCGCCAGGAAATTATCCGCACCGCACTGGAATCACGCGGTGCGCTGATCCAGGTGAAGGATCTGGACGAGGCCGCCGAGATTGCCAACTATATTTCGCCCGAGCACCTCGAACTTTCCATCGAAGACCCCGTCGCGATGACGAAAAAGATCAGACACGCTGGCGCCATCTTCATGGGGCGCCGAACCTGCGAGGCGCTGGGCGATTACTGCGCCGGCCCCAACCATGTGCTGCCGACTTCGCGCACGGCGCGTTTTTCCTCGCCGCTGGGCGTCTACGATTTCCAGAAGCGCAGCAGCCTGATCATGGTGTCCGAGGCGGGTGCGCAGGTGCTGGGCAAGATTGCTATGGTGCTGGCCGAGGGCGAGGGTTTGCAGGCCCATGCCTGCTCGGCCGGATACCGCGTACGCTGATTCACGGAGCTGACGTGAGCCGTTACTGGAGCAGCATTGTTCATGAGCTGACGCCCTATGTGCCGGGCGAACAGCCCAAGCTGCCCAATCTGGTCAAGCTCAATACCAACGAGAACCCCTATGGGCCAAGCTCCAAGGCGCTGGAGGCGATGCGAGCCGAAGTGGGCGACAGCCTGCGGCTCTATCCCGATCCTAACAGCGACCGGTTGAAGGAAGCTATCGCCGTTTTCTATGGAGTGAAGCCGTCCCAGGTGTTCGTCGGTAACGGTTCCGACGAGGTGCTGGCGCACGCTTTTCTGGCGCTGCTCAAGCATGATGAGCCGGTGCTATTTCCGGATATTACCTACAGCTTCTATCCGGTGTACTGCGGCCTATATGGCATCGCCTGCCGGCAGCTGCCGCTGACCGAGTCTTTCGAGATTCGGGTCGACGATTATTTCAGGCCCAATGGCGGCATTGTCTTCCCCAATCCGAATGCTCCAACGGGTTGTCCGTTGCCCCTCTCCGAGATCGAGCGCTTGCTCCGGGCAAATACCGGTTCGGTGGTGTTGGTGGACGAGGCTTACGTGGATTTCGGTGCTGAATCGGCCGTCGGGCTGGTGGATCGCTATCCGCAGCTGTTGGTCGTTCATACCCTGTCGAAATCACGTTCGCTGGCGGGGCTGCGCGTCGGTTATGCGATTGGTCATCCGGATCTGATCGAGGCGCTGGCGCGGGTGAAGGACAGCTTCAATTCCTATCCACTGGACCGCTTTGCCATTGCCGGGGCTGCCGCAGCGATCGAGGATCGTGCTTATTTCGAGGACACTTGCCGCAAAGTGATCGCTACCCGCACCCGGATGGTGGCCGATCTCGAATCGCTAGGTTTCGAGGTGCTGCCTTCGGCCGCCAATTTCGTCTTTGCCCGCCACGACCGGCATGAGGGTGCCGAGCTTGCCGCCAGACTGCGCGAGCGCAGCATTATCGTGCGGCATTTCAAAAATCCGCCGCGCATCGCGCCATTCCTGCGCATCACGGTCGGGACGGATGGGCAGTGCGAGGCGCTGGTCGGCGCACTTAGAGAAATTCTGGCAGAATGAAATATCGTCTCAGCCCGCTTTGTCCTCTTGCCATGCTGAGTTAGAATGAGAAAAACTTCGGCCGACGACCCAATGCGCACCTCTCAAGTTACCCGTAATACCCTGGAAACCCAGGTCAGCGTATCCCTCAATCTGGACGGCAGCGGCGTGGCCAAACTCGCCAGCGGCGTGCCTTTCCTCGATCACATGCTCGACCAGATTGCGCGTCATGGACTGGTTGATCTGGATATCTCCGCCAAAGGCGATCTGCACATCGATGCCCATCACACTGTCGAAGATATCGGCATTACCCTGGGCCAGGCTTTCGCCAAGGCGGTCGGCGACAAGAAGGGCATCCGCCGTTACGGCCATGCCTACGTGCCGCTCGACGAGGCGCTGTCGCGCGTGGTGATCGATCTGTCCGGGCGTCCCGGCCTGGTGTTCGCGGTGGATTTCTCGCGCGGGATGATCGGCGAATTCGACGTCGATCTGGTATCGGAGTTTTTCCAGGGCTTCGTCAATCACGCCGGGGTGACTCTGCATATCGACAATTTGCGCGGCAAGAACTCGCATCACCAGGTGGAAACCATCTTCAAGGCCTTTGGCCGCGCGCTGCGCATGGCGGTGGAGATTGACCCGCGCCTCGGCGGCGCGCTACCTTCGACCAAGGGTAGCCTTTAACCCATGAGCAGCATCGCGGTAGTGGATTACGGTATGGGCAACCTGCGTTCGGTGGCGAAGGCGCTGGAGCATGTCGCCCCTGATGCGCGCATCGTGGTGACCAGCGACGCGAGTGAGATTGCGCAGGCCGATCGGGTGGTATTCCCCGGCGTCGGCGCGATGCCGGAATGCATGCGTGAGCTGGAGGTGCGCGGCCTGCGCCAGGTACTGGTCGAGGTGGCGCAGACCAAGCCTTTTCTTGGCATCTGCCTGGGTATGCAGGCACTGTTCGAATTCAGCGAGGAAGGCAATGTCGCCGGTTTGGGGGTGCTACCCGGCAAGGTCAGGCTGTTTCCGATCGAGGCGATGCACGATACCCAGGGACAGCGCCTCAAGGTGCCGCACATCGGCTGGAACGAGGTGCATCAAGCCGTGTCTCATCCTTTGTGGAATGGCATTACTAACGGCGCGAGATTTTATTTCGTGCACAGTTACTACGTTGAGGCGGGCAATCCCGAACTGGTGGCGGCGTTTACCCATTATCCCTTCGCCTTCGCCTGCGCCGTGGCGCGCAACAATATTTTTGCTGTGCAGTTCCATCCGGAAAAAAGCCAGGCTGCGGGACTCAAGCTGCTGGCCAATTTCGCGGAATGGAACGGAATGGCATCCAACCTGGGCTGATCCGATTTTTATGGGTATTCTACTGCTGCAACCATCATGCTAATTATTCCTGCGATTGACTTGAAAGACGGGCACTGTGTGCGTTTGAAACAGGGTTTGATGGAGGAGGCGACCGTCTTTTCCGAAGACCCCGGTGCGATGGCCAGACACTGGCTGGATGCCGGTGCGCGCCGGCTTCACCTGGTTGACCTGAATGGCGCCTTTGTCGGCAAGCCGGTCAATGGCAGCGCCATCCGGGCCATCGTGGATGCGGTAGGCGCCGATATCCCGGTGCAGCTGGGTGGCGGCATCCGCGACCTGGAAACGATCGAGCGCTATCTGGATAGCGGCATCAGCTACGTTATTATCGGCACGGCTGCGGTGAAGAATCCGGGTTTTCTGCATGAGGCTTGCTTCGCTTTCCCCGGCCAGATTATCGTCGGTCTCGATGCCAGGGACAGCAAGGTGGCGGTGGACGGTTGGTCGAAAGTGACCGGGCATGACGTGATTGACCTGGCCAGGAAATTCGAGGGTTATGGCGTGGAAGCGATCGTGTATACCGACATTGGTCGCGATGGCATGCTTTCTGGGGTGAACATCGAGGCGACGGTAAACCTGGCTCGGGCGCTGACCATTCCGGTTATCGCCAGCGGCGGCATCACCAACCTGGATGACGTGAAGGAGCTCTGCACGGTTGAGTCTGAGGGTATCATGGGCGCCATCACCGGACGGGCGATTTACGAAGGCACGCTGAATTTCGCCGAGGCGCAGAAAATGGCGGATGAATTGGGCCAAGGAAAGTGAGGAGTCAGGAGTGAGGGGTGAGGAGCGGAGGGGTTTCCCTCACTCCTCACCCCTCACTCCTCACCAGATTATGGGTTTGGCAAAACGCATTATCCCCTGCCTTGACGTGACCGACGGTCGCGTCGTCAAGGGCGTGAATTTCGTGGCGCTGCGCGACGCCGGCGATCCGGTCGAGATTGCGCGCCGTTACGACGAGCAGGGCGCGGACGAGCTGACCTTTCTCGACATCACCGCGAGCAGCGACAACCGCGGGCTGATCCTGCATATCATCGAGGAGGTGGCGGCGCAGGTGTTCATTCCCCTCACCGTGGGCGGCGGCGTGCGTGCCGTCGACGACGTGCGGCGCTTGCTCAATGCCGGTGCAGACAAGGTCGGCATCAACACCGCCGCAGTGTCCAACCCGCAACTGGTGGCGGATGCTTCGTCGCGTTTCGGCTCGCAGTGCATCGTGGTGGCGATCGACGCCAAGCAGGTGTCGGTTGCGGGTGAGCCGCTGTGCTGGCACGTGTTTACTCATGGCGGGCGCAAGGACACCGGGCTGGATGCGGTGGCATGGGCGAAGAACATGGAGCAGAGGGGCGCTGGCGAGATTCTGCTGACCAGCATGGATCGCGACGGCACCAAGATCGGTTTCAACCTCGATCTGACCCGTGCGGTGGCCGATGCGGTCGGCATCCCGGTGATCGCCAGCGGCGGTGTCGGCAATCTGGACCATCTTGTGGATGGCGTTCTCAAGGGGCACGCTGACGCAGTGCTGGCAGCCAGCATTTTCCATTACGGAGAATATTCCGTCGAGCAGGCAAAGCGCTATATGGCGCAACACGGCATTGAAGTGAGATTATGAGCGTAAGAGAACTCTGGCTGAACAAAGTGAAGTGGACGGACGACGGCCTGGTGCCGGTCATCGCCCAGGATGCGACGAGCGGGACGGTGCTGATGCTCGCCTGGATGAACCGCGAAGCCCTCCGGCTTACCGCTGAGGGCGGCGCGGCGGTATATTGGTCGCGTTCGCGCAAGAAGCTGTGGCGCAAGGGCGAGGAATCCGGCCATGTGCAGACGGTCAAGGAAATCCGCCTCGACTGCGACGAGGACGTGGTGCTGCTCAAGGTCGAGCAGGTCGGCGGCATCGCCTGCCATACCGGCCGCAACCATTGTTTCTTCCAGAAACTGGAAAAAGAGCAGTGGGTGGTGGTGGAGCCGGTTCTGAAAGACCCGGCGGAGATTTACAAGAAATGAGCACTATTCTGAGCCGTCTGGCGGATACGCTGGAGGCCCGCAAGCAAGCCGATCCAGCCAGCTCCTACGTAGCCAGGCTGTACACCAAGGGATTGGACTCGATCCTGAAGAAAATCGGTGAAGAGGCGACAGAAACCATCGTGGCGGCCAAGAACGGCGACCGTCAGCAGATTGTGTACGAAACCGCCGATTTGTGGTTTCATTGTCTAGTGATGCTGGCCAGCCAGGGAGTGCGTCCGGAAGAAGTGCTCGACGAACTGGCGCGGCGCGAGGGCTTGTCCGGTTTGGATGAAAAAGCGGCGAGGGGCGAACAGTGAGCGACTGCATTTTCTGCAAGATCGCGGCGGGCGAGATTCCCTGCCGCAAGGTGTATGAAGACGGTGAACTTATCGCCTTCCATGACGTCAACCCTGCAGCGCCGGTTCATTTCATGATCGTGCCGAAAGAGCACATCGCTTCGCTTGCAGACTGTCCTGCCCGGCATGAAATGCTGCTCGGCCGCATCCTCTTGCTGGCGCCGGTGCTGGCGAAAGAACAAGGATTGCAAGACGGCTTCAAGACCGTCATCAATACCGGCAAGGGCGGCGGTCAGGTGGTGATGCACCTGCACGTCCATGTCATCGGCGGCGGTAAATTGCCGCACGTTTAATTTCTAGAGGAGAAGGAAATGGGCTCATTCAGCATCTGGCATTGGCTGATCGTATTGGTGATCGTGCTGGTGATTTTTGGCACCAAGAAACTGCGTAACGTAGGCGGCGACCTGGGTGGCGCGGTGAAGAGCTTCAAGGAAGCCGTCAAGGAAGAGGAAAAGACGCCGAAGATCGATGCGACGGCGCAGCAGACCGGCCAAACCATCGAAGGCGAAGTCAAAAACAAGACCGTATCGTAATCCGCCATGTTCGACTTCAGTTTTTTCGAGCTGGTGGTGATCGGTGTCGTTGCGCTGGTTGTCGTCGGTCCGGAGCGCATGCCGAAAGTGGCCCGCGCTGCGGGCCTGCTGTTTGGCCGGGCGCAGCGTTATGTTGCCGAGGTCAAGGCGGATATCAACAATCAGCTCAAGCTGGACGAGTTGCGCAAGATCGAAGCCGATATGCGCGCCAAGGCCTCGACTGCCGAGCATTTGATCATCGAGGAAACCCAGCATGTCGAGCAGGAATTCAGGGACGTAGCGGATAGTGTCACGCCGGCGACCGCCCCGCTTGTTCTCGAAGGGGACGCAGTTGCGGAAAAGCCCGCTGAGCCGCAGTCCCCTCCATCCACAGAAATCTCCGCAGTGGCATCGCCTCAGCTTGAGTTGGGTCTGGATTCGACGCGGCCCCACCAAGCAGAGGCTTCATCCAAGTGATTACGCCTGAAACTTCCGAATCGTTTTTTTCCCATTTGATCGAGCTGCGCAGCCGCTTGCTGCGTGCGCTGGTCGCGGTGGGGTTGGTGTTCATCTGCCTGTTTCCTTTCGCTGGAGATCTTTACGCCATTCTGGCGCACCCGCTGCTCGTTGCGCTGCCCAAGGGTGGTCAGATGATCGCTACCGATGTCGCTACGCCTTTTTTTGTGCCGATGAAGGTGGCGATGATGGCCGCCTTCATGATCGCCCTGCCCTACGTGCTTTACCAGATATGGGCCTTCATTGCCCCCGGCCTGTATGCCCATGAAAGACGGTTCATCGCGCCACTGGTGGCGGCGAGCACGATCCTGTTCCTGTGTGGCATGGCTTTCGCCTATTTTCTGGTTTTCCCAATCGTATTCGGTTTTGTGACCTCGGTCGCGCCGCAGGGCGTGGCGGTGATGACCGATATCAACAAGTACCTGGATTTTGTCCTGACCTTGTTCGTTGCCTTCGGCATCACCTTCGAGGTGCCCGTGGTGGTGGTGGTGCTGGTGAGCATGGGGATGGTCAGCGTCAAGAAACTGCGCGAGATTCGGTCTTATGTGGTGGTCGGCGCCTTCGTGATCGGCGCCATTTTCACTCCGCCCGACGTGGTGTCCCAGATCATGCTGGCGGTGCCGCTTTGGCTGCTGTACGAACTGGGTATCGTGGTTGCCTCGATGATAGAGAAAAAGGCCGCTGCGGCTGAGCCGGATTACCAGCCGCTCAGCGACGAAGAAATGGAACGCGAGCTGGACACGATAGAGCGGAAGCAGGGCGAAACGCGGGACTAGGAGCCTGTCGGACTTATGGGGATCGAAGCGAGAATTCGGCTGGGCGAGGACAGATTTTGCGAGTTGGGCATAAAGCTGCCCATCCCTGCTTACCCCATTTGCCG
>PFJY01000079.1 GCA_002784065.1 Hydrogenophilales bacterium CG_4_10_14_3_um_filter_58_23 | reverse complement strand
GTTTTGCAGGTCAATAGTCGTTCTATTGACCAAAAAAGCGGCGAAATATGGACCGCCCGGCCGAATTTGCAGCCGATTTCCTTCAAGTCAGACAGGCTGCTAGACCTGCGGATTCATCCGCTCCAGCTTTCCCGCCAGCTTGTTCATGGCATTAAGGTAAGCCTTGGCCGAAGCGATCACGATGTCGGTATCCGCCCCCTGACCGTTGACGATGCGCCCTCCCTTGGACAGCCGCACTGTGACTTCGCCCTGCGCATCCGTGCCGCTGGTGATGTTGTTGACCGAATAAAGCAGCAGTTCCGTGCCGCTTTTGACGATCGACTCGATCGCCTTGAACGAGGCGTCCACCGGCCCGCCGCCATCGGCTTCCGCGCTCCTTTCCTTGCCGCCATCGCTGATGGTGACATGGGCATGGGGCGTTTCGCCAGTTTCCGAGCAGACGCGCAGAGACACCAGCTTGAACTGTTCCTTCACCATCGATTGTTCCTCATCGCTGACCAGCGCATGAATATCCTCGTCGAAGATTTCATGCTTCTTGTCGGCGAGTTCCTTGAAGCGGGCGAAGGCGGCGTTGAGCGCTTCTTCCGACTCCAGCTTGATGCCCAGTTCAACCAGGCGGCTGCGGAAGGCGTTGCGACCAGAATGCTTGCCCATCACCATCTTGTTCGCGCTCCAGCCGACATCTTCGGCGCGCATGATCTCATAGGTTTCGCGGTGCTTGAGCACGCCGTCCTGATGGATGCCGGACTCGTGGGCGAAGGCATTGGCGCCGACAATGGCCTTGTTGGGCTGCACCGCGAAGCCGGTAATGCCAGCCACAAGGCGGCTAGCTGGCACAATCTGGGTGGTGTCGATACCGGTGTCGCAGGTAAAAATATCCTGGCGCGTGCGCACCGCCATCACCACTTCTTCCAGCGAGGCATTGCCCGCCCGTTCGCCCAGGCCATTGATCGTGCATTCCACCTGACGCGCTCCGGCCAGCACGGCAGAGAGCGAGTTCGCCACGGCCAGGCCGAGATCGTTATGGCAGTGAACCGAAAAAATCGCCTTGTCGGAGTTGGGGATGCGCTCGCGCAGGGTGGCGATCAGGCTGCCGAACTGCTGCGGCAGGTTGTAGCCAACGGTGTCGGGAATATTCAGGGTCGTGGCGCCGGCCTCGATCACCGCTTCCAGGATGCGACACAGGAAATCAGTCTCGGAGCGGCCGGCGTCCTCGGGCGAGAACTCGACGTTGTCGGTCCACTTGCGCGCCCATTTCACCGCCTTCACCGCTTGCTCGACCACCTGGTCCGGGCTCATGCGCAGCTTCTTTTCCATGTGGATCGGGCTGGTGGCGATGAAGGTGTGGATACGGCCTGAAACGGCCGGCTTGATCGCCTCGCCGGCACGCTCGATGTCGCGTTCCAAGGCACGCGCCAGACCGCACACCGTACAGTCCTTGATGCTGCTGGCAACCGCCTTGACCGACTCGAAATCGCCGTTGCTGGCGGCCGGAAAACCGGCCTCGATGACGTCCACGCGCATCCGCTCGAGCTGCCGCGCGATGCGCAGTTTCTCTTCTTTGGTCATGGAAGCGCCGGGGCTTTGCTCGCCGTCGCGCAAGGTGGTGTCGAATATGATTAATTTATTTTTCATGACGGGCTCCGTTGCAGAAGACATAATTCATAACACGAAAATCGGTTCAGTGCCGATTTCCGCAATTCAAAACAAGTAATGGGGGGGGAGGAAGTTAGCGCCTGCGGCGCAGCAGCAGGCCGACCAGCAAGAGGTTGGCACGATGCGAAACGAAGGAGACGGGGATAGCGGAGTTCATGGCTTGAAATATAAACGCTTTCATTTGCGAGCGCAAGCCATTAGACTTTCCGCCTTCTCCGCACCACCACACCCCACAGCCAGTCCACATAAGCGGACAGCGCATACAGCGCGAAGATGCCGAACAGGACATGCGGCGGGTCGAAAGAAATCAGAATGAAGGCCAGCACGATCAGCAGGATGCCGACGAAGGGCACGCTCTTGCGCAGGTTAATGTCCTTGCCGCTGTAATAGCGCAGGTTGCTGACCATGGTCAACCCGGCGAACAGGGTCACCCCCCACACCAGCCAGCGGATATCGGTGACGCGGATAGGGTACTCGTTCATCACCCATACCAGCCCCGCCAGCAGTGCTGCCGCAGCGGGGCTGGGCAAACCCTGAAAGAAACGCTTGCCGGCAACTTCAAGCTGGGTGTTGAAGCGCGCCAGCCGCAGCGCCGCCCCGGCGCAATAGACGAAGGCGGCGATCCAGCCCCATTTGCCCATGTCCTTCAGCGCCCAGACGTACACGATCAAGGCGGGCGCTACGCCGAACGACACCATATCGGAAAGCGAATCGTATTCCGCCCCGAACGCGCTCTGGGTATGGGTAAGGCGCGCAACCCGACCGTCCAGGCCGTCCATCACCATGGCGATAAAGATCGCCACCGCAGATTGCTCGAAATGCCCGTTCATGGCCTGGACGATGGCATAAAACCCGGCAAACAGCGCCGCCGTGGTAAACATGTTGGGCAGCAGATAGATGCCACGCCGACGCAAACGCCCGTCCATCAAGGGCTTGCGGGTGACGAGGTTATAGTCTTCGTTCAAAACAAGCGCCTTTCACCATTGTCCCTTCCCCCTCTGGGAGAAGGTTGGGATGAGGGTTGCCCCCGTCTCCAAAGAAGGCGGTGAGAAAAATAGCGGCAACTGAGTAATTATGGCGCTTGTTTGATATGGAGGGTTCCATGGCGCCAATAGTTTCACCGCTTAGCCGACATTCATCGGCAGTTCGGACAGCACGGTTTCCCCGGCATGGACCTTGTCGCCGATGCTGACACGCACTTGGGCGGTCAATGGCAAGTACACGTCCACCCGCGAGCCGAAACGGATGAAACCATAACGCTGGCCGCGCGCAAGCCACTCACCCGGCTTGGCATAGCACAGGATGCGCCGCGCAATCAACCCGGCCACCTGGACGCAGGTGATGTCGTAACCACAATCGGAACGCAGCCAGATGGCATTGCGTTCATTTTCCGTGGAGGCCTTGTTTAGATCAGCATTGACGAATGTTCCGGGGTTGTACCAGATTTCCTCGATGACACCATCCACCGGACTGCGGTTGGAATGAACGTTGAATACGTTCATGAACACGCTGATTTTCTGCGCATCGCGCTTGAGGTAGGGGTCCTGAACGCGTTCGACAGCGACGATGCGGCCATCGGCAGGGGCGATCACCAGATTGCGCGCCGTCGGCACATTGCGTCCCGGGTCACGAAAGAATTGCAGCACGAACAGGCTGATGATCCACAATGGCAGCGCCCACAGCCATCCGGCAAAGAATGTAACCAGCAGCGAAACCGCCGCAGCGCCGGCCAGGAACGGCCAGCCCTCACGGGCGATGATAGGGTGAGGATAATTTTTTTTCACTGGTGGGGCGATACCGATGCACATGGATAAATCAGGCTAATAGGCGTAGGTCGGGTAACGGTTTTTGTTGCCCGACATTTTGCCGACGTTGAAATGTCGGGCATAAACAACATGCCCGACCTACATTAGTTCTTCGACTGATCGACCAGCTTGTTCTTGGCGATCCAGGGCATCATGGAGCGCAGCTTCGCGCCCACCACCTCGATCTGGTGCTCGGCGTTCAGACGGCGACGCGCCGTCATTTCCGGATAGTTGGTTTTGCCTTCCAGGATGAAGCGCTTGGCATAGCTGCCGTTCTGGATATTGTCCAGCGCTTCCTTCATCGCCCAGCGGGATTCCTCGTTGATGACTTTCGGGCCGGTAACGTATTCGCCGTACTCGGCATTGTTGGAGATGGAGTAATTCATGTTGGCGATGCCGCCCTCATACATCAGATCGACGATCAGCTTGAGCTCGTGAAAGCATTCGAAATAGGCCATTTCCGGCGCATAGCCGGCATTGGTCAGAGTTTCGAAGCCGGCCTTGACCAGTTCGACACAGCCGCCACACAGCACGGCCTGCTCGCCGAACAGGTCGGTCTCGGTTTCTTCGCGGAAGTTGGTTTCGATCACGCCGCCCTTGGTGCCACCGTTGGCCGCCGCGTAGGACAGGGCAACGCTCTTGGCCTTCTTGGATACGTCCTGGTAGATGGCGATCAGGGAAGGCACGCCGCCACCCTTGAGGTACTCGGAACGCACGGTGTGGCCAGGGCCCTTGGGGGCAATCATGATAATGTCGAGATCGGCACGCGGCTGGATCTGGTTGTAATGGATGTTGAAACCGTGGGCAAAGGCCAGGGTTGCCCCCTTTTTCAGATTGGGCTCAACGCAATTACAATAGACGTCAGGCTGCTGCTCATCTGGAATCAGGATCATCACCACATCGGCGCCCTTCACCGCATCAGCGACTTCCTTCACCGTGAAGCCGGATTTCTTGGCCTTGTCCCAAGAGGTGCCGCCCTTGCGCAGGCCGACCGTCACCTTGACGCCGGAATCCTTCAGGTTGGCGGCATGAGCATGGCCCTGAGAACCGTAACCAACGATGGTTACTTTCTTGCCCTTGATAATGGAAAGATCGGCGTCCTTGTCGTAATAAACTTTCATTTTTTTCCTTTCGTTAAATAGCTATCAGCTATCAGCCATCGGCTATCGGCAGGTCTTTGTTTCGCTGACCGCTGACAGCTGACCGCTGACGGCTCCTTAATCAAACTTTCAGTATTCTATCACCACGCCCGATACCGGATGCACCCGTCCGCACCGTTTCCAGAATCGCATCCCTGTCCAGCGCTTCGAGAAAGGCATCCAGCTTGTGGCCCGCGCCGGTCAGCTCGATGGTATAAGTCTTGTTGGTGACATCCACAATGCGGCTGCGGAAGATATCCGACATGCGCTTCATTTCCTCGCGTAGCCCACCTTCGGCGCGCACTTTCACCAGCATCAGCTCGCGCTCGATGTGGCCGGCTTCGGACAAATCCACCACCTTGACCACGTCGATCAGCTTGTTGAGCTGCTTGGTGATCTGTTCGATCACGTCGTCGGAGCCGCGAGTGACGATCGTCATGCGCGACAGGGTGGCGTCCTCGGTCGGCGCGACCGTCAGCGACTCGATGTTGTAGCCGCGCGCCGAAAACAGCCCGGCCACACGGGACAACGCGCCCGCTTCGTTTTCCATCAACAAAGAAATTATATGCTGCATAGTTTTATACCAGGATCATTTCATTCAAGCCCTTACCGGCGGGAATCATCGGAAAGACATTTTCCTTCTGGTCGGTAATGAAGTTCATGAACACCAGCCGTTCCTTCATGCCAAACGCCTCTTTCAGCGCGCCCTCGACATCTTCCGGCTTCTCGATCTTCATCCCGACATGGCCGTAACTTTCGGCCAGTTTGACGAAATCCGGCAGTGCATCCATATAGGATTCGGCATAACGGTTGCCGTAAAAGAATTCCTGCCACTGCCGCACCATGCCGAGGAAGCGGTTGTTGAGCAGCACGATCTTGAGCGGCAGGTTGAACTGCTTGCAGGTAGCCAGCTCCTGAATATTCATCTGGATACTGCCCTCGCCGGTGACGCAGGCCACCATAGACTCGGGGTGGGCAAACTGCACGCCCATCGCTGCCGGCAAGCCGAAGCCCATGGTGCCCAAGCCCCCGGAGTTGATCCAGTGGCGCGGCTGGTCAAACTTGTAATACTGCGCCGCCCACATCTGGTGCTGGCCCACGTCGGAGGTCACATAAGCATCACCCCGGGTAACCTCGTGCAGCTTTTCGATCACGTACTGGGGCTTGATCAGGCGGCTGTCATGATCGTATTTCATGCAGTCGTTCGAGCGCCACAGTTCGATCTGCGTCCACCAGGTCTTGAGCGCGGTCGGGTCGGGTTTCTCCTTGCTGGCCTGAATCAATTTATTCATCTCTGCCAACACGTCCTTGACGTTGCCGACTATGGGCACGTCCACCTTGACCCGCTTGGCGATGGAAGTAGGATCGATATCAATGTGGATAATGCGGCGGTCGTCCTGAATGAAATGCTCCGGATTGCCAATCACACGATCGTCGAAACGGGCGCCGATGGCGATCAGCACATCGCAATGCTGCATCGCCATGTTGGCTTCATAAGTGCCGTGCATACCGAGCATACCGGTAAATAGCGGATCGGTGGCAGGGTAGCCACCCAGCCCCATCAGCGTGCTGGTAATCGGGAAACCGAGCCGACGCGTAAACTGGGTCAACTCATCAGCCGCATTGCTCAACACCACGCCGCCGCCGGTGTAGATCATTGGCCGCTTCGCCTCCAGGATCATCTGCACCGCGCGCTTGACCTGCCCCGGATGGCCCTTGATCACCGGGTTGTAGGAACGCATCGTCACCTTTTTCGGATAGGCGAACTCGGTCTTGTGCTGGGTCACATCCTTGGGAATGTCCACCACCACCGGGCCTGGACGGCCCGTCGAAGCGAGATAAAACGCCTTCTTGATGGTCTCGGCGAGATCCTTGACATCCTTCACCAGGAAATTGTGCTTCACGCAGGGGCGAGTGATGCCCACCATATCCACTTCCTGAAAGGCATCCATGCCGATCGCGGCGGTCGGCACCTGGCCGGAAATCACCACCAGCGGGATCGAATCCATGTAGGCGGTAGCGATACCGGTCACGGCATTGGTCGCGCCCGGCCCGGAGGTTACCAGCGCCACGCCGGTCCGACCCGTGGCGCGCGCATAGCCATCGGCAGCATGCACCGCAGCCTGCTCGTGCCTGACCAGCACATGCTTGAACTTGTTCTGCTTGAAAACCTCGTCGTAAATATTCAGCACTGCGCCGCCGGGGTAACCGAAAACAAATTCGATCCCTTCTTCCGCCAGACAGCGCACCACGATCTCTGCGCCCGTCAATTCCATATCACAACCTTAAATAATCATTCCGGGGAAACCTGAAACATAATGGTTGCCGCCAACTTGGTCAAGTGCGATATTTTACCAAACTTGCGGAAGACTCTGCTTTATTTTTCTTTATTTGATAAGATACTACGGAATAACGTTACTCAGGAACTCTCCAACTGGCCACTTTTCAGGAACTTTCCAGGTTTCTTGCCGAAGTCGAACGACGCGCCTACAAGCAGGCGCTATTTGCCGTTCGCGATGAACATGGCGCTCTGGACATCGTGCAGGACTCGATGCTGAAACTGACAGAAAAATATTCCGGGAAACCCGCCGAAGAATTCCCGATGCTGTTTCAGCGCATTTTGCAAAATACCATCCGCGACTATTACCGGCGCCAGAAAGTGCGCTCGTTATGGACCACCCCGCTGTCGTCTCTTATCCCTCATCAGGAAGAAGAATATGATCCTCTGGAAACTTTGGAAGTCGAGGACGACTCCAATAAAATTCATCGACCAGAAGAAACCCTGGCGCGCTTGCAAGTCGTTAAATTGATTGAGCAGGGACTAAAAAATTTGCCGGCTCGTCAACGGGAAGCGTTCCTGCTGCGTTATTGGGAAGAACTGGATGTTTCTCAAACCGCTGCCGTGATGGGTTGTTCCGAAGGCAGCGTCAAGACGCATTGCTCCCGGGCCACCCACGCAGTGGCGGCCTTCTTGAAATCGAAGGGAATTGAGCCATGAACGAACCCACGAATGAATATGGCCTGGCAAAAAAAATTGTCCATCACTTGGATTACGGCACGGCCAACTTGGATAGCCGCATACAGTATCGCCTTCAGGCGGCGCGCCAGCACGCCCTGGAAGCCTACGCCGAACCTCGCCACAGTTTCAGCCTGGCTTGGGCGGGACATGGCCACAGCAGCCACCGTGCCCACTCGCCTTTCCGCGCCTGGGTGCCGCTGGCGTTGCTGGTGCTGGGGCTGATGTTCGCCACCTATTGGCAAAACACTCAGGAGGTGAACGACGTATCGGAAATCGACGCCCATCTGCTGGCCCAGGACTTGCCGATCCACGCTTTCATTGATAACGGATTCGATACATGGCTAGAAGGCTCCTCGCAGGAATAACTCTCGCCTTTTGCCTGCTGGCACAAGGCACTGCCATTGCGGCACAGGAACACCGGCAACCCGCATGGATCGAGCTCTCACAGGAACAGAAACAGATTCTGGCTCCAGTATCAGGCCAGTGGGACGCCATGCCAGCACTCCAGCGCCAGCGACTGCTGGGCGTGGTCAAGCACTACCCGAAAATGAAGCCGGACGAGCAGCAGCGTTTCCAGAAGCGGCTCAAACCCTGGAGCTCACTCACCCCGGACGAACGTGCCCAGGCACGCAAGAAATATGAAAAACTGAAACAACTGTCCCCTGAAAAGCGTCTGGAAATACAGAAAAAATGGCAGGAATACCAGCAGCTTCCCGAAGAAAAGAAAGCCCAGTTGAGGCGTGGGAAGAAATCCCCTACCCCAGTGGTCGCGCCTGCACCTGCGCCGCTCGTCCCCCAAGCCCCCAACCCGGAACCCGTGACGAGCGAAACCTCCGCACCCGCCATCCAGGGCCCCGCAGCAGACACGACCCAGCCTGCTGCAAACTGACCCCCGCAGTTCCATGAGCGCCGAGTGCCGAGTCCAAAAATCGTCGCGCAGCGGCACTTCGAACTCAGCACTTTCTACCCAGGACTCGTCACTATCTTTTCTCCACCCACCACATCATCCCCATCGCCGCGCCAAGGAAGGCCAGCGTCGGGAACAGGGCGCTGAACAGGGGCGGCCAGTCGTTCAATAGCCCGAGATGGGCGAATAGCCGGTTCAGCAAATGGAAACCCAATCCCAGCATGATGCCGGCAAAGATTTTCGCGCTCACCCCGCCCGAACGTCCCTGGTAATAAGCAAACGGCAATGCCAGCATAATCATCACCAAAGCCGCAAAAGGGTAGACCAGCTTCGACCACAGCGCGATTTCGTAGCGCGTGGTTTTCTGCTTGTTTTCACTCAGGTGCCGGACATAAAAATACAGGTTCCAGGCCGACATCTGCTCCGGCACCACCAGCAACACATTCAGGATGTCGGGGGTCAACACCGAATGCCAATAGGCATCGGGAAGCTTGCTGACTATCGTCCGGCCCGGCTCGAACCGGGTCTGCGCCACATCCGTCAGGCGCCAGCGGTTCTCGGCCACGTGTTCGCCGCGCTGAGCATAGCTGATGGAGCGCAAGCGGAAGTCCGGGTCGAACTCATAGATTTTCACCCCCTTCATGGAGGCATCCGGCAGCACTTCCTCGACATTGACGAAGCTCCCCGCATCCTTCACCCACAGCCCGGAGCGGAATTCCTGCGCCACGACCGAACTGGTCGCCTTCAAGCGCAACTCCTGGGCCGCCCGCCCGCTAAGCGGCGCGATGAATTCCCCGAAAATAAAGGTCAGCACCACGAACAGCAATCCAGCTTTCGCCAGCGACAAGGCGATGCGCGGCGCGGACAGCCCCGACACGCGCATCACGGTGAGCTCGGAATGGGCCGTCAATTGCGACAGGGCGAACAGGGAGCCGATCAAGGCCGCAATCGGGAACAGTTCGTAAACATGGCCGGGCAGGGAAAGCAGCACATAGCCAAAGATTTTCACCAACCGGTAATCGCCCTTGCCCAGGTCACCCAACTCGTGAATCAGGTCGAAAAAAGCGAACAGCATGAGCAGCGCGGCAAACACCAGCAATGTGGCCAAATAAATTTCACGCGCCAGATAGCGGCTGAGGATTCTCATCTGCGCACGCCACTGAGCCGGGGAACCCATCTCTTCAGCCAGGTCATCCAGAACGGCGCCAGTACGAGCCGGCGGTAAAACAAAAGCAGCAGCACCAGCAGCATCGCGCCATGCACCAGCCACAGCCCGATATAGGGAGACAATTTGCTTTGCGCCACCCAAGCCTGGGTAATGCTTATGAAATTGCTGTAAATCATGTAGAGCAGCAACGCCAGGATTAAATTAAGCGAGCGCCCCGCGCGCGGGTTGACGAAACTCAGCGGGATTGCCAGCAAAGCCAGAATAAAGGCACTCAGCGGCAAGCCCAGCCGCCACAGCAGTTCCCCCATATTGACCGGTGAGCGGTCGCTCAGCAGCATCAGCGTGGAAAGAGATTTCTGACTCAGCGCAATCTGCCCAGCCTCGTAAGGATGAATCCGGATGGAATAACGCTCGAAGGCCATGATCTTGTAATCCGGCAAGCCGCCCACTCCCTCATAGCGTCTGCCGTTCTGCAGCACCAGGAAGCGGTCGCCATTTTCAGATACCGTCTGGTAGCCCTGCCGAGCGACCAGAATGCCCAATTTCTGATGCTGGACAGAGCGCATGAAAATATTGCTGACCGTGTTGTTCGCGCCGGCGAAGCTTTCCACGAAATACACCCGCTCGGCGAATTTGGATTCCTTGAACACCCCCGGTGCCACCGAGGATACGTCGTCGCGGCGATCCATTTGTTGCTTGAACTCATCACTTTTTCTCAACGCCCAAGGCGAAACCACCAGGCTTAAAAACGCGATGGCGAATACCGCCGGCGCGGCGAAGGCAATCACCGGGCGCACCCATGCCGTGACGCTCAAGCCAGCGGTGAACCAGACCACCATTTCGCTATCGCGATAGCAGCGGGTCAATGTCATCAAAACAGCAATAAACAGCGTCAAAGACAACAAAACCGGCAAATAATTAATAATACTGAAGCCGAGAAAAGCCGCCACCGCCTCGTTAGCCACAGCGCCGCCGGCTGCCTGCCCGAGATAGCGGATCAGCATCGTGGTCAGGGTAATCATCAGCAGCACTGAAAAAACCAGCAACGCATTACCGGCCATCTCGCGCAGCAGAGCGCGGCGGAAAATCATCGTTCGAGGTTTTCTTTGACTTTTAGACTACAGTCTGCGGATAATTGCCGATTAGTAAGTCTCATGAATAAAGCCTGCCTGATACGCGGGCAGGCATCAAGTAAGGAGCAGAAGTGGAATTTAGCATAAAAAGCGGTAGCCCGGAAAAACAGCGCACCGCCTGCGTCGTGGTCGGCGTGTTCGAGCCACGCAAACTCTCCCCGGCCGGCGAGCTGATCGACCAGATTTCCAACCACACCCTGAGCGACATTATCCGCCGTGGCGACATGGAAGGAAAGTCTGGCGCCACGCTCATGCTGCACAATGTCCCCAACACTTTGTGCGACCGGGTGTTACTGGTCGGGCTGGGCAAGGAACGCGAGTTTAAAGACAAAGAATATCGCGATGCGATCCGCGCAGCCATCAAAACCCTGAATGAGACCGGGTCGATTGAAGCCTCGGTTTTCCTCACCGAACTCCCGGTCAAGCGCCGCGACACCGCGTGGAAAGTCGAGCAGGCCGTATTGATGGCGATGGAAGGGATTTACCGCTTCGACCGGCTGAAAAGCAAACAGGAAGAGGTGCGCCGCCCGTTGCGCCGTATCGTGCTGAACGTGCCGAGCCGCACCGAACTCGCCATCGGAGAAGAAGCGGCCAAACAAGGTCAGGCGATCGCCGACGGCATGAACATGGCCAAAGACCTCGGCAACCTGCCGGGCAACATCTGCACCCCCGCCTATCTGGCCCAGCAGGCGCAGGAACTGGCAAAAACCTGCAAACTCAAGATTGAAGTGCTGGAGCAGAAAGACATGGAAGCCCTGAAAATGGGTTCGCTGCTTTCCGTGGCACGCGGTAGCCGCCAGCCGCCCAAGCTGATTGTTTTGCACTACCAGGGCAATAAAAAACAAAAGCCGGTGGTTCTGGTCGGCAAGGGTATCACCTTTGATTCCGGCGGGATTTCCCTCAAGCCCGGCGCCGAAATGGACGAAATGAAGTACGACATGAGCGGCGCAGCCAGCGTGCTCGGCGCGTTCAAGGCGGTGGCCCAACTCAAGCTGCCGATCAATCTGGTGGGCATCGTGCCGGCCGCAGAGAACCTGCCCGACGGCAACGCCAACAAGCCCGGCGACGTCGTCACCAGCATGTCCGGACAGACCATCGAAGTGCTCAACACCGATGCCGAAGGCCGCCTGATCCTGTGCGACGCGCTGACCTACGCCGAACGTTTCGAACCGGAGACGGTGGTGGACATCGCCACCCTCACCGGCGCCTGCGTCATAGCCCTGGGACATGTGGCCTCGGGACTGTTCAGCAACCACGACGCCCTCGCCCGCGAGCTGCTCCATGCCGGCGAATACGCGGTCGACCGCGCCTGGCACATGCCGCTATGGGACGATTACCAGGAGCAACTGAAGAGCAACTTCGCCGACATGGCCAACATCGGCGGTCGCGCCGGCGGTTCCATCACCGCCGCCTGCTTCTTGTCGCGTTTCGCCAAAAAATACGACTGGGCGCACCTGGACATTGCCGGCACCGCCTGGAAATCCGGCAAGGACAAAGGGTCGACCGGGCGGCCAGTGGCGCTGCTGGTGCACTTCCTCATCAATAAATGCAGGACGGGTTAGTACAGGTAGGATGGGTGGAGCGTAGCGATACCCATCGTTTTTGCGGTGATGATTGATGGGTATCGCTACGCTCCACCCATCCTACGCGCTGGCCCCTTGACTTAGAAAATATGACCCAAATCGACTTCTACACTCACACCGCCGACAAATACCACACCGCTTGCGTGCTCTGCGCCAAGGCCGTGGAGCGCGGGTTGAGGGTCATGGTCTATACGCCCGACGCCGCGACCACGGAAAAAATGGACAAGCTGCTGTGGAGCACGCCCGCCGTCGGCTTCATCCCCCATTGCCGCACCTCGAATAGTCTTGCCCCGGTCACCCCGGTCATCGTTGACCATAACACCGATACGCTGGTGCATGACGACATCCTGCTCAATCTTCACACCGAGCAGCCCCTGTTCTTCAGTCGTTTCCACCGGCTGATCGAGATCGTCGGCACGGAAGAAAACGATGCGGTCGCAGCGCGCAAGCGCTTCCGCTTCTACCAGGACCGCGGCTATGAAATAAAAACCCATGACATTGGAAACAAGGCCAGGTAAATGGAGCCCGACGTACTTGGAAAAATAGACGCCCTGCTCACCCGACATCGCACCGGCACGCCCACGCGGCAAGCGCTTCGCGCGGCTGAGGCGCAGGCTGCCCGCGCAGCGATTCCCGTCCTGACAGAAATCATCACCGAAGACAGCGCCATCCCGGTTCTGACTGAAGCCGTGCCCGCTACGGAAGCCAGCGAGGCCGCAACAGGCGGTAACGAGAACCCTCTTCTCCAGATCGAGGCCGCTGCCAGCAAACCGGCCAGCACAGTCACCCCGATCGCAGACAGCACTCATGACGAAGCGGCCCTGCGCCAAATTGAGGAATCCATGGTGCAGGAACTGGAAAAACGCATTGCACTGGAATTCACCGCCACCCTGGATCGAGCCCTAAACGAGTTGCTCGACCATACCCGCGAACACATCCGGCATGTCGTGCGCGAAGCGCTCAAGCAGCGACTCGATGACGCCCCCTCCGATCTGCCGTCTCTCTGACAGGGCTAGCCGGGTAGGGTGGGCACGTTTTTGTGCCCACGCGGAAATTTGTGGGGGCGGCCTCGCGGTCGCGATTTTCGCTTTGATCCCGCCGCTCCCACAACACAAAAACATGCCCACCCTTGGCTGACAGTGCGCGTGGTATCAACAATGATGGGTATCGCTACGCTCCACCCATCCTTCATTACTAGGTATAATCGCCCCCTTTCACGCCACTCCAATACTCACACCCAGAAAAATCATGGAACTCGCCAAAAGTTTTGAACCCGCCGCCATCGAGGCGCACTGGTACCCGCTATGGGAATCCCGTGGCTATTTCAAGGCCTCCACCGAGGCCGACAAGCCCGCCTACTGCATCATGCTGCCGCCGCCCAATGTCACCGGCACGCTGCACATGGGCCACGCCTTCCAGGACACCCTGATGGACACCCTGGTTCGCTACCATCGGATGAAGGGCGAGAACACTCTGTGGCAGCCGGGCACCGACCATGCCGGCATCGCCACCCAGATCGTGGTGGAGCGCCAGCTGGATGCACAAGGCGTGTCGCGCCACGACCTTGGGCGTGAAAAATTTCTGGAAAAAGTCTGGGCCTGGAAGGAAGAATCCGGCTCCACCATCACCCGCCAGATGCGCCGTCTCGGCGCCTCCTGCGACTGGTCGCGCGAGCGCTTCACCATGGACGAAGGCTTGTCGAAAGCCGTCACCGAGGTCTTCGTCACCCTCCACAGCCAAGGCCTGATCTACCGCGGCAAGCGCCTGGTCAACTGGGATCCGGTGCTGCTGACCGCGGTATCCGACCTGGAAGTGGTTTCGGAAGAAGAAAACGGCTTCATGTGGCACATCCGCTACCCGGTCGAAGGCAGCGACGAAGCGCTGGTCGTCGCCACCACCCGCCCGGAAACCCTGCTCGGCGACATGGCGGTGGCGGTGCATCCCGACGACGAACGCTACCGGCACCTGGTCGGCAAGCAGGTGCGTCTGCCGCTGTGCGAAAGGACCATCCCGATCATCGCCGACGATTACGTCGATCCTGCCTTCGGCACCGGCTGCGTCAAAATCACCCCGGCCCACGACTTCAATGACTACCAGGTGGGCCTGCGCCATCATCTGGAGCCGCTCGGCATCCTCACGCTCGACGCCAAAATCAACGATCTGGCGCCGTCCGAATACCAAGGGCTGGACCGCTACGAGGCGCGCAAGAAAATCATCGCCGACCTCGAAGCCCAGGGGCTGCTGGTCGAAACCAAGCCGCACAAGCTGATGGTGCCGCGCGGCGACCGTACCCACAGCGTGATCGAACCCATGCTCACCGACCAGTGGTATGTGGCGATGGAAGGCCTCGCCCAGCGTGGCCTCGAAGTGGTCGCCGACGGCGAAGTGAAATTCGTGCCGGATAACTGGGCCCACGTCTACAACCAGTGGCTGGAGAACATCCAGGACTGGTGCATCTCCCGCCAATTGTGGTGGGGCCACCGCATCCCGGCATGGTACGACGAGGACGGCAATATTTATGTCGCGCACAATCTGGAAGAGGCGCAGAAACAGGCCGGACCGGGCAAGCAGCTCCGCCAGGACGAAGACGTGCTCGACACCTGGTTCTCCTCGGCGCTATGGCCGTTCTCGACCCTGGGCTGGCCGGACAAGACGCCGGAACTCGCTTGTTTCCTGCCCTCCAGCGTACTGGTGACCGGCTTCGACATCATCTTCTTCTGGGTCGCCCGGATGGTCATGATGTCGGAACACTTCACCGGCCAGGTGCCGTTCAAGGAGGTCTACGTGCATGGGCTGGTGCGCGACATCCACGGCAACAAGATGAGCAAATCCAAGGGCAACGTGATCGACCCGATCGACCTGATCGACGGCATCGCCCTGGAAGCACTGGTCGCCAAACGCCAGACCGGCCTGATGAACCCGAAACAGGCGGAAGGAATCGCCAAGCAGACGCGCAAGGATTACCCGGACGGCTTTCCCGCCTTCGGCACCGACGCGATCCGCTTCACCTTCGCCAGCCTCGCCAGCCATGGCCGCGACATCAAGTTCGACCTGCAACGCTGCGACGGCTACCGCAACTTCTGCAACAAACTGTGGAACGCCACCCGCTTCGTGCTGATGAACACCGAAGGCAAGGACTGCGGCCAGGACGAGTCGCTGCCGCTGGAATTCTCGGACGCGGACAAATGGATCGTCAGCCGCCTGCAGCAGGCCGAAAAGGAAGTCGCCGAGGCTTTCGACACCTACCGCTTCGACATGGCCGCGCGCGCCATCTACGAATTCGTCTGGGACGAATACTGCGACTGGTACGTGGAACTGGCCAAGGTACAACTCTCCCCTCTCCCGCAGGCGGGAGAGGAGCCGGGGGAGAGGGGCGCTGCGCGCCAAAGAGCCACGCGCCGCACCCTGGTGCGGGTGCTGGAAGCCACACTGCGACTCGCCCACCCGATCATTCCCTTCATCACCGAAGAGCTGTGGCAGAAGGCCGCCCCGCTGGCAGGCAAAAGCGGCGAGAGCATTATGCTGCAGCCCTATCCCGATGCTGACCTGAGCCGGGTCGATGCAGCCGCATCCGGGCACATCGCGCTACTCAAGGAAATCATCAACGCCTGCCGCACGTTGCGCGGCGAGATGAACCTCTCCCCGGCGCTCAAGGTTCCGCTGATCGCGCTGGGCGATATTTCCACCCTGATCCCCTACATCCAGGCGCTGGCGAGGGTTTCCGAAGTGACCATCGTTGAAGGCGAGTTGCCCGCCGCCGATGCGCCCGTGGCAGTGGTCGGCGACATCCGCCTGATGCTCAAGATCGAAGTGGACAAAGAAGCCGAGCAGGCACGGCTAGCCAAGGAAATTGCCCGGCTTGAAGGAGAAATCGCCAAGGCCCAGGCCAAGCTAGGCAACGAGAGCTTCGTCGCCCGCGCCCCGGCTGCGGTGGTTGCGCAGGAAAAAGAACGGATGGAGAACTTCGGCGCCACGCTGGAAAAACTCAAGGCGCAACTTGCCAAACTCGGGTAGGGAGCAGACATGTAGGAGCGACCTCTTGGTCGCGATATTCGGTGAATCGCGACCAGGAGGTCGCTCCTACAAATTCACACCAAACAAAAACCCCGCCGAAGCGGGGCCAATTCTTATTTTTAAGCCGTTTCCGGCTTATTGTTGATTTTATTCCTTGCCGCCAGCTGCAGCCGTCAAGGCTTTCTTGATCGCCTCTGGCGATTCCATGATCTTCATGAAGCTGTTCGCGCCGGCCATTTTCAGGTCGGGGTAATTAAGCGCAATGCGGAATCGGCCATACAGCGCAATCACCTTGTTGCCGGTAACCAGCATTTCATAGGGCAGATGCGCGGAGCCCTTGAGATCGCCGAAATCGATGATACCCATAATGTACTTGTCGTCCATGTACTTGTCGCCGCCCTTCATGGCCACGCCAAACACGGATTCCTTCTTGCCGGTGACATCAACGCGGTAGACCTTGGTACAGCCGCCCTTGCCGGCTGCCAAGTTAGCCTCGACCGCCTTCACAGCTTCCTCGTAGCTACCGTATTCAGCCAGGGGTACCGGCTCGTCGAAATACTCCATGCCGAACATATAATGGTACTTGCGCAGCTTGGAAGTGCTCAGTCCCTTGGCACCGAATTCCTCCACCTTGCCCAGCGCCGCCTTCAACTTCTCGGAAGTCTGCGGCAGATCACCCGCCATACGGTAACCGCCCGCCATGTAGGTCGGGTTGGTGTAGGAAACCTGCACATCGTTGCCCACCTTAGTTACCGAAACGCGCTGAGCCGCACCAAAACCGCCGTGCTCGGACTTTGCCGCCGTGCTCTTCATTTCGTCGTTGGTCACCACGATAATCGTGGTTTCAGGATAGGGCGAGTAGCTGCCGACGATGGTAAAGCCGTTGGCCTGCAACGCGGTTTTGGCTACCCCCGCCTTGTCAGCCACCGTGCCCGCGCCCTTTGACGCCAAGACAAAAGGCTTGAGCAGTGCATCATCCGCCAGCGCGGCGCCCATGCCCAGGCCCAAGGCCAGGGTTGCGAGAATAATCTTCTTCAGAACTTCATTCATGTAGCCTCCCGCTATCAATTCTCTGATTTTAAATAAAAAGGGCCGAAAGTGATTTCCCACCTTCAGCCCAATTTTGCTACTTCACGATGCTAGCGAATGGCCAGATTAGAACTTCTTGCCATAAGCAATACCGAGGGCGTCCTGATACATCTTGATTGTTTCGTTCCCGCTAGCACCACCTGTCCAGGTGTTAAACAAACTGGAACCAGTCACGCTATTTTCCTGGGCATGCATATAAGACATGGTGATTTCGGATGCCTTATCCAGCCCATAGGTGAAGCCCAAGGTATAGTGATCTTGAATCACGGCTGGCGCGATAATGTTAAAAGTTACATCGCGTGGCGAGATCGGATTGTTGGTATGGCTATAACCGGCGCGCAGCGTCAGCTTCTCGCTATATGCGTACTCCGCACCCAGTTTCCATACGTCCACATCACCGTAGCCAAAGCCACGTCCATTGTCAGGCCCCAATGATCCGACGGTAAAGCCGGTCCCCGCCACGCTGGGGTTTCCAACGGAATTCACGCCGCTGTAATTAATGCGCTGGTAGTCAAGGGCCACTGTTGTTTTCGGATTGGCTTTGATCGCGATACCCACGTTCCAGTTTTCCGGTAAGTCGAAACCGCCCTGTTCGGCAAATAATTCCTTGTATTTGTCAAAATTGCTCATAACCATTTTGGATGCATATGCCGCGCCAACAGTCACCGTGTCGTTAAGTTTTCCCATATAGCCGACGCGAACGCCAAAGCCAGTCGAGCTGTCATAACCCCGATTCGTCAGGTTGTCGAATGTGCCAGTGGTAGTAAAGCCTGCAAATGCGTGCAAGCCCTCGGCTTTGAAGCGCTGATAGCCAAACAGGGGAGAAACGCCAATGGAATGCTTTTCGTTAACTTTATAGGCAAAAGTCGGTGCAATAATCAACTGCATCAGATCGATGCCCAACTTTCCATTACCACACAGCAGATTACTGTTTGAACCACTTCCGGACGGATTGAAAGCACCGCAAGTCGTAGTGCCTGCTGCACCGGGAGGAGGAGGCACAAAAACATTCATCAACTGACCGCCAGCATAGTCGGTATTCATCCCGCCATTGCCGTAAACGGTGACGCCCAGCGACATTTTATCGCCCAGCATCATGTTGTAGCCAAATTCCGGCACCAAGAAATCATTGCTGTCGCTTTTCACAGAACCATTCATGGTAGGGTCCAGCGCACCGGTGCGCTCAGCGCTGCGAATCGGCCTGAACCAATCCACGCCGATATCCATGCGGTCGCCCACCCAAACCATGCTGGCCGGGTTGTTCGCGCCACCCATGGTATCACTAGCCGTCGCGGTGGCCGCGCCGCCCATGCCCTTAGCCTTCATGCCGTAGCCATGCGCAAAATAACCGTTGGTTGCCGAAGCAATCCCTGGCATCGCCAGACCCGCAACAGCCAGAACTCCTACCAGTGCTTTTAATTTCATGTTGTATGCCCTCTCCGTTAATTGATTCATCAATTCTCTGTGCCCGGCCAGAATGGATTCTTTGCTCGGATTGATAACCCGATCCAGACCCTTCGCTAGCCATAGTCGGAATATGTCACAAACCGTGATATGTCTCAATGATTTTTTATAATTTCAGCGTATTAGCTCTTTCTAACGGTCTACTTGACTAATTAAAACAATCTATTAAAAAACATTATTTGTTGCTTTTCCGCAACAGCCCGGTTTATTCCTAAAAGGATTTTACCCTTTCGCCCTTCATCTGTAGTTGAACGATTTCAATATCTTCCGGATTCAACTTGAACGGATATGACAAAATGTCAGTGGGATTGCTGTCGCCATAGGGTCGGTTGCAGGCCGATATTTCATCATCATCTTTGCCCGGACAGCCGGAAGTGCGGAACGGGGTGCCAGCATTGATGACACTTGCCAACTCGCCTTCCGCTACGCCAAAGTCCACCACCCGACCCGATCCATCGAACGCCATGCGGCGGAAATCGCCGCCGGCATGGTCGATGAGGTAGCGGGCGAGCTGCACCCGCCGCCACTGCGCTTGGCCGCAGGCCGGACTATCCTCCATCAGGGAACCTTTTTCTGGAAAGAAGCCAAACAAATGGCTATGGCCGCCCCTATCCTTGATGCGTTGCACGACTTCGAGCAATTCGCGCTCCGTTTCCCCCATGCCGCAAATCAGGTGCGCTCCGAATTTTTCCGGGCCGAAGATTTCCGCCGCCCAGGCTATCGCCTGCCAGTATTTTTCCCAGCGGTGCGGGCTATCCACGGCCTTGCCCCGGGTGCGCGCGAAAATTTCCGGCGTCACGGCGTCCAGCGCCACGGTGAATATCTCCGCGCCAGCCTGCTTGAGGCGCACCAGATCGTCGCGTTCCATGGTGGTGGGATTGGAGAGGATGGAAACCGGGATATGCGGCAATCCCATGACCCATTGCTTCAGCAACTCCAGCGTGTCGCGGTTCGAGTCGGGGTGGCTGATCATGGAAATGCACATGCGCTGGAACCGACCCTTGTCCTCGCCCGCTTGGACGCGCGCTATCACTTCCCGGTAGCGCAGCGCCGGCCAGTCCACGCGGATGAAGTTGCGGTCGGCGTAATCGCGCGTCTCTTCGCGATGCCGCGCCAGACCGCAATAGGCGCAATTGGCGCGGCAACCTTCGGGATAGGTAAGCAGCAGGTTGAGGCAATGGGTGCAGTCGGTGCGATACATGCGACCCGGGATCAGGCCAAGCGTGATGGCGGCTGCCGTGCTGATCTGGACGTATTCGGGGGAGCGCATGGCGGGTTCCATTTCTAGACCAAAGGTAAATTTGTAGGAGCGACCTCCCGGTCGCGAACCCCCGAATTCGCGACCGGGAGGTCGCTCCCATAAGCGAAGTATTCCGTGAAGGTGGCCCATCCGCGCCGCTGTATCCTGTCATCACTCGCCGCTGGTGTCCCCCAATGCTTCCCCAGCCAAGCCCGGCGCGCCACCGCCCGCTCCAGGCTGGCGCCGAACTGGTCACGGAGTGTGTTTTCAAAATCCATCAATGCATTTTTATCGCACCCGATCAACCAGGCCGCCGCAGCCTGTGCGGCCAGCTCGCCGGACACCACGGCGGCCGCGATGCCCGCACCGGTAATGGGATGCGTCAACCCGGCCGCGTCGCCGACGAACAGCACGTTACCCACCACCAGATTCAGGCGCAGGCCACCCACCGGGATCGCCCCGCCAGTGCGGTGCAGAATGGCCCCTCCCACCCTGCCCTCGACAACCAGCTTGCGGTGGAGCGCATCCAGCAAGGCTTTGGGATCAGCGCCGTAACGCTTGTCCACGCCGAGACCGAGGTTGGCCACCCCGCCCTTGGGGAATAGCCAGGCGTAGCCGCCAGGATAGTCGGGCGACAGCCAGATTTGGGCCTCCCCGCTGGCCTCAAGCAGCGGTACGGTGTATTGCCGGGTAGGCACCATTTCCTGCTGCGGCAAGCCAAGCGACCTGGCCACGAAGGAGTGCGGCCCGTCGGCTGCGACCAGCAGCCGGTAATCAAAGCGAATCTCGCCCTGCGGCATAACCACGATAGCCGACGAACTCACACTATCCAGCCCGACCAAGCGGCTGTTCAAATACAGTCTGGCGCCGCTTTTCTCGGCCTGCCGCGCCAACGCCTGATCGAATGCGGCGCGGTCTATCATCAAGCCGGGCGTATCGCTTTTCTCCATCCGCCCCGAAGGCAGACGATTGATCATGCCCTGAATGCGCTGCTGCAGCACGCCATCGGGCACCGCGTAACGAGCCAGCGGCAAGGGAATGAATTCGGCACACTGCACCGGTATGCCAATTTCCTTGCGGCGCTCCACTGCGGCCACGCGCAATCCGGCCTGCGCCGCAGCCAATGCCGCCGCGCCGCCAGCCGGGCCGAGGCCGACCACCAGCACATCCACTTCCACCCTCATCCGACCGCCTGCCGGATCACTGCCGAAAAGTCATCCGGCGTCAGCATCAGCAGGTCCGCCTGCCGTTGCGCGAAAAACGTCCTGATAATTTCTTCGACCCCCTCCAGCGGAACGTTGCGTAGCGCCGCTTCCAGATCGGCCACCGCGCGCTTCGGGCTGACAAAAAAATCGCCGCTGAACCCCGCTTGCCTGATGCGGCCGGCGCGCGCGTCGAACGCCAGGCTTACCCGCAGCAAGCCGCCGGGAAATTTGCGCGCCGCCCGCAGGATCGACCTATCCGCCGCCGGGCGGTCGATCAGCTTGACCCAATCGGGATGGTCGATCTCGGCCAGCGCATCTCGATAGCGCGCCAACTCTGCCGCAGCCAGATCGCCCGGAACGAAGGAAACACCGAACTCTTTGGCGAATGCCCCGGTCAGCGCTGCCTTGACCGTATCCAGGTCGGGCACCTGGCCGAGCAAATCGGCCAAATTCGTCACCCGCTCCCGCGCCGAGGCAATCGCTTTATCTGAAAGCTTTTCGGCCGGGATGCGCAGCACGCGCAGCATTTTTTCCACGTCGAACCGCACCAGCAGCGTGCCCTGGTACATCAGGGCATTGCCCTCGAAAGCGCCGCCGGTGCCGGAAATCTTCTTTCCCTCCACCTCGATGTCGTTGCGCGGCCGGTATCTCGCCGCTACGCCCAGGGCAGAAATCCCCCGCGCCGCCGCTTCGCAGATGCGGCGGGCAATCTGCGCCATGTCGGCGCAGCCGAGGGCGTCTTTGGTCAGGTAGAGCTCCCAGCCGATCTGGGTTTCGTCGAAGTAGATCGCCCCGCCACCGGTGATGCGGCGCTGCACGGTGATAGCGTTGGCACGGCAGTAATCGAGATCGAGCTCCTGCTCCGCGCTCTGGTGATAACCGAGCAACGCGCTGGGCCGGAAACGCAAGAAGCGTAATGTATTGGGAATTTCGTTGGCCTGCCGCGCTTCAAGCAGGGCGCGGTTGAGGGCGATATTCTCCGCCGCCGGTCTCAGGCCGGTATCGATAATGCGCCAGATTTTGCCCATAGCCCGCTCTCCGTCACCATCTCGCCACCCACCGCCATCGAGCAGCAGGCCGAGACAATCCGCGCCTTCCGGCCAAGCCGCGCCGCCAGTTCGACCATGCCGTCGGCAGGATGCGCGATACCGTTCAATCCGGCCATCAGCGCATAGGCGTCGATCTCGGCCTTGGCCTGACCCGCCGGACGCGCACAACCGAGCAGCAACGGGATGTCCGGCAAGGCCTGTCGCGCGTCGAGAAAAAAACGCCCGACTTCAAGACTGTCAGGCACGCCGAAAGGCCGGTGGGCAGGCGCGTAGAACGGCATCGCCACCACCAGCACGACCGCCGATGGTGTGTGGCGGCGCAGTATTTCCAGCGCGACCCGTTCTCCCAGGAAGCGACCGTAATGCAGCCCCAGCACGATGTGCGGCACCACCTTGAGGCGCGTGGCCACCAGATTCTCCAGCGTGCGCTCGAAGTCGTCCACGCTACGCTTCAGATGGTAGACCTGGGTAACGGTCTCCTGCGCGCCGATCACGTCCATCATGGCGGTGTCGATGCCGCTTTCTTCCATGCGCCGCGCGCCATCGCCATTCACCAGCGCGGTGTGCAGGGCGATCCCGAATTCCGGGAAAACGTCCTTGATGCGGCGGATAGTGGAATAGTAGGGATCGTATTCGACCTCGTTACGATGGTTGGAGCCCCCGGTCAGCAACATGCCGCGCGCGCCGTGTTCGATCTGCTGGTTGGCCACGCGCCACAGGTCTTCCGGGGTGCGGGCCGGTATCATGCTGGCGAGAATCCTGCCCTTGCAATGGTCGCACTGCAATTTGCAGTCCGGCCCGGTAATGGAAACCGCCGGCCAGGCGCTCTTGCCACAGGAGGAGATTTCGGAGGTGGCGTAGGATTTGAAGCTTGGGGTGTAGAAATCGATGCCGTTCATCGTGCCGACAGCGCGCCGCATTTCTCCGACCAGGGCGGCATCCAGCACGATACCTTCCAGTGGCTCAATCCCGGCAACAAGCTTCAGACAATACCTACCCGGTTTGCTGCCAAAATCGTTGAGCGTATCCAAGTCGGTATTGGCCTTCGTAGGGCGGAAAAGCGAAGCGCCTTCCGCCAAATTTGGGTCGCTCGTTCGGCGGATAACGCTACGCTCATCCGCCCTACGGGGTGTTTGGCTTTGGCAACAAACAGGGTATGCAAGCTTCAGACTATCCATTTCAGGCGCAGCCCGCAAAACCTTCCGTCTGCATCTTAGCCTCGAACGCCTCGAACGCAGCCTGCCCGCTCAACAACGGACCCGACTCCCCTGCCCAGTCTGAAGGTTTCATCCTGGCCAACCAGCCAGCACCGTAAGGATCGGTGTTGATCGTGCCGGGCACGGCGACCGCCGCCTCGTTGACGGCAATGATTTCACCACTGACTGGCGCCTTGACCGGGCCGACCCATTTACCCGATTCGACGGTGCCGGTGGACTTGTTCTGGTCGACCGTGCGGCCCACTTTCTTTGCCGTCCATGCCACGATCTCACCTGACAGGGCGCAACCGTATGGGGTCATGCCGATGGTCACGGTGCCATCAGACTCGCGCCGAACCCACACGTTCTCGCCCACGTTGTAATACAGGTCATCGGGGAAATTGCAGCCGCGTACCAAAGCCATGTCTGATCTCACCCTTTAAAATTAAAGAAGGGCAGGCGATATCGCCTGCCCTTTTTTGACTGCCTCAACTCAACCTGCCGCCAACCATCAAATGTACAGGCAGATATCGGTCTCTCCTGCAAACTCGAAGAACGACGCGGCGCCCACGAAATCGAGCCCGTCGATGAAATCGCTGTGCTCGAAGCCGAACAGTTCCACCGTCATCTGGCAGGCGAGGAATTTCACCTCGGCCTCCTGGCACATCTCGCGCAGTTCAGCGATGGTTGCAACGCCGTTGTTGGCGATGGTCTGTTTCATCAATGCGGTTGCCAGCGACTCGTAACCCGGGATGCCTGCCTGGATAATATTGGGAATATTCCAGTTGATGTCCCTGAACCACTTCGGGCCAAACGGCATCTTCATCGGCATGCCGGGATTCCCCAGCGGACTGACCTTGAGACAGCTCGTATCCTTGCGAAGAAGTTGCAATCCGTAGAAAGTGCAAAACACCTGTACGTCATAACCCAATGCGGCGGCCGTGGATGCCAGGATGAAGGGCGGATAAGCCCAGTCCAGCGTGCCCTTGGTCGCGATGATTGCAAGCTTCTTCGACATGTTTTGTTACCTCCGGATTGATGACGGTTACTATTTATTCAAGCTATTTATTTCTTCTTCATGAAGAATTGGTATTTACCGCCTGCTTCGGCAGAAGACAGCAACTCGTTGCCGGTCTGCTTGGCGAAGGCCTGCATATCCTTGACGGAACCTGGGTCGGTGGCAACCACTTTCAGCACCTGACCGGCAGTCAATTCGGCGAGAGCCTTCTTGGTGCGCAGGATAGGCAGGGGGCAGTTCAGGCCGCTGGCGTCCAATTCTTTATCGAAATTCATTTTTCCTAGTCTCCTTTAGTGTGGGGTTTAGATGTAAAAAGAGATTTTATAATATAGATAAGGGTAAATTGCAACAGTCGCGATTATTCCCTGACAAAAATCAAGCCACCTTGGCCAGTGCCAGACCGGACTGCGTCCAGGCAATAATGCCACCCCGCAGGTTGTACACGTTGTCGTACCCCTTGGCCGCCATGAAAGCGCAGGCCTGCGCCGATCGCGCGCCGGAACGGCAATAGAAGATGGTATGGACATCCTTGGCAAGCTCGTCAGCCTTGATCGGCAACAGGTGCAAGGGCAGATGGAGCGCCCCTTCGATCACGCCGTAAGCGACTTCGTTATCACTGCGCACATCCACCAGGGCGAGATTCTTTTTCTCGCTCAACAGGGAGTGCAGCCCAGCAACATCAATTTCCTTGATGCCGAACATATTGGAACCGAACATAGAGATATTTTCCTTCAACAACAAAATCAGAGTTCGCTAATATACCAAAAAAGAATTGGGTTGCGTACTTTAGTTCATTCACCCCAAATCGCAATTTGGCACTACCCACCACATTAAGGAAGGCCACGGATTGCCACCTTCTTGGGAGCTTGTTCCATAGCCGACGTCGAGCAGCGTTTCGCCCTTTCCCCAGTGCCAACCACTTCGCCAGCAGGCGGAACTCGATATCCCCGACCCCACCCCCGCGCGGCGTCTGACACCAGGCGTCGTACTCCGCTGCGTCCATCACAGATGCAGCCCTTTCCAGGCGACAATCAGCGCCCGCGCCGCCCGGTCGATATCGGCGGTTGTAGTATAGAGGCCAACCGACAGCCGCACCGCGCCGGAAGCCCGTGCGGCACTGACTTTCATCGCCCCCAGCACGCCGCTTACGGCATGGTCGCCGGAATGGCAGGCAGAGCCGGTGGAGGCCGCCAAGTCCTGCGCAGCCGCTTCCAGTAACTCGTGACCGTTCACGCCGGGAAAGGAAATATTCAGGGTATTGGGCAGACGAGCTTCGGCGTGGCCATTCAGAACGAGGCGCGGAACCCCTGCTTGAAGTTGCGCATACAACTGGTCGCGCAGTGTCTGCAAATAGACCTGCGCCTTGGGAAGCCGCCTGCGCGCGAGCTTTGCCGCCGCGCCTAATCCGACGATGAAGGGCACATTTTCGGTTCCCGGTCGCAGGCCATGCTCATGGCTGGCCCCCACCTGCAAGGGAGCAAGCAGCGTGCCATTACGGACATAGAGCGCCCCCACGCCTTTGGGGGCATAGAATTTGTGCCCGGCCAGCGTCAGCAGGTCCGCGCCGAGTTTGTACACATGAACCGGAATCTTCCCTGCGGATTGAGCCGCGTCGGTATGCAGCAGAATGCCCTTCGGTCGGGTTATCTGCGCGATCTCGGCGATCGGCTGGATGGTGCCCACCTCGTTGTTGGCGTGCATGATGGAAACCAGGGCGGTGTCGGGCCTGATCGCCCTTGCAACTGCGATGGGGTTGACCCTGCCATGGCGATCCACCGGCAGGATCGTCACCTCCCAGCCCTCTTCGCGCAGCTTGAGGAAGGGTTGCATCACCGAGGGATGTTCGACAGCGCTGGTAACGAGGTGTCTTTTCGTTCCGGCAAGCACCTGCGCCACACCCTGGATGGCCAGATTATTGGCCTCGGTGGCGCAACCGGTGAAGACGATCTCCTCCGGCCTGGCGCCGATCAGCGCGGCCACTTCCCCTCTCGCCTGCTCCACGGCTGCTTTCGCCTTTTGCCCGTAAATGTGGGACGACGAAGGATTGCCGAAGTGTTCGCGCAGGTAGGGCTCGATGGCGTCCGCCACTTCCGGCGCCACCGGGGTGGTGGCGTTGTAGTCGAGATAGACCGGCTCGGCCTCCATCATGTCTCCTTTGTTTTGCCTGGGTTCAGAAAGTCAGGTTCATATCCGCCTGGATGACCACGTCCTTGTAATACGTGGCCGGGTCGGCAAGTTTGACACCGTCCACCAGGTCGTTGGCGCTCATGCCGAAGAGCGGGACGTTCAGCGGGCAGGCGAGCAGAGTGGCCCCTTCTGCCACGAGCGCGACGAACATGTCCTCCGGTAGCGGCAAGTCAAGTTCGTCCATGCGTTTCATCACCGCCGCCCCCAGTTCGGGCATGTCCGGCATACAGACCAGACTATTCACATGTTCCTTGTGCACGGCAAAAACGCCGCGTGAGCCGAAAAATATTGTCACCCTGGAGCCGTTGCGCAACAGCGAAAGCGCGGTCATCAGGGCATTGAAGACCTGGCAGAGCTCGTCGTGGAAACACATGATGGATACGTTTTTGGAAGGGTTCATGGTATTGCCTCTTTTTTGGCCGGTTTAATGTGGCCGGGTGATAAGCCGCCCGGCGAGTTTGCCGAGTCGGTAAATACGCAGCTCTCCCGGCTCGAAAGCGATCCAGCTTCCTTCTCCAGGCAAAGGCTCGGTGGCGATCATGGCGCTGTCCGCAGAGGCGCCGCCCTGGGCATCCGATCCTTTCTGTTCCAGGTAGTGGAGCCGGTCATGGCCGTATGCGATCAGATACTCCCCATCCGACATGAGAAAATTGAACTTGCCGTGCGAGGCGATCAGCTCACTGATCATCGCCACGGTCGGGAACGAGACGTTTGCATTCGCGGCAGGGGAAGCCTGGATGTTCTGGGAAATATGGCTCAAGAAGTGGCAAAAGGCATACTCCGAATCGGTCTCTCCCGCAGGTTGGCAAACCGAATCGTTATTTGCGCGCTCCATCTCCACAATATCGGGCACCAGCCCGTTGTGGGCAAACACCCATTCTTTTCCGCAACACACCCGCTGGAACGGATGCGTATTGTCCATGGTATTGACAGGTGGAAACCTGGCTTTGCGCACATGCGCGATAATCAGGTTCGAACGCGTGGTTTCGCACAAGTCTGCAAACAGCGTACTCTGGTGTGCCGGTAGCGGCTCCTTGGCAAGACGAAAAGCACCCTTCTCCCACCAGGCGAGCCCCCAGCCGTCGGGATTGTCCGCCGCCAGTCCGCCGCGCAGACGAAATTCGCCGAGGGCTCCCTTGGCCGTCACGGCTTGACTGGCAGACATCCCAAAAAGCTCGCACATCGTCAGAGTCCTCCATTGAGGGTACTTCCTGTAAACGCTAAATAACGCTCTTGAGCAGGATATAAGTCGCAACAAATATCAGGAACACACCGAAGCTGCGCTTCAATGTCTCCTGCGAGAAACGATGTGCCAAGCGCGTACCGGCGAAGCTGCCAGTCACCGTCACCGCAGTGAAGGAAGCCATCATCGCCCAATCTACCGGCACCATTCCCAAATAGCCGACGAAGCCGGTGGACGAGTTGGCGGCGACGATGGCGAGTGAGGTGCCGATGGCGGTCTTCATCGGGATGCCGGACAGCAGCACCAGAGCCGGTACGATCAGAAAACCGCCGCCCACGCCGACCAGACCGGTTAGCGCGCCGACACCCACGCCGAGCAGGGCGATCTGACCCAGATGTGCCTCTAGGTTCTCGCTTTCGGCGATGGAAATGACGGGGCCGCCCGCCCCAGCCAGCTGCGCTGACCGCACGACCAGCGGTTGCGGTTGTTTTTTCGGTTTCAGCATCCTCCACGCGGCGGCCAACATCACCAGGGCGAACAGCCCGAGCTGGAGCGCCACCGGCGTATGCACACCCAGCCGTGTCCCGCTGAAGGTGCCGATTACGCCGAACAGGCCGAACATCGCCGCTACCCTGACATCCACGTTGCCGCGCCGCCAGTGGTCCAAAGCTGCGATGGTGGCGGTGATAGCGACGATACCCAGACTCATGGCGATGGCCTGCTTCGGTTCCACGTGCAGAAGATACAAGAGCGCCGGCACGGCGATGATGGAACCGCCGCTACCGAGCAGTCCAAGCACGATGCCAGTCGCGGCTCCGGCGAATAGGGCAACAAGAATCATGGTTCAGTTCCTTCGAATGCCAATATATTAAAAGTCAATTGAATGCTTGAATACTGAGCAAAAAAAGGGCTAAAATACCAGCACCTTGTCTGCCCATTCCGTCCACTCCGCCAGATGCTCCAGCGTGGAGTGCTCGGCGCCCTGGATCATCTCCTCGTCCTTTAACCCACGGGCATCCATACACATGCCGCAAACTCCGATTTGTCCGCCGTGTTTCAGAATGCTCTGGGCGAAGAACTCGATGTTGTAATAACCTTGTGGCACCTTCTGCCCCGCCTTGGCACACAGTGCGGCATCGCCCAGCAAGAACAGGCGAATTTCATTGCCATCGTGCTTGGACAAGGCTCGCGCCAGGCGGAAACCGTTGTAGCTGCGCTCGGTGCCATAGGGTGGGTCGTTGAGTATGAAAAGAGTTTTCATGATCTGTCCTCCTGCATCAAATGAAACACTTATTTCCTGGTTTTGCGAGTGGCGCGCCGGTAAGCATCGAACCCGCCTTTGGCCTTCCACTCGTCAAAGCCGCCTTGCAATATGCGCACGTTTTCCATGCCTGCCACCCGCAGTGCCAAACCAGCCTGAGCCGAGAGCGTTCCGGCATTGCAGTACACCAGCACCATCCTGTCACTGGGCAGTTCGGCGCGGAGTCCGAGCACCTGCCGCCAGTCGATATTCACTGCGCCCGGAATGTGGGCCTTTTGATATTGATCGGCATCACGGGTGTCGATAATGTAAACATTTTTCCAGTCTTCCGCCGGGATCTGCTCAGGCAGGATAGTGGCGCCGCCGTATTCGGAAAACTCGAAGAATTCATCCAAGGCCTTGACCGCAGCGTTATCGGCGGCAAAGGCGGCCCCTGACGCCATCAAAGACAAGACTGCCATCAGGATGAGCGAGGAAACAAATTGAGTCGGCTTCATGGCCCGCCGCCGCGCATCTAAGGCCGAGGTTTCCTTGGCTAAATATTGTTTTGAGAACATCTTAATCCTCCCTGACTACAGTATAACAACAAATCAAATGAACATTTGAATATATTATTAAGCCATACCCATAAAGTCGTCAAGCTTATTTTTAGAGTACCCCTACAGCTTGAAGATCGAAGCGCGTTGGAGGTGTTCTTGAAAAAGGAGTTGGACGAAGCCGCTATCGCGGAGAAATATTTCCCACCAATCTGATTTATTGACATAATTCCTCCTCGACCCGCAAGGG
>PFJY01000075.1 GCA_002784065.1 Hydrogenophilales bacterium CG_4_10_14_3_um_filter_58_23 | reverse complement strand
CTCGTCCAACAAACGGTTCAGATCGTGGCTCGCTCCGCGATCACGATCTAACCTTATGCGTTAGGCGCGGTTTTTCGCGCCGTAACCCAACAAACCTAAACGCCCAAAACCTAAATTTTAAAGGAAGCTTGAATTTGTTGGGTTACGCGAGCCCTCACCCCAACCCTCTCCCGCAAGCGGGAGAGGGGCAATGGTGAAGGGCGTTTGTTTCGATCTGCCGCTAACCCATCCTACATGACTTGAGCAGCCGAGCGCTCCAACCCAGTAAGCCAGGGTAGCAGAGGAACCGCCATCTAAGCCCCCCGTTTATCAGCGATGGCGTTCACCGGAACGGTGCAGCGGAGATGACCGTGGTGTAGCCACATTGCCATTTGCCTCTCTGGCCGGCGCCGCGCCCCGGTTCTGTGAGTGTGCCCTGGGCGCGGAAGAACGGCCTCTCGGTTGGCCACGGCCACCCGGTGTTGACCCGCGTCCATTCTGGATCGGCTCGGGCTTGGCATTCCGGTCCGGTTCGAAGCCCGGCACCACTTCCTCGGGCAATTCCCGCTTGAGCAGTCTTTCGATATCCGCCAGCAGTTTGTATTCATCGACGCACACCAGCGACACAGCCTCTCCCGACTGGCCTGCGCGTCCGGTACGACCGATGCGGTGAACGTAATCTTCCGGCACGTTGGGCAGCTCGAAGTTGACCACATGCGGCAAGTCAACAACATCGATACCGCGAGCGGCGATGTCGGTCGCCACCAGCACACGCAGGCTGCCGTCCTTGAACTCGCTCAATGCGCGGGTCCGCGCCGACTGGCTCTTGTTGCCGTGAATCGCCAGCGCCGGGATGTCGGCCTTGACCAGATGTTCGGCCAACTGGTTGGCGCCGTGCTTGGTGCGGGTGAACACCAGCACCTGCGACCAGTCATGCTGCTTGATGAGTTGGGTGAGCAAGGCGCGTTTCTTGTCGCGATCCACCGGGTAAACCTTGTGCGACACATTGTCGGCAGCGGCGTTGCGACGCGCCACTTCGATCATCGCGGGTTTGTTCAGCAAGCCGTCGGCCAGCGCCTTGATCTCGTCGGAGAAGGTAGCGGAAAACAGCAGGTTCTGCCGATGCTTGGGCAGCAATGCGAGGATTTTCTTGATGTCGCGGATGAAGCCCATGTCCAACATGCGGTCGGCTTCGTCCAGCACCAGAATTTCGACGTGCGACAGGTCGACGGTTTTTTGCTGTACGTGGTCGAGCAGGCGGCCAGGCGTGGCCACCAGGATATCCACGCGGCTCCTGAGTTTGGTGATTTGCGGGTTGATGTTGACCCCGCCGATCATGGTCATCGAATTCAGTTTCAGGTGCTTACCGTACTCGCGCACGCTCTCCTCCACCTGCGCTGCGAGTTCGCGGGTAGGAATGAGGATTAACACCCGAATCGGCGGACGACCGCTGGATGGGCCTTTGACGCTGGTGTCGGAAAGCCGGTGCAGGATAGGCAGAACGAAAGCTGCGGTCTTGCCAGTGCCGGTCTGTGCGCCGGCCAGCAGGTCGCCACCCGACATCACGGCGGGAATCGCCTGCATCTGGATGGGGGTGGGAACGGTGTAACCGCGTTCAGTGACGGCACGAACAATTTCATCGGACAGGCCGAGGGAAGCAAAGGGCATGGTAACTCCAGGAATAACATCGGCCTGTCGCCGTTTATCGGCGCCAGTCTTAGACAGATGAGGGGGTTTTTAAACCCGGATATTTCATAAATTCACGTGATGATCGCGCAGGATTTTGATTGATAGGGAGGTTTTGCGAAGGAGCGGTGTAGTTATTCATACACCCGACCGAGTAAAATCTTTCATATCAAGCAAAAGACCAGCGAGGGCGCGCGTCAATTTATGAAACATCCGGGTTAAGCCCGGATGGGCAGCGGCGCGATGACTGGATGCGAACGCCGCAGGCGCGCATTATAGCAGAGTGGAGGCCGTTGCGCCGTTTAGCCGCAGGAATGGGAGGCCGGCTATTCGTAGCCCAGGCTTTTCACCGCCCGCTCGTCGTCAGCCCAACCGCTTTTCACCTTGACCCACACTTCGAGGTAAACCTTGAGGCCGAACAGTTCTTCCATGTCCTTGCGGGCCTGGGTGCCGATTTCCTTAAGCTTTTCACCTTTCTTTCCGATCAGGATCGGCTTCTGGCTGTCCCTGTCGACGATGATGGCAGCGTAAACGCGGCGTAGCGCGCCTTCGGTTTCAAACTTCTCGATCTCGACACTGATGGAATAAGGAATCTCGTCGCCCAGAAGGCGGAAAACTTTTTCGCGCACGATTTCGGCGGCGAGAAAACGCTCGCTGCGGTCGGTAATTTCGTCCTCGCCATAGATCGGTTCGCCTTCCTGCAAATGACGGCGGATTTCCTGCACCAGTTCAGGCAACTGCGCGTCGCGCTTGGCGCTGACGGGGATGATCGCAGCGAAAGGGAATGAGGCTGACACTTTCTCGATAAACGGCAGCAGCGTGGCCTTGTCGCTCACCTTGTCGGTCTTGTTGATCACCAGCACCACGGGTTGATTGTGCGGCAGCAGGGCCAGCACCTTTTCGTCGCGGGCGTCGAAGCGCATCGCCTCGATGACGAACAGCGCCACGTCCACATCCGACAGGGATTGCGTCACCGTGCGGTTCATCACGCGATTCAGCACATTCTGGTGCTGCATCTGGAAGCCTGGCGTATCCACGAAAACATACTGCGCATCGGCATCGGTGCGAATACCGACTATGCGGTGCCGGGTGGTCTGCGCCTTGCGGGAGGTGATGCTGATTTTCTGCCCGATCAAGTGATTGAGCAGCGTGGACTTGCCCACGTTCGGGCGGCCGACGATGGCGATATAACCGGTGCGAAATTCCATATTTAAGTCTTTCGTGAGGGGTGAGGCGTTAAAGGTGAGGCGAAAAAAGAGGCTGGCGCAGGGTTTGACCTTTCGCCTCACCCCTCACCCTTCACCCCTCACTACTTAATATTTGCATGACGCTACCGGCAGCCTGTTGCTCTGCGCTACGGCGGCTTACCCCCCCGCCGCAGGCGCGCACGGCCAAGTCAGGAATGGCGCACTCGACTTCGAAGTGCTGCTCATGGGCTTCGCCGCTAATCGACAGCACAGTGTAATTGGGCAAAGGTAGCTTGCGGCCCTGCAAATATTCCTGCAGCAGGGTTTTGGGATCCTTGCCCAGCGTCTTCGGGTCTAGGCCCTTCATCAGCGGCTCGAACAGCCGCGCAATCATAAGTTCCGCGCTGGCAAAACCGCCATCGAGGTAGACCGCGCCGATAATCGCTTCCAACGTGTCGGCGAGAATTGAGGGGCGGCGAAAACCGCCGCTTTTCAGCTCTCCTTCTCCCAGTTTCAGGTAATCACCCAAATTCAGGGAGGAGGCGATTTCAGAAAGCGTCTTCTCTTGGACCAGATAGGCGCGCATCCGGCTCAAATCGCCTTCCTGCACGCGAGTATGGAGTTGGTAAAGATGCGTGGCGATGGCGCAACTCAGCACGCTATCGCCGAGAAATTCCAGCCGCTCGTTGTGCGGCATGCCGTAACTGCGGTGAGTCAGCGCCCTGCGTAGCAGAGCCGGATCGTTGAATTCATAGCCGATCCGCCGAACCAGCACTTCAGTCCCCATGCCGGTAAGTTACTCGCCCTGCGCGGAGGTTGAGGCCGAGAAGTCCATAAAGGCGCTGATATTGGCCACAACCGGCACCTTGACAGAATATTCCACGGTTACCGACGATTGGTTTCCTTCTCGATCGATGGTGATGTCCTCCGGTTTGACGCTGCTAATGTTGTCGATACCGGCGCGCCTGAAGAAGGAATTTTGAATCTCCTTGGGCGACAGGGTTTTGAGATCGCCGGCACTAGCCATAGCGTTGAGTACCTTCTTGACCGACATGAATTCCACGTAGGCAGGCACTAGCTTTGCCGCCAGGATTAGCCCTGACCCCACCAGAGCAGCAATAAACAGCATACCCACCAGCGTGGCGCCCTGTTGTTTCTTCATGCCCACCCCTCTTTAATCAATTGATTTCCCGATACGCTTGAGATCATCGAAGTTCCACCAGATCGTGAAAGCCTTGCCGACGATGTTGCGGTCCGGCACGAAGCCCCAGTAACGGCTGTCGTTGCTGTCGTCACGGTTGTCGCCCATCATGAAGTAGTAGCCTTGCGGCACCGTACAGGTAAAGCCCTCGTCATTGTAAGCGCAATTTTCGTGGTTGGAAAACTGCCGCACGTCGCCAAGGCGGACAGTAGGCGCATCCGGTTGAGCCAGCGTCTGGTGGTTGTGCTCCCCCAACTGTTCGCGGTACAGGTTGGCGGTCACAAAATTCAGGCCGCTTTTGACGTAACTGTAGCCGCCCAGACTTTCAATTTTCAGCGGCTTGCCGTTGATGGAGAGTTGCTTGTTACGATAGCTGATTTTATCCCCCGGCGTACCGACCACACGCTTGATGTAATCCAGCGAGGGATCTTCCGGGTAACGGAAGACCATCACATCACCATTCTTCGGCTGGCTGATCTCGATGATCTTCTTATTGACCACCGGCAACCGGATGCCATAAGCGTATTTGTTCACCAGAATGAAGTCGCCCACCAGCAGCGTCGGCATCATCGAACCGGAAGGAATCTTGAACGGCTCGACCAGGAAGGAGCGCAGCAGGAAGACCACCAGGATGACCGGGAAAAAGCTCTTGGAATATTCGACCAGCAACGGCTCCTTGGCACCCGCCGCGCGACGCGGCTTAAGAGCGTAAATCTCGAACAGCCAGATGGCTCCGGTAACGACCAGCGCGATCAGCATGATTAACGGAAAATTCATTTATGTCCCTTCGGGAGGGGCTAGAGATCAGGGGCTAGGGGCTAGGATTTTTCGCTGCGCGACGTTTTTCCTAGCTCCTAGCCCCTGATCCCTAGCCCCTTTATTTGTTGTCCACCTGTAAAATTGCCAAGAACGCTTCCTGCGGGATTTCCACGTTGCCGACTTGTTTCATGCGCTTTTTTCCCGCCTTCTGCTTTTCCAGCAGCTTGCGCTTGCGGCTGATGTCGCCGCCGTAGCATTTCGCCAGCACGTTTTTACGCAATGCCTTGACGTTTTCGCGCGCGATGATTTGCGCGCCGATGGCCGCCTGGATCGCCACGTCGAACATCTGACGCGGAATCAGCTCGCGCATCTTGGCCGCCACTTCGCGGCCCCGGTACTGGCTGTTAGCTCGATGAACGATCACCGACAGCGCGTCCACCTTGTCGCCGTTGATCAAAATATCCACTTTCACCAGATCGGAAGTACGGAATTCCAGAAACTCGTAATCCATCGAGGCATAACCGCGCGATACCGATTTCAGCTTATCGAAGAAGTCCATCACCACTTCATTCATCGGCATCTCGTAGGTCAGCATCACCTGCCGCCCCATGTACTGCATGTTCTTCTGCACGCCGCGCTTCTGGTTGCACAGCGTCATCACCGAGCCGACGTAATCCTGCGGCGCCAGGATGGTGGTGGTGATAATCGGCTCACGGATTTCCTCAATCTTGGATAGATCAGGCAACTTGGCGGGATTCTCGATTTCCAGCACCGTACCATCGCGCAGCACCACCTCGTACACCACCGTTGGCGCGGTAGTGATGAGGTCCATATCGTATTCGCGCTCCAACCGCTCCTGCACGATCTCCATGTGCAGCAGCCCAAGGAAACCGCAACGGAATCCGAAACCGAGCGCCTGCGAGACTTCCGGCTCGTATTGCAGCGAGGCATCATTGAGCTTGAGCTTTTCCAGCGCATCGCGCAGGGCTTCGTACTCATGGGATTCCACCGGATACAGCCCGGCAAAAACCTGCGGCTTGATTTCCTTGAATCCCGGCAGCGCCTCACTGGCGGGCTTCCCGGCCAGGGTCACGGTATCGCCGACCTTGGCCGCCTTGAGTTCCTTGATGCCGGCGATGACGAAGCCGACCTCACCCGCCGCCAGTTGCGTCCGGGGCTGGGACTTGGGCGTGAACACCCCGACCTGTTCGCATAAATGTTCCGTGCCGCCAGCCATCAGCAGGATTTTATCCTTGGGTTTCAGCACGCCGTCCACCACGCGTACCAACATCACCACACCGACATAATTATCGAACCAGGAGTCGATGATCAGCGCCTTCAGGGGACCATCCGGGTTACCCCTGGGCGGCGGAATGCGGGCAATGACCGCCTCCAGAACGTCCTGCACGCCCAGACCGGTCTTGGCCGAACACAGAACCGCGTGGCTGGCGTCAATGCCGATGATGTCCTCGATTTCCTTGATGACCCGCTCGGGCTCGGCGCTGGGCAGATCGATCTTGTTGAGCACCGCAACAACCTCCACCCCCTGCTCGATGGCGGTATAACAGTTCGCCACACTCTGCGCCTCCACGCCTTGCGAAGCGTCCACCACCAGTAGCGCCCCCTCGCAGGCAGAGAGCGAGCGACTGACTTCATAGGAGAAATCAACGTGGCCTGGGGTGTCGATCAAGTTGAACTGGTAAACCTGCCCATCGAGCGCCTTGTACGTTAGCGCGGCGGTCTGCGCCTTGATGGTGATGCCGCGCTCGCGCTCGATGTCCATCGAATCCAGCACTTGCGCCTCCATCTCTCGATCGGAAAGGCCACCACAGAGATGAATGATACGGTCAGCCAGGGTGGATTTGCCGTGATCAATATGAGCGATAATGGAAAAATTGCGGATGTGCTTCATCGTTTGGGTCAGTAAAAAAGGGCACGTTGCGGTGCCCTTTTTTTTGGGAAAGACGGATTTTACCGGATTTTGCCGAAATAAGCAGCAAGCGCGACCGGATCGAGATGGGGGCGGCAGATTTCCTCGCCGTTTCCGGCCAGCACTGGCAGTAAATGACCATATCGCCGTTCCAGGGTTTCATCTTCGTCCACATCGACAATTTCCAGCGCAAACCGGTACTCCGGCTGAAACGCCGTAAGCGCCGCGATCATGTCGTGGCACAGGTGGCAGTCTTCGCGCCCGTAGACCGTCAATACGATTCCACCGGTCATCGCATCTTGAATGGAATGAACAGTGCGCGCTCCCCGCGACGCACCAGAAACGCAATGTTCTGCCCTGCCTTGTGGCCGACAAGAATCTGGTTGAACTGCTCGACATTTTTCACGACACTATTGCTGACAGCCGTAATCACGTCACCGCGTTGGATTCCCGCTCGTGCGGCCAATCCTTGAGCTTCCACCACGACCACGCCATGCGGAATCTGCAACTCTTTCTTCTGCGCCTCGGAGAGGTCATTCAAACCCAGGCCCAACCTGCCCGCAGCACTTCCCATCTTGCCAGGGCGCTGCGCCACTTTCTCGGTCGGCGTTTCTCCCACGATCAGGACCAAATCTTTGGTCGAACCTTTGCGCCATACCTGCACCGCCACCTGTTTTCCAGGCTTGGTCGCGCCGACCAGGAGCGGCAACTCGCTGGCATTGGCCACCGGCTTGCCGTCAAACTTCAGCACCACATCGCTCGCCTCCAGGCCCCCTTTATCCGCCGCGCCACCCTTCTCCACGCCCGCAATCAGGGCTCCTTCCGGTTTCTTCAACCCGAATGACTCGGCCAATTCCCGTGTGACTTCCTGAATCATCACACCGAGCCAGCCTCGGCTGATCTTGCCGTGAATACGCAACTGGTCGGCGACGTCCATCGCGACGTCGATGGGAATGGCGAAAGCTACTCCCATATAGCCGCCGGTGCGGCTGTATATCTGGGAGTTGATGCCGACCACCTCGCCCCTGAGGTTGAATAGCGGCCCGCCCGAATTGCCCGGATTGATCGCCGCATCGGTCTGGATGAAGGGCACGTAGTTTTCCTGCGGCAACGAGCGCCCCTTGGCGCTGACGATGCCGGCAGTGACGCTGTTTTCGAAACCGAAAGGCGAACCGATCGCCGCCACCCACTCGCCCACCTTGAGCTGGGAGGGGTTCCCGATCACCACTTTGGGAAGCCCGGTTGTATTGATTTTAATCAGAGCTACGTCCGTCCTGCGGTCTGTGCCGATCACCTTGGCCTTGAATTCACGCTTGTCGGTCAGGCGTACGGTCACTTCATCGGCGGCGTCCACCACATGCGCATTGGTGAGAATGAAGCCATCAGCGCTGATTATAAAACCCGAACCCATGGCCCTCGACTCGAACTCACGCGGAATGCCGCCGTGGGGCGGACGGAAGCGGCGAAAGAAATCGAAGAATGGGTCGCCCTCGGGAAGATTGGGAATTTGAGGAAACATGTCCTCCTGGCTGACGGTCTGGGTGATGCTGACATTCACCACCGCCGACCCCTGCTTTTCAACCAGTTCGGTGAAATCCGGCAGATCCCTGGCAGAGGAAAACACGGAAAAAGAAATCAGGAAAAAAGCGCACAGCAACTTCTTCATTTTCTAGCCACTTCCACAAAGTTAATCACTAAAAACTCACTTCTTCAAACCACCCTCAAAACTGACCACCCGTACCGGCCTATCGACCATCCGGCTCAGGATGACCGGTTGGAATTGCTTGCTCATCCCCCTCTTCGACGAAAGGAACTTCAACCCGATAAAACCCGCCGCCAGCCCGATGAAGGCGCCTGCGACAGAATACCCATCCTTGACCTCTGCGGTAACAGCCAGCGCACTCCCCGCTACCGCCCCGGCAAACAATAACAGCAGGGGAAACAGGTAAAGCAGCAGCGTCCCTTTGAACAGGGCCGACTCATCCAAGCCGACCACCACCCGATCGCCGACCTTTGCGCCGATATCGTTGCTGGCGCGATAAAGTGGCGTTTTATGGCCAAAAAAGTTTGCCAATGCCGAAGTTCCGCAATGATTTTCGCCGCAACTGCTGCAATTCGACTTCCGCTCCGCCTGAACGTAGGCAACGGCATACTCTATTTTCACGACTACCGCCTCAGTTTCTATCATGGCAGGCACCTAATTCTTGCTGACGGAATTCGCGATCTGCATCACGGTAATGGCAGGCACCTCGCCTAATACCGTGATCTGGTGGTCAGCCACCGTGCGCGTATAGACATGGGTAGCACCCTGGCGAAGCACGCTTTGCATGGGCTTTGTCACGGTCGCGACAGGCTCGATGAAAACAGAAACCGTCGCCAAGCCATCGGAAAACACCAGATGCTTCACCGGCACGCCTTTCCCCGGCATTATCCGCCTCATCACCGTTACCTGGACAAAACCGGGTGGGAGCCGCTTCACCGCCCAACTCAAATCGCTTTGTCGCAGTTCCGTCGCAGTTGCCGGCTCACTGGACACCCTCACCTTTTTGCCGGCAATTTTCGGCTTGAAGGATGCCCTGTCTATCTGCCCACCGATTTCTACCTGAGTGAAGGCAAACTGGCCGATCACCTCGTTCCTTTCGTTGAGCATACCGGCTTTCAGCAGCAAGCCCGTGGCTTGGTCGATCCAGAGCTTGTGCTGGTAACGGTATTGATCCCTGGGCCCGAGGACAATCACCTTGCAAGCATGACCGGCCGTGCGGTCGGGCTCGGCGAACCGGGCCCGGTAATTCTCGGCAATACCGTCAAACTGCTCGGGCAGCAGCGCAGGGAAGGATTTTTCGACCTTGATTTTCTCCACCACGACGGAAGTACTGTTGTCCGGTTTAAAGCACAGCACCTCTGCATTGTTGCGGATCACTTCACGGGGAGAGCCATCCAGCGCTTCGAGCTTTTCGTGCTCGCCGCTTTCATCCTTGATATGGGTGATTTTGCTGGTTTCAATATGGTCGCCATACTGATAGATGTAGATACCGCTGTAATTGAGCTGGTGTGCCGCAGCGGCGACTTTTTTCAACCAGTTTAGCGCATCCGTCTGCTGCGCCACCTCCGCTGCCTGCGACACACCCTGCAGCCCCATCAGCGCGGCTACTAGTACAAGGAGTAGCGCTCTCATCGGTCTCCATCCCGTGATTTTTCGAGAGACGCGCGCTGATAGTTCCGGGGCAATTGGACGGCTTGTGAATATTCCTGGTGTGCCGCCAGGTAAGCATTGACGTTGATCTCGGACGAAGCGCTCGCCGTGCCCGCCTCCGCAACAACGGTATTTGCTGCACCCAGGCCACTCTCATGATTGAATTGCAGCGCTACCCACGCCACCAGGGAAACCGCCGCGACCGATGCCGCGGCAGACAGTACCATCAAGGGGCGCAGGTGCGGAAGGAATCTTCGGGGAGCCAAAACCGTCGGCTCTTTTGCCAACTGCCCGGCGAGTCGCGCGTTGAAATCGGGTGAAAGTGGCGAGGTTTGTCTCAAGGAATCACCGATCAAGTGATACATATTCCACTTCTGCTGCAATTCCATCTGCTCTCTGGCTGAGAGCAGAATAGCATTCGCCTCTTCATGATCCAGTTCACCATCTGCCAGCGCAGAGATTCGACTCTCCATCATGTTTACCACCTCGTATCTTTATCCGTTCCCAGCATCGGTCTCAACCTCTCGGCGATCGTTTCACGAGCACGAAAAATCCTCGACCGCACCGTACCAATCGGGCAATTCATCATGGTTGAAATTTCCTCATAACTCAGACCCTCGATTTCACGCAGTGTGATTGCGGTTTTAAGTTCCTCGGGCAGGCTATCCATTGCCTTGTTTACGGTTTCGGCAACCTGCTTGCTCATCAGTTCATTTTCGGGCGTATTGATATTGCGAAGCTGTTCGGCATCTTCAAAACCTTCGGCCTCTTCGCTGTCGAACTCCGTCGTCGTCGGCGGTCGCCTGCGTTCAGACACCAGATAATTCTTGGCGGTATTGATCCCGATCCGATACAGCCAGGTATAGAAGGCGCTTTCACCCCGGAACGAAGGCAGAGCGCGGTAAGCCTTGATAAACGCTTCCTGTACCACGTCTTCGACCTCGGTCGGATTACGGATAAAGCGCGACAGCAAACGCCCCAGCTTGCGCTGATACTTCGCCACAAGCAGCTCAAAAGCATGCTTGTCGCCGTGCTGTGCTCGCTCGACCAGTTGCTGGTCAATCTCACGATCACCCATGTGGGCCTTCCCTGAAATTCAGCGCCATTATACTTATCCCCATTGCTGGCAGGGCCTTCCCATGCCATCCAATGATTCAGTATAGCGCCCTCATCCACTTCAGGAAACGCAGCCTTTCTCTAAAGACCCCGCCACCGCAGAATGGTTCACATCCCAGCAGGGTTATTGACAAACCGGTTCCGCGAAAACACCTCCTGCCCGCACCCACGTTGCGTGCTATCATTTCCATCGCGTATATCAAAGTCAAAGGAATTTTGCACATGTCGAATTTTGACGTGATCATCATCGGTAGCGGGCTGGCCGGCATGACGCTGGCGCTAAACCTCGCCGAGAGCCAACGAGTGGCGATCGTCACCAAGCGTGGATTGCTGGATGGCGCCAGCGACCGGGCGCAAGGCGGCATCGCCGCCGTACTGGCGGACGACGACTCGGTCGAGGCGCACATCAGCGACACCCTGATCGCCGGCGCGGGGCTATGCGACGAACAAGCCACCCGCTTTGTGGTGGAAAACAGCCGGGCCGCGATCGAATGGCTGATCGGGCAAGGCGTGCCCTTTACCCGGGATGCGGACAACACCACCGGCTACCATCTGACACGGGAAGGCGGCCACAGCCACCGCCGCATCATCCATGCCGCCGACGCTACCGGCCATGCGGTACAGGTCACCTTGGCGGAAAAAGTTCGTAGCCATGCCAACATCACCCTGCTGGAAAACCACATCGCCATCGACCTGATTACCGGCGGCAAACTCGGGCTGGCGGATAACGCCTGTCACGGCGTGTACGTTCTCGACAAAAACAGCGGCAAGGTCATCACCTTTGCCGCCCGGCATATCGTGCTGGCCACCGGCGGGGCCGGCAAGGCCTACCTTTACACCACCAACCCCGACGTGGCCACCGGCGACGGCGTCGCGATGGGATGGCGCGCCGGATGCCGGGTGTCGAACATGGAATTTGTCCAGTTCCACCCCACCTGTTTGTATCACCCCCACGCCAAATCATTCCTGATCTCCGAAGCGGTGCGGGGCGAAGGCGGCATCCTGGTGCTGCGCGACGGCACCCGGTTCATGCCGGAGCACGACCCTCGCGCCGAACTGGCGCCACGCGATGTGGTGGCGCGTGCGATCGACTTCGAAATGAAAAAACGCGGTCTGGACTGCGTTTATCTCGACATTTCGCACAAGCCGGCCGTTTTCCTCAAGGAGCATTTCCCCAACATCTACGAACGCTGCCTGGAATTCGGCATCGACATCACGCGCCAGCCCATTCCCGTCGTCCCGGCGGCGCATTACAGCTGCGGCGGCATCGTCACCGACCGCTCGGCGCGCACCGACATCCCGAATCTGTACGCCATCGGCGAGGTGACCTGCACCGGGCTGCACGGCGCCAACCGGCTGGCCAGCAACTCGCTGCTGGAATGCATGGTGTATGCCCACGCCGCCGCGAAGGATATCCTCAAGAAGCAGCCGCAAACCCCACCCGCCACCCTGCCGGAATGGGACGAAAGCCGCGTCACCGACGCCGACGAGGAAATCGTCATTTCCCACAATTGGGACGAACTGCGACGCTTCATGTGGGATTACGTCGGCATCGTGCGCACCAACAAGCGTCTGGAACGGGCGCAGCACCGCATCCGCCTTCTCACCGATGAAATCAACGAGTATTACCAGAACTTCCGCGTCAGCAATGACCTGATCGAGCTGCGCAACCTGGTGCTCACCGCCGA
>PFJY01000061.1 GCA_002784065.1 Hydrogenophilales bacterium CG_4_10_14_3_um_filter_58_23 | reverse complement strand
CACGGTTTGCGAAAAGAGCCAATATATTTGTACAAAACTATTTTTACAATGCCTAATTTTTGATTATTCCTCAAGTCTTTTTCAACAGCATTACCGCGTCGCCCGGATTATAAAATGATGAATCACCCATTTTGGTTCCGGCTTGCCCGTCTTAGGCTAGAATACGCTTCACGGAAAATTTACAGGGGGATAAAAATGAATCTGGAAAAAGTGGCCTTCGCGTTTTTTATCGTCCTTGCACTGACCCTGAACTTCGGTTTTTTTCTGGGCGACATCGACAACCCGGTCCATCACAGCGTTTACGAGCTGTTCGCCGCCATCGTCGTCAGCCTGATCGCCACCATCCTGAAATTCGGCGACCGCACCCATCTCGGTGCGGTGCTGCTCGCCACCAGCCTGGTGGCCGACCTGCAACTGATTACGGCGGCGGTGGTGTGGGCGGTGGCGGAACATGTCACGCATTCGGGGCTGACCCCTCACATCATGACGATCATCGTTTCCCTGTCCGGCGGCGCACTGCTCGCCAATATCACCTCGGTGGTGCTGCTGGTGGCCGAGACCATCGCGGTGCGCCGCTGACCGGCCGGAAAGACCCAGCCATGCACAATCTGGTGTATGTCCTGCTGCGGCGCATCCATGTCCCGCTGATCGTGCTGGTGTGCGTCTACGCCGTTGCCATCCTGGGTTTTGTCCTGGTCCCCGGCATGGACGACAAGGGCAACCCGTGGCGCATGGATTTCTTCCATGCCTTCTATTTCGTCAGCTTCATGGGCACCACTATCGGCTTCGGCGAAATACCCTATCCGTTCACCGATGCGCAGCGGCTGTGGGCCACAATCTGCATCTACGGCACCGTGTTTACCTGGCTGTATGGCATAGGCGCCGCGCTGTCGCTGCTGCAGGATCCGACCTTCCAGGCGATCCTGCGGGAGCGCGCCTTTCGCCGCGCGGTCAGGCTGATCATCGAGCCGTTCTATCTGGTGTGCGGCTACGGCGACACCGGCAGCACGCTGGTGCGCGCCCTGTCCGAGGAAGGCTACCGCTCGGTGGTGATCGAGATCGATCAAGGCCGCATCACCGCGCTGGAGCTGGAGGATATGGCAATGCCCGTACCCGGTCTTTGCGCCACTGCCGCCGAGCCAGAGAACCTGGTGATGGCGGGCCTGAAACGGCCCAACTGTGCCGGCGTGATCGCACTGACCAATATGGACGATGCCAACCTCAATGTTGCGATTACCGCCAAACTGCTCTGTCCCCGCCTTCCCGCCATCGCCCGGGCAGAGTCGCGTTCGGTCGAGGCCAATATGCTTTCGTTCGGCACCGACCAGGTATTCAACCCCTTCGATACCTTTGCCGGCCGTCTCGCCCTTGCGCTGCATTCCCCCGGCATGTTCCTGCTGTATGAGTGGATGACCGCCGTGCCCCACGAGCCGCTGCGCGAGCCCCTGTTCCCGCCGCACGGACGCTGGATCCTGTGCGGGTATGGCCGTTTCGGCAAGGCGGTGCATGAGCGGCTGATTGCGGAGGGCATCCAGGTAACCGTGGTCGAAGCCACGCCCGCAACCACCAACGCCCCGCCCGGCACCATCGGCGGTTCGGGTGCCGAGGCCGTCACCTTGCTCGAAGCCGGCATCAAGGGCGCGGTGGGCATCGTGGCCGGCACCGACAACGACGCGAACAACCTGTCCATCATCATGACCGCGCGCGAACTCAACTCCGGCCTGTTCATGGTCGCGCGCCAGAACCAGCACCAGAACAACATCATTTTCGAGGCGGCCAAGCTCGACCTTGCCATGAAGCGCGGCACCGTGATCGCCAACAAAATTTTTGCCCTGACCACCACGCCGCTCCTGGCCGATTTTCTTCTGGCGGCCCGGAACAATTCCAACGCCTGGGCAAACCTGCTGGTGAGCCGCATCGGCGGCGTTTCCGGCGACGAGGTGCCGCAGACCTGGGCGCTGAAAATCACGCCGGCAGATTCCCCGGCCCTGTATGCCGGCATCGCGGAGGGCAAGCAGGCCCGTATCGGCGACCTTTGCCGCGACCCGCGCAATCGCGACGACTGCCTGCCGTGCATTGCGCTACTGATCAAGCGCGGCGAAGCCGAGACCCTGCTGCCGGAAAACGACGAAATACTGGAGCGGGGCGACCGCATCCTGTTTTGCGGCCGCTTCGGCGCAGGCCGGCAAATGGAATGGATCGCGAAAAACCACAACGTGTTCGATTATCTCTATTCCGGCGAGGAACGCGCCAGCGGCAGCTTCTGGCGCTGGCTCATGCGTGAGAAGGACCATCCGGCCAGCGCGGAGGACCGGTCGCCTGGTTGCTGAATAGCTTATGGCTTTTCGCCGTACTGGACGATATGCAATGGAGGTGCCGATCCGTCCTTGGCCTGGCCGGCATAAACGGTCAGGTGAGGATAGGGTATCTCGATGCCGTGGCGGTCAAAGGCCTGCTTCAGCCTGCGCAGATATTCACGGCGAATTCCCCACTGCTCCAGAGGCAGCACCTTGAAACGGCAGCGCAGGATCACAGCCGAATCGTCCCAGCGGTCTACCCCGGCCATTTCTATCGGTTCCAAAATCTTACCGCCGAAGGTTTCGTCCGCGCGCAAGCCGGCGCCCACCTGGCGCATCACTTCCATCACCTCGTCCATGTCTTCGCGGTAAGCCACCCCGACGTCAATTACCGCGTAGGCGAATCCCCGGCTCATGTTGGTCACGGTGGTGATGATGCCGTTGGGGATGAAATGGACGTTGCCGTCATAATCGCGCATCTTGATGTAGCGCAGGGTGACTTCCTCCACCAGCCCGCCCTTGCCGCCCGCCTCCACCACGTCGCCCTGCCTGACCTGGTTTTCCAGCAACAGGAAGAAGCCGTTGAAGTAGTCCTTGATCAGGCTCTGCGCCCCGAACCCCACCGCGATGCCCAGCACCCCGGCAGTGGCCAGGATCGGCGCGATGGAAACGCCCAGTTCGCTCAGCACCACCATGCCGGAAACCACGTAGATAACGACAGCGGAGATGTAGTGAAATACCCGGCTCAGGGTTTCGATGCGCTTGAGGTCCTCCAGGTTGTTATCCGCCCGGCTCCGCAAATAGGCCTTTAATAGCCTGATCGCCTTGCCGGACAAGCGCAGCAGCACCCAGGCCAGGATCAATATCAGGAGGACGTGCAGGGCGGACTGGGAGAACTGGGAGAACAGCAGCAGCTCTTTCATGTTTCCCGTGGCGAAAAAGGCGGATAGTTTGTCCATGGTTTTTTCCTGGTGTTATTTACTTGGCGGCTAATCCCGACCGATCTTGCCGGCCAGGGGGCGATACTGCAAATGGTAGAACATATCCAGATAGCGCGCGGTTTCCTCGCGCTCGGCGCCACTGACGAATTTCCAGAAGCCATAGATACGGGACAGGGTCATCATGCGCTCGGCATACTGCTTCCAGGTGTAGTTGGCCGCGACGCGCGCAAGGGCGCCTTGCGACAGTCGCTCCCATTCCTGCGGATCGGCCGCGCAGCGATCGAGAAAATCAGCCATCAGCTTCGCGGCAGCGGCACCATCGTTGGGGTCGATGTGAAAGCCTGAACGGTTGTGCCGGATGATCTCCATCGGGCCGCCGTGGCGGGTGGCGAAGGTGGGCAGTCCCGAGGCCATGGCCTCGATGATGGTCAAGCCAAAGGCTTCGAACAGCGCCGGCTGCACGAAGATACCGCGACCGTCAGCCACATATCGGTATAGTTCACCCGCCAGGTTTTTATCCAGACGCATGCCCAGCCAGCGCACCTGATCGTCCAGTCCATGGGTGTCCATGATCTGGTGCATGTAGTGGATTTGGCCCTGCTCTTCGTGGTCGGCGGATAGTCCTGCGTCGATATAGCCGCCAATAACCAGAAGGTTGGCGCGCTCGCGCAGTTCCGGCGAGGCGCCATACCATTCCACCAAACCGGTCAGGTTCTTGATGCGATCCATCCTTGCCATGGTGAAAATCAGCGGCTTGTTCTTGTCCTCCAGCACGCCGCGCGCCGAGGGCCCCGGTTCCGCACCGTAGACCATGGATTCGATCTCTGGGATCAGGCTGTTGAGGCGGCGTCCGTTATCGCTATAAGGGAAATAAACATCCGCATCCGCGCCGGGAGAAACGATATTGAACTTCGGGTCGAACAGGTCGATGCCGTTGACGACCCGGTACAGTCCCGGCATGGTGAAAGCGTGATAGCTGCCGTATTGGCCCACCGTTTCATCCGTACCCGCGATCTCCTGGTAGGTGCTGGAGATGATGAAATCCGCCGTATTCATGGCGATCAGATCGGCGGTGTACTGGCAGGAGAAATGATACTGCTCGTCGTTTTCCTTCCAGTACAGATCGGAGTGCAGGTATTTGGTTTTTTCCAGGGCATGGGCGATGTTGCACTGGGTCACCCCCAGTTTCTGGCTGAGCAGGGAGGCTACCAGGTTGCCGTCGGAATAGTTGCCGATGATCAGGTCCGGGCGTCCGCCCAGTTCCGCCAAGGCCTCGTGTTCCACATCGCGGACAAAACCTTCCAGATAGGGCCAGATTTCGAAACGCGAAATCCAGTGCCGCACGATTTCGCCATTTTCCTTGTGGAAAGGGACCCGCAGTATCCAGGTATTGTCGCAGCCGCTGACTTTTTCCAGCCGCTGGTTGCAGGTGGTCTGCCCGGCATCCGGAATCAGGCGGGTGACGATCGTGATTTTGGGTTCCACCGGCACACCCTGGCGCGCCAGACGCTCGCGCATCTCCCGCTCAAGGGCGCGGACCTGGTCGAGGATATAGACCACCTGTCCGCCGGTATCCGGCAGTCCCAGCACGTTGTCCTGGCCGAAGTAGCCGTGGGGCGAGAGAATCAGCAGGCGCGAAATCATCGGGACGCGTGCCAGGAAAGCCTCCAGGGCGGTCGGCGAGGGCGCCTCCAGGATATCCGAGAGCAGACCCATGGTTTCCAACACCCGGCCGGCATTGTCGCCCCAGCCGGGCGCGAAACCCAGTTTGCCCAGCTTCTCGGACAAATTCGTCCACGGCGTATCCTCCCCGATTTTTTCCAATTCACCGAGTGCGCGTCGTAGCGCTACGCGCAGGGCTGCCGCATCGCTAAAATCCCCGTTCAGCATCAATTGCTGGCCGTCGATGGCATGGACGCTAAGAAAATTCAGGAGTTTTTCAGCGCCGTCCTGCGGCCGGTTGAACATGTCGCTGGACAACTGCCGGTTGAGGAAGATCATGCCCTGACCGATGGAGCGCGGTTCCTTGATCCGAGGGAAGCCGCGCCCGAAAGGCCCGAAATCGACCTCCAGCACCGGCGCATCCGAATGATCCACCTGCATTTCCTTGAAGCGCAGGAATTCCGAGGTGCTGATCTGCTCGGGAATCACCGAATCGCCATGGATGCGCAGATAGACCCATTGCGCCGCACCTGGCCGCGCGGCGAAGTAGGCCCATGGCGCGTGAAAAATGCCTTCCTGGAGGCGTGCCACGAAATGACCGAGATGGGTTGCCGCCAGATCGGCCTGGTCATGCTCGCGGCACAGCGCGGCAAACTCCTCGCGCAGGTCGGACTGCAGCAGGAAAGGACGGTTTTGCGCGAAATACCTGCGCAGCAGAGCGTAGACCGGGTCCCGATTCTCTTGCGCGTAAGCGCCTAACTCTTCAATCATTTTTTCTGTCATGCCGAACCACCTTTGAATTCTCTGCTGGGTTTTCCCCATCGAAGCCATAGTGGTCGAGTCCTTCCAGGATGCCGCTGGCACAATGGCCACGGGCAAAATAGATCTGTTCCAGGCCGCGCAGCGGCTCGAGCTCCGGGCTGTGGTTGCCGACCACCACACCGAGGGTGTCACCGACCAGCATTTCCTCGTCGTTGCCGGAGTCGCCGGCCACCAGGAAGCTGCGCAACGGAATTCCCCATTTGTAGGCCAGGTAACGGACGGCGTGTCCCTTGGAAGCGCGCACCGGCAGTACGTCGAGAAACTCCTGGTGCGAATAGATCAACCTGGCATGAAGATGGTACTCATGCAGCAAGCTGTAGAGTTTTTTGAGCGGCGGCATACGGTCCGGCGTTACGTTGTAGCTCAGCTTGAATTCGCGCTGGTTTTCATACGGTTGCAACACCAGCCCCGGCACGTCGGCCAGCACCTCCGCCAGTGCCTCACGCCGCCACAAGTGGCGTATGTGGTTGGCCCATCCGATATCCGGGCGCAGTTTTGGCCCATAGTTGATTTCGCTACCCACCGAAGTGATCAGCACATTCGGCAGCGGTACGCGCCATTTCTTGAGCACCTTGACCGCGCTTTCCAGCCTGCGTCCGGTGGCGATGCCGAAGGCGACGGTTCCGGCGTGGCCGCGCAGCCATGCAACCAGCTCCTTCAGGCTTTCCTTATGACCGACCAGGGTGTTGTCGATGTCACTGACCAGGATCCGCCGCACCAATGGCATGGGGGATTTATCCGGCTGCCGGGAGGATGCGAGCTGGCGGCGCATGCGCTTGCGGTCGCGGCGCAGCAGATGGCGCACTGCCTTCATGTATTTTGCGACGTGGGCATCCCAGCTGTAATGGCGACGCACGCCGGCCAACCCGTTTTTAGCCCAACTTCGCCATTGTTTTCTGTCGGACAGGGCCATGTTCAGCGCTTCGGCAATGGCGGTCTGGTCGAGAGGGTTTATCAGCAAACCGTTGCGGCAGTTGCCGACAATGTCCTGCGGTCCGCCGTCTTCGGTGGCGACGAAGGGCAGTCCGCTGGCAGCGGCTTCGATCAGGGTCAGGCCGAAAGGCTCGGTCAGGGCCGGGTTGACGAAAATGCCGCAGCGGCGCGCCGCCATGCGGTAAAGCTCCGGCACGTCCTCAGCGGAGTGATGTTTCGGGATGGCCACCTTGCCCCACAGGTCGTAGCGATCGATATCGAGAAGCAGGTCGCCGAGGACTTTCTGCTGGGCTTCGTCCAGGTCGCGGATGTCGTCGCGATTGCCGGCCACGATCACCAGATTCGCGGTCTCCTGCAAGCGCGCATCCTGTCCATATGCGGAAACCAGGCCCTGCAGGTTCTTGCGCGTGTCCGGGCGGCATATCGTTAGAATCATCGGTTTTTCCGGTTCTGTCAGGAAACGGTCCACCATGCCGAGCAACCGGGGGTCGATCTTTTTTCGGCCTGGGGGAGAAAACCGCGAGGTATCGGTGCCTGGCGGGAGAACGACGCTGCGTTTCGGGTCATGATTCTGATACATGCCGTACTGATCGACGACTTCCTGGCGGGTGCTGGTCACCACCAGGGAAGCGTGGGCAAGCACATCCTCCTCTGCGGCAATGCGACGCGCCAGATGGAACTGGCGCTCGATGGCCGGTGCCTTACGGCCGCTCGCCAGCAGCCGCTCGCGCTTCGGCCGGCCGAGCGAATGACCGGTGTGTACCTGGGGAATGCCCAGCAGCAAGGAAAGCTGCTGTCCCACGTAGCCGGCATCGGCGTAGTGGGTGTGGATCAGATCCGGCAATCGGCCCTGCTGGCGCAAGAGATGCAGGCAACGGTCAACCATCTGATCCAGATGCGGCCAGAGTAGTTCCTTGCGCAAATAACGGCGCGGGCCAAAAGGAAGGCGCAGGATGCGCGCTCCGATCTCGATCGATTCCTCAGCCTGGGCATAGTCCAGCGACACTGCAGGGTCCTCGACCAGACGGGTGAGCAAATCCACTTGCTCGATTTCATGATGACGCGCCAGGGCCCGCGCCAGTTCGACCACGTAGGTGGTTTGTCCGCCGGTATCGGCATCGCGTCCCAGTTCCAAGTCCTTGCCCCGGATCAGGCCGTGCACGCTGATCAACAGGATGTACAAGGGGTTTTCGCTTTTGCTGGATATCATCGAATTTCCCATTCTTTTTGAAATGGCCGGTAAAAACTTGACTCATCCGGAATGGCGCCGCGAATTCCGCACAGGGCTGCGGCAAAGCGGTTGGCCCGCGACAGGGTGAGGCTGGCCGGCCAGCCTCGTAGCATACCAAGGATGAATACGGCGGCGAAGCCATCCCCTGCGCCCACCGTGTCGATAATGCCGCCAGCTGGCGCAGTGCCTTCGGCGCGCGTCTGCGTGCCATCAGCAGTCAATTGCCAGGCGCCTTGCGCGCCGCAGGTGACCAGCACCCTTTCCAGGGAAAACTGCTTGATCAGCGTCGCCGCCTGCGCGGTTGCGTTGTCGCCCGGCAACTGCAGTTGCCGGGCGATGCTTGCCAGTTCCTCGTGGTTTATTTTTACCAGGTCGGCGCGAAGCAGCGAGCGTTTCAGTGTTTGCGCGTCGTACCAAGGCTCGCGCAGATTGACGTCCAGCAGGCGCGGCGCGCCGACACTCCGAAACAGGCTGTTCAGGGCTTGCCGCGAAATCTTGTGGCGCTGCGCCAGGGTTCCGAAATAGATCAGCTCCGGCTGGGTTGACAGGGCAACCAAACGTGTTACCCCGGCATGAATGAAATCGTAAGCCTGGTCGGGAGGAATCTCGAAGCGGTGTCCGCCCTGCTCCATGCGTACCATCACCTGGCCGGTCGGATGAGCGGGGTCGCACTGCACGCCCAGGGTGTCCATTTCAAACCGTGCCATGCTGGCAAGCAGCTCTTCCCGCAGTTCATCATTGCCGGTGCGTGTGATCAGCACCGGATGCAGGCCGAACGCTCGCAGATGGCGGGCTACGTTGAAAGGCGCGCCTCCCAGTACGGAGCGGTCGGGAAACCTGTCCGCCAGCACTTCGCCGAACAGCGCCACAATCCCCGTCTGAAGGAGCGGTTTGCGTGACTTTCTGGGCAGGCTGTTTTCCGGATTTACAGCTTTGGAGCGTGGGATGCGTTTATCCTCCCAATAAGATAG
>PFJY01000023.1 GCA_002784065.1 Hydrogenophilales bacterium CG_4_10_14_3_um_filter_58_23 | reverse complement strand
ACAACATGATTTGCGAAAAGAGCCAAAAATATAGCGATTTCTGCGAAAGGAATGATGATGAAACGGAGACCCACTGCCTTTCTGGCCTGCCTGTTCCTGGGCGCCAGCTTTGCTGCGAGCGCCGGGCCTGCTGAGGATCGCAGTGCCTTGATCAAGGATACAAAAGGGGCTCTTTCTGGCGTAAAGTTTGAAGATTATGTGCTGGGTGCTTTGGCATTGAATAAAGATGCCAAGGCCCAGTATGAAAGCATTATGGATTTTCCCCCTTACCTCAACGATCTCGATAATGCCAAGAAAGCCTGGGAAAAGCCCTTCAAGAACGGCAAAAATTTCGCCAGTTGTTTTGCCGATGGCGGCAAGAATGTGGCGGGTAATTATCCCCAATTCGATAATGCCAGCGGCAAAGTAGTGACCTTCGAGAACGCCCTCAATGCCTGCTTGCGGCGCAATGGCGAAGCGGAGTTGAAATATGGCAGCAGTGCACTCGGGTTGTTGTCGGCTTATGCAAAGAGTTTGTCGGACGGGATGAAAGTGCAGGTCAAGGTGGAGGGCCCTGTTGCCCTGGCGGCGTATGAAAAAGGCAAGACACTTTACTATAGCCGCCGTGGCCAGCTGAATTTCTCTTGCGCATCTTGCCATGTCGGTGAAGTCGGTAGCTTCATCCGCAGCGAACAGCTCTCCCCATTGATCGGGCAGGCCGCGCATTGGCCGGAATTTCGCGCCGGGACGAATCTGGTTACCCTGCAAGGGCGTTTTCGTCAGTGTCAGAAGAATACTCGAGCAGCGCCGCTGGAATTCAACAGCGAAGAGTACAACAACCTCGAATATTTCATGACTTATATGAGCAACGACCTGCCGATGCAGACGCCGGTATTCAGAAAATAAATTAGTCCAAAGGCGTGGTGAGCGATGCGGGTAGTGAATTTCTGCTTCGCTGACTTCGCTTGTCGCCCCTCTTATCCATCCTATCGCCTGACTTTTGTTGGAGATACCGCATGTCCATGAATCGCCGCGAATTTCTTCAGATCCTGGCAGTAGCCGCCGCATCCGGCTTCGCGCTGAACAGTCGGCAGGCTTTGTCTGCCAGCCACGCTGGAAGCTTTTACGATTTGCCCTCATTCGGCAACGTATCACTGATGCATATGACCGATTGTCATGCACAGTTGATGCCGATTTACTTCCGCGAGCCCAACGTGAATATCGGCCTGGGTGTTAGCCACAACAGGCCGCCGCACCTGGTCGGCGAAAAGCTGCTCAAGGCGTTCGGCATCCGGCCCGGTACGGTCGAGGCCCATGCCTTCACTTATCTCAATTTCGAGAAGGCCTCCCTCACCTACGGCAAAGTCGGTGGGTTTGCCCATTTGTCCACGCTGGTGAAAAAAGTTCGCGCCAGCCGTCCGGGCGCGCTGCTGCTGGATGGCGGCGATACCTGGCAGGGTTCCGGCACGGCGCTGTGGACCAAGGGGCAGGACATGGTGGACGCCGGTAAGCTGCTCGGCGTGGACGTCATGACCGGGCACTGGGAATTCACTTTGGGCGCTGCGCGCGTCAAGCAGATCGTGGACAACGATTTCAAGGGCAAGATAGATTTTCTGGCGCAGAATATCAAGACCAACGACTTCGGCGACCCGGTGTTCCAACCCTACGTCATCAAGCATATCAATGGCATTCCGGTTGCGATCATCGGCCAGGCCTTTCCCTACACGCCGATTGCCAACCCGCGTTACATGACCCCGGACTGGAGCTTCGGCATCCAGGACGACAATATGCAGAAGGTGGTGGATGAGGTTCGAGCCAAGGGCGCCCAGGTCGTAGTGGTGCTGTCCCACAACGGCATGGATGTGGATTTGAAAATGGCTGGCCGTGTCACCGGTATCGATGCCATTTTTGGCGGCCATACCCACGATGGCGTGCCTGCTCCGTCCATTATCAAGAATGCCGGGGGACAGACACTGGTGACCAACGCCGGTTCAAATGGCAAGTTTCTTGGCGTGCTGGATTTCGACGTAAAGAATGGCAAGGTAGCCGGTTTCAAATACAAGCTGCTGCCAGTGTTTGCCAACCTGATCGAGCCGGACGCGGAAATGGCGGGGCTGATCCAGAAAGTTCGCGCGCCCTACGAAGCCAAGCTGGCGGAGAAACTGGCCGTCACGGAGGGGACGCTGTATCGCCGTGGCAACTTCAACGGCACTTTCGATCAATTGATTCTGGATGCCATGATGGAAGTGAAAGACGCGGACGCGGCTTTCTCTCCCGGCTTCCGCTGGGGCACTTCGCTGTTGCCGGGCGACACCATCACCATGGAGCATGTGATGGATCAGACGGCGATTACCTATCCCTATACCACGCTGACCGAGATGAGCGGCAAGATGATCAAGGACATCATGGAAGATGTTGGCGACAACCTGTTCAACGCCGATCCCTACAAGCAGCAGGGCGGCGACATGGTGCGCGTTGGCGGCATCAGCTATACCTGCGATTTGCGGCAGGGCTTCGGCAAACGCATCAACAACATGACCCTGAAAGGCAAGCCAGTCGATCCCAACAAGAAATACAAGGTGGCGGGTTGGGCGCCGGTGGCCGAAGGTGCTACCGGCGAGCCGATTTGGGACGTCGTGGCGAGCTACTTGCGCGACAAGAAGGTCATCACGCCGCGCAAGCTCAACCTGCCCAGGTTGATCGGGGTAAAGGGCAATGCCGGCATCGCTTGAATTGAAAAGGGCAAGATAGGCTGGCAACTGCAATAAATTTTTTCTCTGCAGAAGAAGCCTATACCCTTAACCCTCCCCATCCGAATCCCGCCTGTTTTTCTCGCACTCACCGTCGCTACTGGTGGAGCCTATTATTGGAAGAACCAGAGTGCCAAACCATCCCAGGAAAAGTACAAAACCCAGGTAGTCGACTGCGGTGGTATTGTTCAGTCCATCTCGGCCAATGGCACCCTTAGCCCAGTGGCGCTGGTGAACGTGGGCACCCAGGTGTGTCCGGCACGGTGAAGAAGCTTAACGCGGATTTCAACAGCCGGGTGAAAGGACAGATACTGGCGGAGCTCGACCCCGCCCTGTTCGATGCCCAGCTGTGGTCGGCCCCTAATGTTTTCTCCTCACCCCTCACCCTTTTTCAACTGCAACGCCAGTTCGTACAGCGCATTTTTCTTCTCGCCGCTGATCTCGGTGGCCAGCTTTACCGCCTGTTTCAGCGGCATTTCCGCAAGCAGCAGTTGCAGGATGCGTTGCGCTTCCTCGCCTATCCCCTCTTCCTTTGTCACTTCCGCCCCCGACACCAGCAGGACGAATTCGCCCTTCTGCTGGTTAGTGTCGGCCTCCAGCCAGTCCAGCGCCTCTTCCAGCGTACAGGTATGGATGGTTTCGAAAACCTTGGTCAGCTCTCGCGCGATGGTGACGGTGCGAGCGCCGCCCAGCACTTCTCGCAGATCGGCCATGCTGGCGAGAATGCGGTGAGGCGATTCGTAAAACGCCAGGGTATGAGGCATCGTCTTCAGCGCGGCGAGCTCGCGCTTGCGCTCCGATGCGCCGTGCGGCAGAAAGCCATAGAATAGGAAATGCGGCGCGATGATCCCCGCCGCCGAAAAGGCGGTGATCGCCGCATTCGCGCCGGGGATAGGCACGACGCGCAGACCGGCCCCGCGCACCTTGGCAACCAGGTAGGCACCGGGATCGCTCACCGCCGGCGTGCCGGCATCGGATACCAGCGCGACCGACTTGCCGGACTGGAGCATTTCGATCAGCCGCGTGGCGGCCTGGTATTCGTTGTGTTCATGCACGGCGATCAGTTTGGCGCTGATGGCGAAGTGGTTGAGCAGGCGGGTGGTGTTGCGTGTGTCCTCGGCGGCGATGGCGTCTACGCTACGCAGAATGTCCAGTGCGCGCAGGGTAATGTCCTGCAGATTTCCAATTGGTGTGGCAACTACATATAATAGGCTTTTGCCTGCCGGGTTATTTTCCTGATGCAACGTGTCGCCGCCTTTCTGATTATCCTGTTTGCCGCATTCAATAGCGGCTGCGCCACCCAGACAAAACCCGCACCGGTCAGTGAAGCCCTGCCCATCGCCGCATCCGCGCAAATCGCCCCAGCACCGGCAATATCCGCCCCAAAAACCGAGTCACCGGTCGCACAAACCTTCCCGCTGGCTATGCAGCTTCCGCCGGAGGCTTTTACACCGCCGCAGAGAGAAGGCCAGAAACCCCATATCTCACTGCTGTTGCCGCTTAAGTCGGCCGCGTTCGGGCCGGCTGCCGAGGCGGTCAGACAGGGTGTCATTGCCGCTTCCAGCATTCAGAGCCCGGTCATGCTGCCGCTGCAAGTCTATCCTACCGGCGACCAGATTGAGGATATTGTGTCCGCATACCGGCAGGCATTGCAAGCCGGTGCCAAAATCGTGATCGGGCCATTGACCCGTAATGCCGTCACTGCGCTGGCGAGAAGCGGTCTGGTTACGGTGCCGACACTGGCCCTGAATTATCCGGAAGGGGAAGCTGTTCTTCCTGAAAACCTTTACCTGTTCGGCCTGACTGCGGAGGGCGAAGCGCGCCAGGCCGCACGCCGCGCCTTTAACGGCGGCTGGCGCACTGCCCTGACCGTTACCGCCAATACGCCGCTGGCAAAACGGGTACAGCGGGCATTTGCCGAAGCATGGCGCGGGCTGGGCGGAAAGCTGCTGGCGCAAGCCAGCTTTTCCCCCGAACTGACCCAGTTCCCCGCAGTGCGCGATATGGTCATCAACCATCGGTCGGACATCATCTTTCTTGCTGCCGACGCCAATCGGGCTCGCTTGGTTCGCCCCTATCTGGATGCCAACACGCCGACCTACGCGACCTCAATGGTCTTTGGCGGCAAACAGGAAATCGGTCGAAATATCGACCTGAATGGCATCTTATTTTCCGAAATGCCTTGGTTGCTGGTGCCCGACCATCCCGCCGTAATGGTGTACCCGCGCGTCGAGAACTTCAGCATCGAGCAGGAACGGCTTTACGCACTGGGCATCGACGCCTTTCGTATCGCCACCATCATGGCGCAGAACCCACAGCCTGGGGAAGGCAGCGTGCTGGACGGCGTGACCGGCCAGATCAGCCTTGGCGGCCACCAGTTCCAGCATGAAATGGCGGCCGCGCAATTCAGGGAGGGGACAGCAGTAGCCACTGAGTTCGCCGACCCGAACAATCTTGGCGAGCCCAGGCAATAAGGGCGCCGAAGCAGAGCGACTAGCCGCAGCCTTCCTGCAGCGGCAGGGGCTGAAGCTGGTTGAAACCAACTATCGCTGCCGCTTCGGCGAGATCGACCTGGTCTGCAAGGATCAGAACACGCTGGTGTTCGTCGAAGTCCGGTTGCGCGGAAACGAGGCATTCGGTGGGGCTGCGGCCAGCATCACTGCCCGCAAGCAACACAAGCTGGTGCTTACCGCCCGGCATTATTTGCAGCGGCTGCGCGCATCCCCCGCCTGCCGCTTTGATGTGGTATTGTTGCGCGGCCTGCGGGATAATGACATCGAGTGGATCAGGAATGCCTTTGGAGAATAACGAGCTGTCAGCTTGGTAGAGTGGGCACGTTTTTGTGCCCACGCGATCAACGGCGATATTCCGCGTGGGCACAAAAACGTGCCCACAAACTAACGACTAACAAACATGGATTTAATCAGCCGAATCAGCCACCACTTTACCGAGAGCGCCCACCTCAAATTGCAGGCGATGGATCTCCTCGCGGCACCGATTGCCGATACGGCGGAACGTGTCGTGCAGTGCCTGCTGGCCGATGGCAAAATTCTTGCCTGCGGCAATGGCGGCTCGGCGGCGGACGCCCAGCATTTCTCCGCAGAAATGCTCAACCGCTTCGAGATGGAGCGCCCAGGACTCGCCGCGATCGCTTTGACCACCGACGCTTCGACCCTCACTTCGATTGCCAACGACTACGATTTCGATCAGGTTTTTTCCAAGCAGATACGAGCACTGGGGCACTCCGGCGACCTGCTGCTGGCTATTTCCACCAGCGGCAATTCCCGCAACGTGATCCAGGCGATAAACGCAGCCCACGACCGCGGTATGAACGTGATCGCGCTGACCGGCAGGGGCGGCGGCCAGATGGCCGAAATTCTGATGCCGGGCGACATCCACCTGTGCGCGCCGGGCGACCGCACCGCGCACACGCAGGAAATCCATATTACGGCCATCCACTGCCTGTGCGATGCCATTGATTGTCTTTTACTAGGAGTTGAATAATGCGTTACGTCTATCTGATTGTTATGGCCTTTTCCGTCATCAACCTGCAAGGGTGCTTCCCGGTCGTTGCAGCTGGGGCAGGAACGGGTGTTTTGATGGCCGAGGATCGCCGCACTTCCGGCACTTTTATCGAGGATCAAGGTATCGAGCTGAAAGCTTCCAACCGTCTCGACGAAAAATTCAAGAACACGATTCACATTAACATCACCAGCTACAACCGTACTGTCCTGATGACCGGTCAGGTTCTGACCGACGCCGCCAAGCAGGAAGCAGAAAAAATCGTCCGCGCCGTTCCCAATGTCCGCAATGTCCTCAACGAACTCGTTATTGCCGTCGGCAGCTCCTATACCTCCCGCAGCAACGACACTTACCTGACCTCCAAGATCAAGGTACGCTTTGTGGATCTAGGGAAATTCCAGGCCAATCACGTCAAGGTGGTGACGGAAAACAGCGTGGTCTATCTGCTCGGCATGGTGACCCGCAAGGAAGCGGAAAATGCCGTGGAAATCGCCCGCACCACCAGTGGCGTGCAGAAGGTGGTCAAGGTGTTCGAATATATCGACTGATGCGCCCCTTTGCCGCACCGACATTCGAGGACAAAATCTGTGCGCCCGAGCGCCTGGCGGAGCGCATTGCCACTCTGCAGCGCCCTCTGGTGTTCACCAACGGCTGTTTCGACATTCTCCATCGCGGCCATGTCACCTATCTGGCACAGGCGCATACGCTGGGTGCCAGCCTGATCGTCGGGGTCAACACGGATGCTTCGGTAAAGCGCCTGGGTAAAGGCTTTGATCGCCCAATCAACAATCAGGATGACCGCATGACGGTGCTGGCAGCGCTGGAAAGCGTCAGCCTGGTCATAGGGTTCGATGAGGACACACCGCTCAACCTGATCCTTGCCTGCAAGCCGGATGTGCTGGTGAAAGGCGGCGACTGGGCCATCACCGACATCGTCGGCGCGAGGGAAGTGCTGAGCTGGGGCGGGACAGTCCATTCGATTCCGTTCCTGCACGAGCGCTCCACCACCGCGACACTGTCAAAGATACGCAGTCTTTGATGTTTCCAGCCGATTTCACCAGCCAGCTTCAAGCCATTGTCGGCCAGGACAATCTTTTCACCGATCCGGTGGACTGCTATGCCTACGCCTACGACAACAGCCGCAAGATATTTCCGCCCGAAGCGGTGGCGTTTGCGCTCAACACCGGGCAGGTGCGGGACATCATCCTGCTTTGCAACCAATGCAGTGTGCCGGTTACCCCGCGCGGCAGGGGCACCGGCACTGTCGGCGGCAGCATTCCCGAAAGCGGTGGCCTGGCATTGTCGCTGGAGCGCATGCGCAACATCATTCACGTTGACCCCGCCAACCGGATGATCGTCGCCGAGCCCGGCGTGCTCAACCAGGAAATCCAGGAAGCCGCAAAACAGCACGGCTTTTTTTGGCCACCCGACCCTTCCAGCAGCGCGTATTGCAGCATCGGCGGCAACCTCGCCACCTGCGCCGCCGGCCCCCATGCCGTTAAATATGGAGTCACTCGCGACCATGTGCTGGGATTAAAAGCGGTGACCGGCAGCGGCGAAATCATCAAGACCGGCTGCGCGACCACCAAGGGCGTGGTCGGCTACGATCTGACGCGCCTGATCATCGGTTCGGAAGGTACGCTGGCAGTGATTACCGAGGCCACTCTCAAACTTACCCCGCTACCGCAATCGGTGGGCGGTATCACCGCACACTATGCCGATATCACCCACTGCGCCAAGGCGATCACCGCAATTATGGCGCAACCGCATATCCCCAGCGCGCTTGAATTTCTCGACAGCGCGGCGCTCGACCTGATACGCGGTCGCCATCCCGGCCTGCTGCCGGAAAACTCACACGCCATGCTGATGATCGAAGTGGATGGAGGAAGCGCAGAAATTGCCGACAGCGCAGAGGCCATCCGCCTGGCGTGCAGAAACGACGGCCTGATTACGGCAGAATCCACCGCCGACCCCGCTGGGCTGTGGGCGGTGCGCAAGGCTCTCTCGCCCCTATTGCGCGACATTGCCCCGAAGAAGATCAACGAGGACATCGTCGTGCCGGTTTCAAGGCTGCCGGAGCTGCTACAGGGGCTGGGAGAGTTGAGCCGGAAATACCGCGTGGCCAACGTGAATTTCGGCCATGCTGGTAATGGCAACATCCACGTCAACCTGCTGATCAACCCGGACGATTCCGACGAAATGCGGCGGGGCATAGCCTGTCTGGACGAGGTTTTTGACCTGGTATTGAAGCTCGGCGGCACGCTTTCCGGCGAGCACGGCGTGGGCCGCGAAAAGCGCGCCTATGTGGGGCGCGAGATTGATGCGACCACCATGGCGCTGATGAAACAGATCAAGCAGGTATTCGACCCCAACGGGCTACTCAATCCCGGCAAGTTGTTTCCTTAACCCAAGTTTAACGTGCGCCGTGCCAAGGCGCTGTCTTTCAGCGGGTGCAAATCCCGCCCGGTAATTTTCATTCCGCCCGATTCTTGCAACTCCTTCTTCCACAACCACGCTTGGGTCGGATGCACCCCAAAGTCCTGGGCGATCTTGTTTATCGTCTTGACCCCACGGTGCGCCTCAAGCTCCACCTTAGCCTTGAATTGTCCGCTGAAATTCTTTCGCTTCTGTTCGCTCACAACCTGCTCCTTTTTACAGCTGGCTACCATCCTAACTTTCATGCAGCAGTAGCGCACGCCCCCGATAATGAAGGCTCTTTTCGCAAATCATGTTGTTAAGCCGCCCCGCCAAGCGCCAT
>PFJY01000150.1 GCA_002784065.1 Hydrogenophilales bacterium CG_4_10_14_3_um_filter_58_23 | reverse complement strand
GCGCCTCTAGGCGACAAAAGACCAGCAAGGGCATGTGTCAATTTATGAAACATCCGGGTTAATTACAGGGCAATTTTAGCTCAAACCGCTCTCCCCTTCAACACGCCTCATCGTTTTGTTCGCGAGTCGGAATAGCGCGGAATACGGGGATCGTCATCATCCATCAGGATGCGCTGGGCAGGGCCTTCCATGTCATCAAACTGGCCATTTTTGATGGCCCAGAAAATGCCGAACCCGGCGACGATAATCATCACCGCAGCCATACCCAGCAGATAGATCAGTATCGGTGTCATTTCTTACCTCCTCAATCAGCGCAGGCGCAGCGCGTTCAGCACCACCACCAGCGAACTGGTCGACATGCCGATGGAAGCCAGCCACGGCGGTATCATCCCGGCTGCGGCAAAGGGCAGCGCAAGCAAATTGTAAACGACCGCCCAGACGAAATTCTGGCGCATCACGGCGATACTCGCATGGCCGGTCTGCAGGGCGCGCTGGATATCCAGCAGATTTTCCGTCAATAATACGATGTCGCTGCTGGCCCGCGCAACTTGTGTGCCGCCGCCCATGGCGATGGATACATCGGCCCCGGCGAGTACCGGCGCATCGTTGACGCCGTCGCCCACCATCGCTACGACATTGCCTCGCTGCTGAAGTTCGCGCAGCGCCTTGAGTTTGTCTTCCGGTCGCAGCGCGGCCTGCCAGGATTCGATACCGGCCTCGGCGGCGACGTGGGCCACCGTGTCGGCGGTATCGCCGCTCAGGATGGTGACCTGCACCCCCGCTGCCTTGAGCTGCCCGACCAGCTCTCTGGCCTGTGGCCGCAGGCCATCGGACAGCACGAACACCGCCATAACACGATGCTCATCACACAACCACACCCGCGTAGCGCCTTCAGGCAGATCGCTCGGCAGCGCCGCCGGCTCGAACCCAGCCAAAGCGGCATTGCCCAAAGTATAGCGCACGCTGGCGATGAAGCCGCTTACTCCTTGGCCCGGCAGGTTCTGCGCCTCCTGAACCGCAATCAAGTCCGTGCCGGCGACCCGGTTCAGAAAACTCTGCGCCAGCGGATGCTCCGAAGCCTGTTCCAGGCTGGCCGCGAGCAACAGACAGCGCTCTTCGTCCACGTCTGAAAATGTGACGGTGCGCGCTAGAACCGGCTTGCCGAATGTGAGGGTACCCGTCTTGTCGAAGACCACATGATTGACCTTGGCCAGGGTTTCCAGGGCGTGGCCGCGCGTCAGCAATATGCCGTGGCTCAGCAGGTGCGAACCGGCGGCGGCGAAGGCCGTAGGCGCGGCTAGCGACAACGCGCACGGACAGGTCACCACCAGCACCGACAACATGGTTCCGAATGCCTGCCCGGGCGCAAGCCACCACCAGGCGGCTCCGACTATCGCCGTCAAAACCAGCAGGCCGACCGTGAAATGGCCCGCCACCCGATCGGCAAGCTGCGCCAGGCGCGGCTTCTCCGCCACCGCCCGGTCAAGCAGGCGGACGATACCCGCCAGCACGGTGTTTTCCCCCACTCCGGTCACGCGGAGCAGCAGCGGTCCTTCCAGATTGATGCTGCCAGCAATCACCCGCGCCCCGGCGCGCTTCGGCACCGGGCGGCTCTCGCCGGTCAACAGCGCCTCATCCACCGTGCTCTCGCCTTCGATCACTTCGGCGTCGGCTGCGATGGATTCGCCCGGCTTGGCCAGGATGATGTCTCCCTCGGAAAGTTCCAGCACCGGCACTGGCTGGTGCTGGCCGCCATCCAATACCCTGGTAGCCATTGCCGGCGCAAGCTTGAGCAGGTTCTCCGCCGCTTCGACCGACTTTTCCTGGGCGCCGTGTTCGAGAAAACGACTGGCAAGAAGGAACAGGCAAAACATGGTGGTGGCGTCGTAGTACACGACACCGTGGCCCTGTAGCGTGGCCCAGGCGCTGCCGGCGAAAGCGCCGATCACGGCCAGGGAAACCGGCACGTCCATGTTCAGGCGCTTCCCGAGCAAGGCATTCCATGCACTCTGGTAGAATGGCAAAGCGGCATAGAACACCACCGGCAGCGTCAGCACCAGGCTGAAATAGCGCAGCAGCGCAGCCGTGCTGTCCTCCATGCCGAATGCGGCGCCGGCGTACAGCGCCACCGCCAGCATCATTACCTGGCCGGAGGATAGTCCGGCAATGGCGATTCGGCGCAAATCTTTTGACCGCTGCGTCCGGCGCAAATTTTCCTGGCGTTCGGCGCTGAAGGGGTGGGCGTTGTAGCCGAGCAACTGGATTTCTTCGAGGATTTTGCTGAGATGGATCGCCTGGTCATCCCAGGTAATGCGGGCGCGGTGGGTGGCATAGTTGACCTGAACCTGCAGCACGCCGGGCAGTTGCCTGAGGTGCCGCTCGTTGAGCCAGATGCAGGCGGCGCAGGTAATGCCTTCGAGGATCAACGAGGCTTCCTTGACGTGCTCGCCCTCTTGCCTGACAAAGCTTTTCTGGATGCTGGGGTGGTCGTAAAGCGCCAGCTTCCGCACTTCCTCCGGCACCACTTCGTGGCCGATCCCGGGCAATGCGGTGCGATGACGGTAATAGTCGGTCAGCCCGTTGTCGACGATGGTCTGCGCCACGGCCTGACAGCCGCGACAGCACATCTCGCGCGACTCGCCTGCTATGATTACGGGGTAATGCGCGCTGGCCGGAACGGGCAGAGCGCAGTGGTAGCAGGTCTTTTCGTCGCCGCTCATCAGAGTGTCGGGACGATAATCTCTTTAGCCGTTTCGAACTTGTCCTGGCCGCGCTCGATCAGCAGCACCGCCACCCACAGGCCAGGCCGATCCATCCCGACCAGCGCGCGATAACGCCCCGGCGCGGAAGGGCTCAGCTTGGCCAATGTTCCTTTGTCCGCGCCGTCGCCCGGGCGCTTGATGGTGAGCGTCACGGCCGCGCCCTCGAGCGGCTGCTGCGCGCTATCGCTGGCGCTGACGGTCACTTCACGGGCCTGGCCGAGCTTAAGCTGGTCGAGACCGGCCACCTCGATCCGCCAGCCAAGCTGGCGTTGCCGCTCGGATTTCTTCATGTACTGGCCGACCACCTTGGCCGCCGCCTCGTCATGCGGGACCTCTCCGGAAAAAGCGGTATAAATTGGCTTGCCTCCAACATTAGGCATAAACCATTGGGCGACCGACGGCGGCAGGCCGTTAATTGAAATCGAGACGAATGCCGCCATCAACAGCGCCAGCGTCAGAAAGAAGCCAACGATAATCTTCGGAATCCAGTGCATCCGCTGCTGCGGCTCCCCGGCCTTTCGATCACCCGTCAGGGTCAGCATGATCGCCGTGGCGACGTACAGCGCCAGATGCATTGCCACCACGTCGCCGCCCGGCCAGTGGCCCAGGCTGTAGAACAGCATCGCCAGAGTCGGCAGCGCACCGCTGATCACGCCACGCCAGTAGTTGGGAACACCGGCCAGACGCAGGCCAAAATACAACAGGGCGATTAGTGCAGCCCCTCCGAACAAGGTCATTGTCACTTATTTATCCTTCATGTTTGGCGTAAAAGCGGGTTTTCTTCATGACTGTCTGATCCGGCTTTTTCAGTGGGGTAACGACGAATTCGATTTCATTGACCCGGCTCACCATGGCGGGGGAAAGCCTGACGTTCGCCAGGACCATCAAACTCTTGCCCTGACGCACGCTGACTTCGCGCATCTCTCCCAAGTCTACCGCACCTTCCGGAATCCCGCGTACATCGATGCGGTATTCCTGCACTTCCTGCGACTTGTTGGTAATGTGGATCTGGTAACGGTTGCGGATATCCCCGTTCGACAACACCACGAACAACGGTTGGCGCACTGGCTGTATGGAAAGTTCGGTCTCGGAACGCGAGGCGATATTGTATATCAGCACACCCACCATCACGAGGATCGCCACGCCATAGCCCAAGGTACGCAACCGCAGCCACTCCAAATGCGGCTTGCCCGGATTCTTGCTTTCGATGTTGATTTCCGAATCGTAACGGATCAGCCCACGGGGGAAGCCTGCCGAATCCATGATGTTGTTGCAGGCATCGACGCACAAACCGCAAGAAATACACTGGTATTGCAACCCTTTGCGGATATCGATACCCGCCGGACACACCTGCACGCACAAGCCGCAATCGGTGCAGTCGCCGATTCCCTGTGCCTGTCGCTCCTCGCGCGTTCTGGTCCCTGCGTGTGGCGCGGCGCGCCCTGCCGACCCCTCGCCGCGCTGGAAGTCATAGTAAGGCGCCAGGGTTTCCGGCTCGTACATCACGCCCTGAAAACGTGCGTAGGGGCACATGTAAACGCATACCTGCTCGCGCGCCAGTCCAGCCGCCGCGTAGGTGGTCACGGTTAAAATCAACACGGTGAAATAGGCGACAAAAGGCAGATCGCCAGCGAAGAAACGTCGGGTCAGCTCGGGTGCATAACCGTAGTACATGATGAAACTGTAGGCGGTAATGAAGGCCAGAAGCAGCCATAAGCCGTGTGTGGCGCCATATTTGGCCACCTTCTCCACATTCCATGGCTGTTTGTAAAGGCGAATGCGGGCCGGGCGCTCGCCCTGAACCCATTTTTCGATCAGCATGAAAGCATCCGTCCACACCGTCTGGAAGCAAAAATAGCCGCAGAATGCCCTCCCTACCAGTCCGGTTGCGAAGAACAGCGTAGCCGCTGCAATGAACATCAGCAGTGAGAGTGAGATCAGATCCTGCGGATAGAACACCAGGTTGAAAATGAAAAATCGCCGCCCCACCATGTCGAACAACACGGCCTGCGCAGGCGCATCCTGGCGCGCCCAAGGCAGCCAGGGCAGGAGGAAATAGACGGTAAATGCCAGCGCCATTACGGAAGTCTTGAAGGTACGGAATGTGCCTTTAACCGATCGGGTGTATATCGGAATCCGCTTCTGGAATAACTCTTCGGATTCTGCGCCTGCTTGCAAGTTTTTCATCTTCACGACCCCATCCTGTCAATTTCCGTTATTTGGCTAACCCGAATGTTTCATAAAAATGGCTGTGTCCCTGTAGGAGCGGCCTTGGCCGCGATAAACTGCGGAGATACTGCCAACGCTGGAATCGCGGCCAAGGCCGCTCCTACAATGGGATCAATCAAATTTATGAAATGTCCGGGCTAAAAATGTTCAAATTCGTTCCGTTCTGAACATTAGATTATCCGAATATTCCAAACGCCTCACTGACAAAAATCAATCTCTTTGAAACAAAAAGACCCCGTCCACTAGGCCGGGGTCCAGACGTTCACTGCGAGCGCTTTATTTCTGGCTACCGCCGCCGAGCACGTCGTGTACGTAAACCGTCAGCAGCTTGATCTGGTCAGCGCTGAGGCGGCTATTCCAGGCAGGCATCACGCCCTTGTTCAGACCGGAGGCGATCACCGCCTTGACCGCAGCGACTTTCTTTTCCGCACTGTTCTGGGCAGGCACGTCGGCCCACAACCAGATCTTGTCGGTCAGGTTGGCCGAGCCGATGTCCTGGTTGCCCTTGCCATCCACGCCGTGGCAACTGAAGCAGACACCCTTGCCGTGGAACAACTCGTCGCCAGACTTGATTTTGGCTGCGTCCATTTGTTCGCCCGATAGGCTCAACACATAGTTGGCGAGACTTTCAATTTCACCCTCGTCGAGGTTGGCGCCCCCCTTGGCCGGCATAATGCCGTGACGGCCATTGGTGATGGATGCCTGGATCTTGTCGTGAGTACCGCCATAGATCCAGCTATCGTCGGTCAGATTGGGGGCAAAGGCCATCTTGCCCTGGCCACCACTCATATGGCAGGCGGCGCAGTTGTCTGCAAACAACACTTTGCCGGCGGAGGCCACGAAGTTGGACAACTCGGGATTCCTGGCGATCTGCTCGTAGGGCGTGGCCGCGACCTTGTCGAAGTAGGGCTTCTGCTTTTCACGGCCATCCTGCAAGTCTTTCATCAGCAGTGCGCGAGTGTTCCAGTGCGTGGTTTTCTCCACACCCTTGTCGTTCTTGTAAGTGATGGTAGCCACACCAGTGGTAAAACCCTTGCCCAGCGGCCAAGCCGGGTAGGCCACCCAGTACACCACCGAGAAAATGATGGTGGCGTAGAAGCACCACAGCCACCAGGCGGGCAGCGGATTGTTCAACTCCTGCAAATCCCCGTCCCAGACGTGGCCGGTGGTTTGCACTTTGCTCTCTTGCGAGTTTCCCTGACTCATGATTTTTCCTTTGCATCAATATTTAATCGGCCTGACTTAATCGTCCTGGAGCGGCATGTTCTTGTAGGATTCCAGTCGCTCGCCGCGCTTCTTGCTGCCATACACGTAAAACAGGATGGCGCAGAACGTAATGAAGAAAATCACCAGCGCCAGCGGCTTGGTATTTTCTAACCGGGTAAACCACATCAGCCATTCCATCTCATTCCCCTTAGCGGAATTTCACGAAACTGTCATTGTCGAATTTGCTGAAATCCACCATCGTGCCCAACACCTGCAGGTAGGCCACCAGCGCGTCCATCTCGGTCACGTCGGCAGGGTTGCCGTCAAATTGGCCGGTTTGCGCCTGCTCGATCAGGTTCTTCTGCGCGTCGGGGATGTGCAACGTTTTCGCCACCTCCGCGCCGAAGTCTTTGACGTTGTTGTCATACTCGGCCTGGTTGCTGGAGTAGGGCACGCCGGTCATGCGCAGCACGCTCATACGCTCTGCCACGTCGGAAGTATCCAGCGGCTGCATCAGCCAAGGATAGTTGGGCATTACCGACTCGGGCACCATCGAGCGCGGCGCGATCAAGTGCTGCACCTGCCACTCGTTGGAATATTTCTTGCCGACTCGTGCCAGATCCGGGCCTGTCCGCTTGGAACCCCACTGGAACGGATGGTCATACTGCGATTCAGCCGCCAGCGAATAATGCCCGTAGCGCATGGCCTCATCGCGGAACGGACGGATCATCTGCGAATGGCACAGGTAACAGCCCTCGCGGATGTAGATGTCGCGACCGCGATTCTCCAGCGGACTATAGGGGCGAACCATCTTGATTCCCTCGGGCGTTTTCACATCCTCGACGGTACCCTTGATGAAGAACATCGGCACGATTTCAATCAGCCCGCCGATACTGATGGCGAGCAACACCAGCACCAGCATCAGCCCCAGATTTTTTTCAACTTTTCCATGATCGAACATGATCTTTCCTTATGCTTAGTGATGCCCCGCGCCGCGGAGCATCGTCTCTCAGATCAAAACAAGCGCCCTTCACGTTTGCTTCCTCTCCCGGCACCCGCAGGGAGTGTTCCCGCCGAGGGCGGCAGCAAAACTGCCCGCACTGGCGAGACGGGAGAGGATAGTGGTGAAAGAACACCTCATTCCCGTTATGCTGCGCTAGCTGCCAAACCACCGGCAGGCACGCTCTTCGCCTGGCTGATGGTCATGAAGCAGTTGTAGAGCATCAGCAACATGCCAGTCAAAAACACAACGCCGCCCAAGGCGCGCATGGCGTAGTAGGGATGCATGGCAGCAACGGTTTCGGCGAAGGAATACTGCAAATTACCGAAGTCATCATAAGCACGCCACATCAGGCCCTGCATGATGCCGGAAATCCACATCGCGGTGATGTACAGCAGGGTGCCGATGGTGGCCAGCCAGAAATGCACATTGATCAGCTTGACGCTGTGCATTTTGGTATCCCACAGACGGGGCAGCATGTGATAGATGGCGCCGAAGGAAATCATCGCGACGAAGCCCAGTGCGCCGGAATGGACGTGCCCTATGGTCCAGTCAGTGTAGTGGGACAAGGCATTCACGTCCTTCAGCGACATCATCGGGCCTTCGAAGGTGGACATGCCGTAGAACGACAGGGACACGATCAGGAAGCGCAGAATCGGGTCGGTGCGCAGCTTGTCCCAGGCGCCGGACAAGGTCATGATGCCGTTGATCATACCGCCCCAGGAAGGCATCAGCAGCATGATGGAGAAAGTTGCCGCCAGGGTGGACGACCAGTCGGGAATCGCAGTCCAGTGCAGATGGTGAGTACCCGCCCACATGTACATGAAGATCAGCGCCCAGAAGTGGACGATGGACAGGCGGTAGGAATAGATCGGGCGCCCGGCCTGCTTGGGCACGAAGTAATACATCATGCCGAGGAAGGCGGCAGTGAGGAAGAAGCCCACCGCGTTATGACCGTACCACCACTGGGTCATCGCATCCTGCGCGCCGGAGAACAGCGGATAGGATTTGTTCCAACTGACCGGAATCGCCAGGTTATTAAAGATATGCAGCAAGGCGATTGCCAGGATGAAGGCGAGGTAGAACCAGTTGGACACATAGATGTGGGGTTCCTTGCGCTTCATGATGGTGCCGATGTAAACAATGGCGTAGGTCACCCAAACCACGGTGATCAGCAGGTCGGTCGGCCATTCCATTTCCGCATATTCGCGGCCCTGGCTATAGCCCAGCACGTCGCCCAGCGCGGCCAGCACGATGATCGCCTGCCAGCCCCAGAAAGTGAAGCTGGCCATGCCATCGGACAGCAGGCGAGCCTGGCAGGTGCGCTGTACGACGTAATACGAGGTGGCGAACAGCGCGCTGCCGCCAAAGCCAAAAATCACGGCACCGGTGTGAACCGGGCGCAAACGACCGAAGGTGATGTAAGGAATGTCCAAATTTAAAAAAGGCCACGCCAGTTCCGAGGCGATCAACACCCCGACCAGCATGCCCACCGCGCCCCAGATCAGGGCCATGATGGTGAATTTGCGAACAATATCGTAGTTGTATTGCTCGCTGCTTCCTATCGCAACCGATGCCATAACTTCCTCCTTGCTGTAAACATAAACCCGCACACGACCAGTCTCACTGCATCCAGACCGATACGCGACATTCGATGCCCCCGTGCCAAAAAACACGCTTTTCAGCTTATCGGCACAGTGATAATCAATATAGCCGCAAATGCGCCATATTTCACTGACGCAAGTCAACCAAAGGTCAATTATTTAATACCTGCGTATCTGATTAGGGGATGGGGGATAGCTCACCGCGTGGGCACAAAAACGGGGCCCACCCTTGTATAACTAGTACGCAGTAACACCTTAAACTAACCCCCCTCAATCCCCCCTTGTCAGGGGGGGGGGGAGCCTTTAAGGCTCCCCTGATAAGGGG